>CAJLLX010000013.1 GCA_905207535.1 uncultured Muribaculaceae bacterium | reverse complement strand
GAACTCCTCTTTCAAGAATGAAAATCTTGCGTCCTAGCCGATAGACGAATGGGCCGTAATCAACCCACCGGCTTTCACAAGCGAGTGGGAGAAAAAAATTACGAGAACTAATTCTTAGTCATCCAAAAAGTTTCACACTCGGTGGCGTATGTGTGGCCGTTTGCGCGGCCGTGCGCCGGTGAGCGCGTTATTCGTTAGCAAAATGCCTGCACTGAGGCTGCGAGCTTAGGCCAGCTTGTTGATGTGCAGGGCGAGCTTGCTCTTGAGGTTCGATGCCTTGTTTTTCGAGATGGTGTTCTTGGCAGCGAGGCGGTCGAGCATAGCCGATACCTTCACATATGTTTCCTGTGCCTGTGCTTTGTCGGTAAGAGCGCGGAGGCGACGAACTGCGTTACGAGCCGTCTTAGCGTAATAGCGGTTGCGGAGGCGGCGGGATTCTGTCTGGCGAATGCGTTTTAAAGCTGATTTATGATTTGCCATTTTTCAAATGTAAAAGTCAGTTTCTGATTTAATTTGGTAGCCCATAGGAGAATCGAACTCCTCTTTCAAGAATGAAAATCTTGCGTCCTAGCCGATAGACGAATGGGCCAACGGAGCTGAACAGAAGGCGCCGAGGCGCTTTTCTCATTTAGCGGTGCAAAGTTAGGTGAAAAAATTGTGTTCGCCAAATATTCGGGTAGAAAATGTGTGATTTAATAAAATTTCACCATTTTTTGCGGTTTTGAGGGGGTAAATCGCGTAAAAATAGCGAAATTTGGGGTAAAATCAGGGCAGAAGGAAAGCGAAATCAGCCCTCTGCTGTGCGTAACGATTCCGAATAACGTTACTTAAGCGAAAAATCGTGCGAGGACGCAGGCCGGCGCAGCCGGCAAGGGCGGACGCACGAGCCGGAGGCGTCCCTACAGGGTGTGAGGAAATAGAAGAGACAAAAATGTACGAAAAACTGGAGTGCATAGCGCTGCGAACCGTGCGCTACACCGACCGCAACAACATACTCACCGCCTACTCGCGCCAGAAGGGGCGCGTGACCTTCACCGTGCCCGCCGGCAACGGCCGCAGCGCCCTGCGCATGCGTGCCCTGACGATGCCCCTGGGCCGATTCGAGTGCGAGGCTATCAGCCGCACGGGCAGCGAGATGATGCGGATGAAAGATCTGATGGCCGTATCGGATGCCGGCACTGCGGCGCCCGGACCGCTGAGCGGCACTCTTTCGCTATTTTTGGCGGAGGTGCTGGCATCGCTGCTGCGCGAGCAGCAGCCCGATGTGCATCTCTACGACTTCATAGCACTCACGGCCGAGATGATAGCCCGCTCCCCCGCCCCGAGGGCTGCAAACCTCCACATCGCCTTCCTGCTGCGCCTGCAGCATTTCATGGGGATAGAGCCCGACTGGGCCACATACCGCCCCGGGGCGGTGTTTGACATGGCCGACGGTATCTTTCGCTCGTCAGCCCCGCTCCACGGCCGCTGGATCCCCTCGGCGGAGGCCGAGGCGGCTTACCGGCTGCGACGCATGACCCTCCGCAACAGCCACCTGTGGCAGCTGTCGCGCCGGGAGCGCAATCTGATCCTCGACCGGCTGATACAGTATTACCAGATCCACTTTCAGCGCCTGGGCACGGTGGCGTCGCTCGAGGTGCTGCGCTCAGTGTTTAGTTAGGAGACAGGAGACAGGAGACAGGAGATTGGAGATGGCAGATAGCAGATTGTAGGTGGCAGCTTATATCTACATCTCACAAATTTGACGTATCTTTGCCGGCGGAAACATCACCCTACCCCACTTCATCCGTATGCAGCGCAACTACTCTATCGACATCCTCAAGGCCCTCTGCGCCTTCCTCGTCATCATACTCCATGTGGCCTGGGCCTATACCGACACATTTCTCCCTCTGGCCCGCGCTGCCGTGCCGGTATTCTTCATGATTTCCGGCTATTTCATGTACCGCGACAGCGCGGCGGGCGTCGGCGCCGACCGACTGCGACGCGCCCTGCGCCGCATAGGCATGATCACTCTCTGGGCCACACTCCTTTTCATCGGCTGGAGCGAACTGATGTCGCTGGGGCAGAACCACCGCCTTTTCACCCCTTCCATTGCTGAAACGCTCATTGACTGGGCGCTGTGCAACGACTGCCCCTTCGGCTACCACCTCTGGTACCTCTATGCCTACATCTATGTGCTGCTGATTATCGGCCTGATTGACAGGGCCGGGAAGTGGCGCCTGCTGTTCCGTATCACCCCCGTTTTTGCTGCTGGCATTGCCCCTCTACAGCCTCTTCACGGGCGGAGATACCGTCTACTTACGCAACTTCCTTTTCGAAGGGCTCCCCTATTTCGCCCTCGGTGCATATTTCAAGAGCCTTAAAGCGGTGCCTCGGCTGCGCGGCGCCCACTGGTGGGTGCTCCTCTTCTGCCTCACCTCCATCGGCGAGAGCATCATCCTCACCCGCATGGGGCTCCCCTGCCGCCGCGAGATGTATATCAGCACACCTCTGCTCGCCATAAGCCTTTTCCTGATGTTTCTCTCCATCCCCACTCACCGGCCTACATGGCTCTCTAAGCTCGGCGAACGCGATTCGCTCTACATCTACATCCTCCACCCCATCTTCATCCAGCTGCTTTACCCAATAGCCGAGCGCACCGGCCTCACGCCGGTCACGTCGCAGATCTCCCCCTTCATCGTATTTTTCGCCACCCTCCTCGCCGTCTGCATCCTGCGCCGCCTCCGCATCCTCCGCGTCACACAATGAGGTGGGGGGGGTGTATTGAAACTAACCCTCACATACAGCAAAATAGCGGATCAGAGCACATACGGATGGACTATAGAGCCGACTCACCCGGCTTTCTTATTTTGCCGGTGTAAAACTCGTGATTTTTATCTACCTTTGCATAGCTCAACGACGATGAATATCGACCCATAACACGTATCACACTTATCCCGAATTTGCTCAATGAAAGAAATAATAGCAAAAATACGATCAGACTATCACCGCTACACCGGCAAGGGCGATCAGCCGTTTTACAAGATAATATTATATCTTTTATCCGGACGCGAACACGGTTTTAACTACTGCTTTTGGCTGCGTCTGGCCCATAAAAAAAACTGGGTGTGGCCTCTTGCCATACTGATGCATAAAAGGATGACTGTGAAGTATTCGATGCAGATACCGCGCCAGTGCAAGATCGGCTATGGCCTGTATCTCGGACATGGGATATGTATGGTCATAAACGTTCACACCGTTATAGGCAACAATGTGAATCTGAGCCAATTCCTCAACATCGGATCAAACAAAAGGACAGCGGCCACGATTGGCGACAACGTGTGGATTGGCCCCGGCGTATGCATCGTTGAAGGCGTGCATATCGGCAACAATGCCACTATAGGCGCCGGTGCGGTAGTCACCAAAGATGTCCCTGAAGGAGCGACAGTTGCCGGCGTCCCCGCCAAAGTAATCTCCTATAAGCCCCACGATTTCATCGGCAACAAATACACACCATCCCACTCCTGATACCTGTGCCCCCGGCATCGGCGCCGCAGAGCTCATCCATCCCCGGCTCCCGACGCACGCACCGGAATCGTTTTTCAAGAAATGAGACTCAAGCCGAAATCAGGGATAGGCACAAAAAAAAATTACTCGTCATCACGACGAATAATCTTCTTACCTTAAATCTAATACCATGAAAAACTGATGCAAAGTTATAGCTTTTATGTTATGCAACATACTTTTCGGGCAAGAAAATGCATTTTGTTAACTCTTTTTAACAAGCTGTAGCCATAAGGTAAACAAGATGTAGCCGTCTGTTTAATATTTTGTAGACACTCAGGCTACATAGCGCCGCGTATGAGCTGCGTAATAACACAACCTTACTAAAAATCTCTGACCATACGGGGCTAACAAGAAAAAACGACTGCGGCACGCAGCACGGCCATCATCGGGTGTGCTGCATGCCGCAGTCGGGTATTTATTGTTGCGTATACGCGGCCGGAGGGCGTTAGCCCTTGACGGAGTTGAGCAGGTCGAGCTTGCCTTCTTTGTAGAGCTTGGTGATGAGCTCGCCGAAGAGGGTGTTCTGCCAGGCAAACCAGTCGCGGGTGTAGTGGGTGGGATCGTTGACGTCGAATGACTCGTGGATGAAGCCCTTGCCGGCATCGGTGGCGAGGAGCATCTCGAGGCACTCGCGGATCTCATTGTCGTTGGTAGAGGTGAAGGCACGCATCATGATGCTCATGGGCCATGCCATGTCGTAGCCGATGTGGGGGCCACCGATACCTTCGCCGGCCTTGCCGCGGAAGAAATAGGGGTTGTTTTCGCTCCAGATGAAGCGGCGGGTATTCTGATAGATGGGATCGTTGGGATCCATGCCGTCGAGATAAGGCATAGCCAGCAGCGAGGGCACATTGGCATCGTCCATCAGCAGGTGGTTGCCGAATCCGTCGACCTCAAAGGCGTACATGGGGCCGAACTCGGGATGATTGTACACGGCATATTTCTTAAGGGCACCGTCCACCTCGTCGGCCAGGGCGTTGCAGCGGGCTGCAAACTCCTCGTTCTTATTGACGGTGGAGAGGATCTCGGCGGCCTTGCGCAGCGAAGCTACGGCAAAGAAGTTGGAGGGCACGAGATACTGTAGGGTGGTGGCGTCGTCGGAGGGACGGAAGGAGGAGACGATCAGGCCGCAGGGCTTGACGGGAGCGCCCCAGCCGTCGTTGTTGAGGGTGTCGAGGGCGCGCTCGGTCTTGCGCTGGAAGTGGTAGGGGCCACGGCCCTCCTTGCGCTGCTGCTCGATGAAGGTGGCATAGACGCGCTCCATGGCCTGAAGCCATTCGGCGTCGAAAATAGAGTCGTCGCCGGTCACTTTCCAGTATTCGTAGGCCAGGCGGATGGGATAGCAGAGCGAGTCGATCTCCCATTTGCGCTCGTGGAGCTCGGGCTTCATGTCGGTGAGGTCGGTCATCCACTCTCCGCCGGTGGGGCCGTCGTTGAAGGCGTTGGCGTAGGGATCGATGATGATGCACTTAAACTGGCGGCGGATCACACCCTCGAGCATGTCCTTAAGCTCCTTATCCTCGTTGGCGAGCTGCACATAGGGGTAGACCTGCGCTCCGGAGTCGCGCAGCCACATGGCGTGGATGTCGCCGGTGTAGACGAAGGTATCGTTTTTGCCGTCGGCACCCTTGCGGTAGTGCACCGTGGTGTCGATGGTGTTGGGGAAGCAGTTCTCGAACATCCACGCCAGTTTGGCATTGGTGAGCTGGCTCTTGATGGTCTTGATATGCTTCTCCACGGCCTTGGAGTGGAACAGACGGTCGGCCTTGGGGGGACGGAGAGTGCGTGTGTAGTCGGGGAGAGCCACGGTGGTGGCATCGGCGGCACATTCGGGCGCGTCGGCGGCATAGACGGCGGGAGCGGTCATGGCCAAGGAAGCGACAGCGGCGAGTGCCAGTGTGAAATGTTTCATGTGACGATCGGTTATGTCGGTTTATGATGGGTATTTATTTTTCCGTTTGTAAAGTTAAGAATGAAAAGCGATTTGAGCGGGATAAAAGCCGCGACAAAGCGCCGGCAGCGGCGTGATTTATAAATTTTTAACAAATACAGGGCAGCCCTATGCGCGTGTGCTGCGGAGGGACAGACGGCCGGCGGATGAACCAAACGGCGCCCGGTGCTGTTGTTGCTATCAAAGAGATATGCCGACCGGAAATCCGCGAGGGATTGAAATCCCCCTCTTGCCGCAACCTGAGCAAACGCGGAAATCGCGATCCGCAGACGCTACCCGGCTCAGGCGACAGGCCCGACGTTGGAAGCGACGCCGCACGGCTCCCCGGCAGATGGCATCTTACATACATTCAACCAAATCTGCCCTCCCTCGTGCGAGGGGATTGCGGCCACCGTCCAAGGCGTCGGCTGCCGCTTAAAGTAAAAAATCAGCGTCGGTGCACAAGGCATGACGCTGATTTTTTATTTTTCTGCAAGAGCGGAGACGCAGCGATGCACACTCACCCGCAGGTGGCGCGCCCCTTGGCTGCGCTCGCGCCGGCTACAGCAGCAGTTACGCTTCGGGGGTGGGCTGCACGTTGATGAATGTGCGTCCCTCCTTACCCTTGGTGAACACTACAGTGCCGTCAACAAGAGCGTAGATGGTGTGATCCTTGCCCATGCCTACATTCAGGCCGGGATGATGCACTGTGCCACGCTGACGCTTGATGATGTTGCCTGCTTTGGCGAGCTGACCGCCAAAAATCTTCACTCCGAGTCGTTTGCTTTCCGACTCACGGCCGTTCTTCGAACTACCAACACCTTTTTTATGTGCCATTTCTTCTAAGCGGATTTTGGGGTTAAGCTATCACGTCTTTAATCACTACCTGGGTGAACATCTGGCGGTGTCCGTTCTTGCGACGATAGTCGTTACGACGCTTTTTCTTGAACACGATCACTTTGTCACCTTTCACGAGGGGACGTTTTACCTCGCAAACTACTTTGGCACCCTCTACGGTGGGTGCGCCTACCTTCACGGCACCGTCGGCGTCTACGAGCAGGACGCGGTCGAAAGATACCTCTTCGCCCTCTTTTTTCTCGTCGCCGAGATAGTGTACATACAGGAACTTGCCGGCCTCAGCCTTGAACTGCTGTCCCTGGATTTCTACAATTGCGTACATTTAAATGTATGAAATTAAATAGGTTATACCATCAGGCGGGCCCTGAGGCCGCTTTTACCAAAGCCTGTATGGCCAAAAATGCCCACAAAGTTACGCATTTCCCCCCATTCCCGCAAACTCTTGCCCCACTTTATTTTACAAAAATTTCAGGGGGGGGAGGGCGGAAATTAGCGGGAGGATGGCATCAACCGGTAGGGCCGCGCCTCGGTGCGACCGGATGAGGCTGACTACCATCAAAAACGATACCAACGGATGTGTTAATAATCAATATGTTGGCAGCCATCCGGGCCGGTCACAGCAAGCCGCAGCCCTACAGTGTGACGTTTCCCCTGTTTTATACGGGGATTAAGGCAAGGCAGGTTAGTTGGGACGGACTACGATGGGGGTGCCGGGGCGGGAAGCGCGGGCAGGAGCGGCGGAGCTGCCACGGCCGATGAGCTCGCCGATGATGTTGTCGAGGACGTAGTCGAAGTCGTAGAAGCTGCTCTGGATCTCGGTGGAGTGGATGAGGTTTTTCCAGCCGTCGAGTTCGGCCCAGTTGCCACCGTTGCCGCCGTACTCATAGGAGGGAGCAAAGAGGATGAGGCGGCGTCCGCTGGAGAGGGTGTTCCACTTCTTCTCGAGGTCTTCTACGTTGAGGTCGGTGTAATCCGATGTCTTGAGGAAGGGAGCATCGGTCCAGAGGATCACTACCTGACGGTGGTATCCGTCGTCGATGGCATCAGTGAGGAGGTCGAAGGCGCCGTCGAGAGCTTCAAGGCCACTCTCGGGGGCGTCGCCGCCGCCATCGGCGTAGAGATCGCTAACGAATGCATCGAAGAGGTCGCGCTGCTCGGGGAGCTGATACTTTTCGCTCTGCATCCACCAGCGGTCGCCGTCGACATTCTTGTCCTGGAAGGCGATGACGGTGTTGTTGAGGCCGGAAAGCTCGATGCCGTTGTCCACGCACTTCTGATTGAAGGCGTCGTAGAAGCTCATGGCGTTGTCTTTGACGGTGTTGATGATGCCCGACATACTGCCTGTGACGTCGATGCACATCACTACGTCGACGGTGAGGATGTTGTCGCCGGTAGTAAACTCCTTGATCACGCTATCGTAGGCTATCTCGGCATCGGGATCGCCGTATTTGAAGGAGAGCGAACCGTGGTCGGAGGTGTTGAAGGCGTAGTAAGCGCGATAGTAGTAGGTGGTGTTGGCTTTGAGGCCACGGAAATCGACATCGAAGTGGGTGGAGATACCTTCCTGATAGCCGGTGCCGGAGTATTCGGCATTTTCGGTGAAGAGCTTGGCGGGGTCGGTGTCGCAGACGATGCCGTAGGTGCCGTAGGTGTTGAAGTCCTCCGAAGCGCAGTGTATGGTGCCCGAGAGTGTGCATGATGTACCGCCGACCTTGAAGGAGGCTTTACCGGTCCAGAGGGCGATGGCATAGTGTACGGTGACTACAACGTCTTTGAAGCTCTCGGTGACATTGTCGACGAAGGTGGCTTTGCCCGATTCGTCTACGAGTCCGCTGTTGACGAGGTCTTCGAGTGTAGCCTCGGGATCTTCGGCCAGGACGCGGTCGCAGATGCTGCTGAAGGAGCTTACAATCGATGCGAACTGCTCGGGGATAGCCGCATTGCGGAGGAGCTCGACGATGGCGGCAAGGCGGGTCTGGAAGAAGAAGGTGAAGTCGCGGTTGCTGATAGCCTGCAGAAGGGCCTCACGGTCGTAGGTGACGGTGGTCTGATAGGAATAGTCGGTGTCGGTGGAGAGCACCAGCTCAAGCACTGTGTCGCTGAGGAAGTTGAACATCAGCGTAGCGCCGCCGGCCACGATCTGCGAGGGAAGGCCGTCCTCGGCGAAGAATACATGCACTACGAGCGAGCCGTCGGCGGGCATGTAGCTGATACAGGGAGTGTCTTCGACATCCTCGCCGGCACGGCTCATGGCTTTGTGCATTTCAGCCTCGGAGGTGAGGCCTTTGGCGAGCACATAACCGTCGGCGCAGACATAACCTTCGTCCCAGTCTCCAAGGGTGGAGGGGTCGAGGCTTACCATCCCCTGCATACCGCTGACGGTCTGTTCGAGGCGGGAGACATTTTGCGGTTCTGAATCATCGCTGGAGCATGATGTGAGACCGCCCATTACGGCAATAGCGGCTGTGAACAGCCACATTGCGCTCTTCTGTAGAAATTTCATAAAAATGGATTATAATGTGATTTATAATGGGGTTTATAGTGTGTGATCCAAAAAATGCCTATTCCGCGCAAAGATACATATTTCAGGCATACAGCAAGCAAAAGCAACTGTTAAAAATAACGGCTGACGAGTGATTAAATCGGATTAAATCAGTGATTAAATCCGGAATATCCGGGAGCACCGGTCACAGCGCGGGGACCTCGGAGAGGACGAGGGCGCGGAAACGGGAGGGGGTCATGAAGGTGGCGGAGGTGGCGAGGGCTCCGGCGGCGAGGCGCGAGCGGAGGGGACGGTCGGTGACTATGCGCTCTATGGCGGCGGCCAGGGCGGCGGTGTCGCGGTCGGGGCAGAGGAGGCCGTTTTCCATGTGATGCACGGTGTAGGGCATGGCGGAGTTGTCGAAGGTGACGCAGGGGATGCTGCGCACCATCGATTCACAGAGCACCATGCCGTAACCCTCCATGAGCGAGGGGAAGGTGAAGACGTCGGTCTCCGACATGATGCGCTCTTTCTCTTCGAGGGAGATGTAGCCGGTGAAACGCACCGAGAGGCCCTGCGCGGCGATCTTCTCGTCGAGAAGGGCGCGATAGGAGGGGTTGACGGTCTTGCCTACGACGGTGAGCCGCACGTCCACTCCCCTGTCGCGCAGCATGGTCATGGCGTCGAGCAGATACATGAGGCCTTTGCGGGGCTCGATAGTGCCGATGTAGAGCAGATTGCCGGGCACGGGAGCGGGCGCGAGGGGCGCTGTGCCCTCGAAGGGGATCTGCCAGTAGCGGAGCGGATGGCGCGGGAACATCTGGCGGCAGAGATCGTTGATATAGGGGCTGGGGACGGCGATGGTGGTGCTGACGCGCATGAATCCTTTCTCAAGGAGTTTGTACCACAGGCGCCGGACGCCTGTCTTCTCGCGGTAGAGAAAGTGATGATGGATCACCGAGGTGTGCTGCCGGCAGAGGAAGCGCAGACACCACGCCAGGGGGATGAAGGGGAGACCGTCGACGCTGTTGAAAAAGATAAGATCGTAGTCGCGGAGAGAGCGCAGCAGGCGCAGATTGCGCAGCGGCGAGGTGTATTTGCTGATTTTGCCGCTGATGTTGTTGAGCCAGCGGCGCTCCACCTGCAGACCCTCGGCGGTCTGCAGCTCGCGATAGAGCCGGTCTTCGTATTTCTGCCCGCCGGTGATGATCTCACCGCCCTGGCTGTAGAGAAACAGAATCTTGCGCTTGGAGGGTAGTGCCATGGAGCTAATTATAAATTATAAATTATCAATTAGATTTAGATATGGAGCCGCGAGCGGACCCGACCGACTACGGTGCGCCGCATGTCGGGGGTGATGGCGAAGGTGAAGGTGAGCGACATCAGCAGAGCCGTGCTGACCAGAGCGGTGCACACGATGCGCACAAACGAGGGAGCGCTGAGCAGCTGCACGGCCCATGTGAGGGCGGCTGTGGCGGCTACCACGAGCAGCGGCACCAGCACTCCGTGCATCCAGAACGAGCCTATGGAGAATTGCGGCACCAGCCGGTGGAGGATGACGGTGTCGGTGAGCAGTATGAGCGCCACGAAGCTGCAATGGACCACGTACACCACCGAAGGCATCCCTGTGAATCGCAGCAACCCATACATCACCGGCAGTTCGAGCAGATAGAGCGTGCCGGAGATGAAGCTGAACACGCGCACACGGCCTGTGGCGTGGATGCCGATACAGGCCACGATGATGAGCAGCTCGCCGCAGGCGGCGATGAGCCCTAAGCGGCAGAAATCGGCGGTATAAGCCGGTACCTCCGGGAGCCAGAGGGCGAGAAGGGAGTCGATTTCGAGTCCTATGGGCACCACAAGGAGTCCCAGGAGGAGAAACGAATAGCGGGCGCATGCATTGATGAGGGTGAGCATGCGCGGGAAGTCTTTTTTGGCATATTGCCCGATGATCTGCGGCCGGAAGGCCGATACCACCGAGCCGGCAAAATTGGTGATGGTGCCGCAGACAGTGAGGCAGAGATTTCCGGCGGCATTGAGCGCCAGACCGCCAAACTTATTGAGAATCACTATCGTACCCTGCATACGGGCGGTGTAGGAGAGGTTGCCGTAGAGATCCCACCCCGAAAAGCGGAGCATGGCGGAGAAAATCTCGTGGTCGGGCCGCAGGGAAAAACGGCACTCGGGAAAGCGCCGCCGACAGTAGCCGGCGTAGATCATCAGCACTATCACTGCGGCGAGCAGCATGAGCACGGCATAGATTATGAGGGTGTCGAGCGTGCCGACCAGTATCAGCGCCAGAGCCACACCGAGCTTGAGCAACACATTGAGTATCTGAGCCAGGGCATAAAACCCCATCTTCTCGTTGGCCATGACGGCAGCCACATAGGGTATCTGCACTATGCCCGCCACGGCGGCCAGGAGCGAAAGCTGATAAGTGACATTGGCGGCAAACATCCGCTCGGGCGGTATCACCAGACGGTGGTTGACATACCAGAGCCCTACGGTCTCCGCACCCACGACGACGATGCCGGCGATGCACAGATGTATGATCATGGCGGTGGAGAAGGTGCGCTGCAGCCTGGCGCGGTCGCCGGCGCCCATCTCATAGTTCATGAATCGCTGAGTGGCCAGCGCCATGGTGCCGTTGATGAAGCCCAAGATGGCCACGATGCCGCCTACAAGCTGATAAAGGGCATAATTGTCTACTCCCAGCAAATCGAGCACCACGCGGGTGGTGTAGAGCGACACCCCCACGGTGAGGAGCATGCGGCCGTAGAGATACACCGCATTGCGGGCAATGCGGCGGTTGTCGGCTGATGAGTCGGCGGCGTTCACGCCTCACTCCTTTCCGCCTCCGCGGCATCGGAAGCCTCGGCGAGCTGCTTCGCTTCACACTCTTTTCTCTCGCGCTCATGCTCGCGCTTGAGCTGCCACGGACGGTTGGTCAGCAGCACTATGCCGTAGGAGAGACCCACGAAATAGAGGCTCATCACACGCGTGAGGCCCTCGAATCCGGTCATACCGAGCCACAGGAACATGAACAGCACCGAAAGGAAATAACCCACATTGCGGCATCGTCGCACCGTGAACCACATGTACACGAAATAGAGCACATGCAAGAGGAGTCCGACGAATCCGATGGTACAGAATACCTCCAGAGCCATAATCTCGATGTCGTTGGCCACCTCCCAGTTTTCCTCGGAGTATTGCTCGAAATAGAGATCGTTGTAGATGACGTACTTGGCCGGAGCATTCTCCACCACATCGAGAAATCCGAATCCTATCCACTCGCGGTCTTCCTCGTAGAGCAGCGCTATCTTGGGGATGGCCTGTCCGAAGCGGCCGGTGCCGAGCACCACCCAGTCTTCCTCGTCCTTAGCCTTGAACATGTCGATAATCTGGTCGATCGACGACTTGATGCGGAGCGTGGTCTGCGGCTTGGCGTAGGTGGTGGTATCGTACATCGACATGGTAGGCAGCTTAGAATCTACGGCATATAGCACTCCGAGGATGACGACACCGATAGTGGCATAGCGGAGGATGAGCTTCTTGTTGTTCTGGCAGATGATGTATCCCACAATCATGCCCGAGATGAATGTGAAGGTGTAGGTCACCAGCATGCCGCCGGCGATGACAATCCACTGCCACACCCTGAGGCGATAGTAGCGCGCGGCAGGAAGCAGGGCCAGCACCATGATATACAGGCCGGGGGGATATTTTCGGAAGATGCGTCCGGAAAGGGGATTCCAGTAGAGGTCGTAGAAATAAGACTTAGCGTCGTTGAAAATGTGGGTGGTCGGCACGAGCACATTTCCCGAGAAGATGGCTGCGTCGATGATGTAGAAGATGCACATTATGAAGACATAAGGCATCACCTTGCGCCAGAATTGCCGGATATCAAACTCCTTGCCCGAAAAGACCAGAAGCGGGATGACGAAATAGATCACCGAGAGATAACGGCATATCTTGGGAAACTGCAGGCGGAAGGAAAGTTCGCTCAGACTGGCGAAAAAGATCAGCGCCAGAGCGTATAGCCCCCAGGCTATCATGCTCTTGTCGAGCATCTTGTTCTTTTTGAGCACAACGTAGCCGACGCCCCCCGCAAGGATCACGAAATACTGAGTGTGGATGCCCCAGGAATCGGCCGTAGCGCTGCCGTATCCGCCCAGAGCGAGGGTGAGCATGATCAGGAAATCATACCTGTCGAGGCGGAAGCGCACCAGAAGGATGGCCGGCACCAGAAGGTAGCCCAGAGGAAACCGCAGCCCCACCATGGCCAGCGAGAGCAAGAACGCCAGAGGCCACGCCCACTCCGACGGAGAAAAGCGTAGCAGCTGCTTCTGCTCCTTGACAGGAGCGGAAGCAGCGCCTTTTGATGCGTTACTATGTAGGGATGCGGCGATGGCCATTTGTAGCAAAAAGGTGGATTACTTGCAGCCGTAGCCTGATTACTTGTACCCGTAGCCGTAGCCCTGCTTCGACTTGGTGCCGTTGATCACCACCGAGAGCTTGTTGAGGCGCTTCTCCTCGTAGATCTTGTTGATATACTCGAGGTCGGAGATGAGCGAGTGGTTGACGCGTGTCACGAAGATCGAAGCGTCGGCAAGACGATTGAGCGAGAAGGTGTCGGACACCATTCCCACGGGTGCAGAGTCGATGATGATGTAGTCGTACATCTCGCGGAGGCGTGCGAAGAGCTCGTCGACATGCTCCGAAGCGAGCAGCTCGGCGGGGTTGGGGGGCACAGGGCCTGCGACGATGACATCCATATTTTTCATCACCACATCGTGGCGGATGATCGACTCGATAGGCATCCCCTCGGTGGAGAGATACTCGGTGAGGCCCGGAGTGGGAGCGATGCCCAGATAGTTGGCCAGCTGAGGCTTGCGGATGTCCATACCCACCAGCAGCACCTTCTTTTTCTGCAGCAGAGCCAGCGAGGCGGCCAGATTGATGGAGATGAACGACTTGCCCTCGCCCGAGCGTGCGGAGGTCATCAGCACCACCTTGTCGCGCGAGCCGTTGAGCATAAACTGCAGATTGGTGCGGATGAGGCGGAAGAGCTCCGAGGCTGAGGAGCTCATGCCGTTGCCCACGCAGAGGGGACCCTTGCAGTCGTCGGGATTGACAGTGCACATCTCGCCGAGGATGGGAGCCTCCACCACGCGCTCCACATCTTCGCGCGAATCGAAGCGGCTGCGGAGCAGATGGCGCACAAAGAGGTATACCGGCGGTATGCAGAGGCCGAAGAACACGGCCAGTGCCAGGATCATCATGTTGGAGAGTCCCAGGGGCTTGTTGAGGGTGTAAGCCTCGTCGACGATAGAGCCCTTGGGCAGAGCGTTGGCCAGGAAAATGGAGGTTTCCTCGCTGCGCTGCAGCAGGAAGGTGTAGAGATTCTCACGCACCTTCTTCTCACGCAGCAGCAGGTAGTAGGCGCGCTCCTGCTCGGGGATGCTACCCAGGCGCGAGTTGGTCTGGTCGACATTGGCGCGGATTTCGCGCACGGAGAGGTCGGCGTTGACCTGCGCACGGTCGGCCGACTCCATGATGTTGGCGCGCAGGGCGTCGATCTGCTCGGTGAGCTGGCGGAGCATCGAGTTGTTGGGTCGTGCGCTCTGAGTCAGTTCCATATACTGGAGTACCAGCGTATTGTAGGAGTTGATGGGATCCTGAAGTGCGGAGATAGTGTTAGGTATGAGCGAGTAAGCGTTGTCGGGATTCTTGAGGAAGTCGCGGGTGATGCGTATCATCTCGGCGTTGGTCTCGGCTGAGAGAAGATCTTTCTCCAGCTCGCCCTTCTTCTCGGCATTGTATTCGATGTCGAGGGCGAGGTTGGTCATATTGTTGTCGCGCTTGTATCGCTCTATGGCCAGCTCGGCATTGTCGAGGTCGGTGCGAATCAGAGCCAGACGATCCTTGATGAATTCGCTCGTCTGCTCGCCCTGAAGGCGCTTCTCGTGTACGCCGCGCTGATTGTAGAGGGTGATGATCTCGTTGAGGATATTCTCGCCGAGGGTGGCGTTTTTGGTGTCGATGGCAAGCTCTATGGCGTTGCTCTTCTTGCTGGCGATGGAGGCCTTGACATCAAGAGCAAGGTCCTCGGCCACAGCATGATATCCGGCGAAGGTGATATTGTCGTTGAGGGGCTCGCCGGCTACGAAATACTCGGTAGGCTGCAGGGTGAAGTCGCCGTAGATGGTGTGGAGGGTGACGGGAAATTTCTGGTCCTTGACCTCGGCGATGGTCTCGCGCTTGGCCTTGGCTTTGACCGATACGAGGCCCTTGTCGTTGACGCGCACCTTAAAGCTGATGCCTACCGAGAGGGTGTCGACCAGCCCGGCGGGGGTCACCACATTGACGGGATTCTCAGGATAGGCGTTGATGCGCTTGAGAAGGCCTCGCTTCACATAGTTCATCTGATTGATACCCAGCTCCTTGACCACATCGCGCAGCAGAGAGTGGGAGGAGATGACGAAGACCTCGTCGTCGACGATGCCCTTCGAGCCGATGAGGTCGCCGATGGCGCCCATACCGGTCAGGGGATTGGTGTCGTCGACCTGAATGAGCACATTGGCGCGGACACCGTAGGTGGGCTGCCTCATTTTCACGAAGAGCACAGCGAGGATGCCGCAGACGGCAACAGAAATCACGAAAAGGTACCACTTGCTCAGATACTGCGCGAGGGTGCCTTTGATATCAATAAAATCGGAATTTTTATTGTTTTCCATTACGGGGATGTGGTGTAGACAAGTGAAATGTGGTATTATCGTGCCGGCGCGTCAATCACTTGACTGTGAGCGCTATGACGAGCGATGCGATCACCGAGGCGGCGCTGACGATGGTAGAGGTCATGGAGAGCTTGTAGGAGTTGTCCTGATTGTATCGCGAGTTGGCCTGACGGATCTTGTTGGGCTCTACGTACACGTAGTCGTTCTGCTGCATGTAGAAGTAGGGAGAGGAGAGCAGATCGGAGGAGTTGAGGTTGAGATGCACGAACTTGCGCTCGCCCCCCTCCTCGCGCACCAGCAGCACATTGGCTCGCTCGCCGTAGGGGGTGAGGTCGCCGGCAGCCGAGAGGGCATCGAGGATGCTGAAACGGTTGCGGGTCACTTTGATGGTACTGGGCGAGTTGACCTCACCGGCCACAACGACGGTGAAATTGGTCATCTCCACCTTCACCAGGGGATCCTCCACATCTTTGCTTATCTCGGCAGTGAGCTTGTCGCGGAGCTGCTCCACGGTAAGGCCGGCCACATGTATGGTGCCGAGCTCGGGAAAGTTGATATTGCCCTTGCTGTCAACGATATATGTCTGCTGACGGGGCTGCGAGGAGATGGTGAGCTCCGAACTGGTTGCAGGGTTGGCCAGGGGCACATTGTAGTGGGCCGTAGCCGCGGGATTGCGCGATGTCACGGAGATGAAGAGCTCGTCGTCGGGCTTTATAGTAGGCATATAGTCGCCTTTGGGCATGGTGCCCTCCTCTATTGTGGTGATATCGGTGAAATATGGCAGCGTGGTCTTGGATGTGTTGCACGATGCAAGCAAGAGGGCTGCAGCGGAGGCCAGAATTATGGATTTCAGATTCATACGATTGGTATCAAAGATGTGGCCGCGGCGTCAATTCGGCACGGCTTTCCGCTAAAATAACGTAAGCGGGGCGGTATTATTGCCCCATATGAAAGCTTACTGCACTGTTTTAGCGTACAAAGATACGAAATAGTCGCGAGATTGCCGCACCTAAAGCGCAGAAAGTGGCAAAACGGCAAAGGCAAAGAAAAAGAAAAAGCCCCGTCGTCGCGGCGGGGCTTATTCAGGCTTGCGTAATTAAAATCAATCTTATGTAGTTATGATCAAAGACGGTGGATAAGGGCCTCAGACCCGGTTGTGGGGGTCAAAGACCCGGGTGCCGGGTAAGGATCGCGGACCCTCCGGCCGGTCAGCGGACGATCAGCTTGCTGACCTTGTCGCCCTGACGGCGGATCACGAGTGTGCCGGCCTGAGGATTGGCCACGCGCATACCCTGCAGATTGAAGTACTCTACGGAAGCGTCGGCCTCAGCGGCGTCGGCAGCGGGGGCTGCGATACCGGCCTGGGTCAGGCCGGGCATGTCGTAGGACACGAGTACACCGCGGAATCCGGCATATTTGTCGGTTGCATCAGGTGCTCCGGCAGGAGTGGCATCGCTGACGGGGAAAGAGGTCAGACCCTTGGTATAGACCGGCAGCAGCAGGCGCTTGGTGGTGTTGTTGAAGGTGGGCACGCTGAAATTGGTAGTGCCTACGCCAAGCACCACTTTGTCGTTGAGGGTGCCGTCCTCGGCATATTCGTAGCGGTAGGCGAACGAGCCGTTAAACTGATATGCGATGGTGTAGACCTTGGCGGCCTCGGTGTCGCGGATCACAAGGTAGGTGTTGCCGATCGAGGCTTCGCCCGATTTGTAGACGGTAGAGGCCTTGAAAGTGGAGAGGTCGACGGATACTGCCATATCCTCAAGCAACTTGGCGGAGGATGCAATCAATGTGGCGCCATCCTGAGTGAGGGCACCGGTCTGGCATCCGACGATGAAGAGGCGGTCGCCGGCTACCTGGATGTTCTTTACCTGAGCGTTGTGCGAGGGCTGGGCATCGGTGGCGGCAGCCTGAAGGGCTCCGGCCTTGGTGCAGGTGAAAGTGGAGAGGTCCACCTTGCCGTAAACCACATTGGCGTTGGCATCGGCGGAGATTTCGGTCTCTACATTGAAGAGGTTGTATTTCAGGTCGTCGGCAGCGTTGACTATCATAGCCACATAGAGGTTGTTGCCCTCCACGGTGATGGCCGCGAGCGACTCCTTCGAGGCGTAGGGCACGGCGGAGGTGGAGGTCAGAAGGCCGGTGGGCTCGCCCTTGTCGTTGAGGCGAAGGATGAAGGCATCGCCGTTGTTGGTGGTCTTATCGCCCTTTTTCACGCCGAGATTCACTGCGAAACGGCTCTCGAGATCATTGCCCAGGAGGAGCGCTGTCTTGTAGACGCCGCCCACGTAGATATTGCCGGAGGCATCGGTGGCAAGTGCGCTGAAATTGACCACGCTGTTATCGAAAGCGCCGGCCGATTCGTAGCCGTCAGCGCCGACGACGCGGGTCCACTCGCAGGCACCTTCCTTGTCGAATTTCACTACCACGCCGGCATAGGGGCTCATGTCGGCGGGAGTATCGGCGAGAGTGAGGGTGTGCTTGGTGCCCTTGGTGTCGGTGAAATTCATGAGCGTGGGAGCTCCGGCGCCTTTACCGCTGTTGAAAGTGGCGTTGGCTGTCATCACTACGCCGCCGTCGGAGGTAGCGGCCACCTTGAGGCTGCCGTTGGATATATTGGCGTCGGTGGAGGTTACGAACCAACGGAAATCGCCGGTGGAGTTGTCGATCAGGCCTACGGTCCATGAGCGCTGATAGGCTGTGGTGATGGTCTCACCCTCGGGGATCACCGAAGTAGTGCCCCAGGTGGCGGTGGTCGCCTGTCCGAAAGAGACGCCTACATACGAGCCGTCGTCGGGACCGTCGGCCACGGCGTCGACGTTGCTCTGCTTCTTCTCAGCATCTATCCCTATTGTTTTATACCACTGGAAGCCGACCGCTGACTCGGCGGCAAACGATGCAACAGCAGCTGTTGCAAACAAAGTGAGGAAAAGTTTTCTCATAAATAACGCGTTTTTCTTATTTCGTTGCAAAGTTATATAAAGATTTGTAAACCAAGAACGTTTACAGATAAAAATACCTAAAATATAGTATCGCGGCGCTTTCGCCGGCCTGTGCGAGGTAACGAAAAGTGAGTATCGTGCCCTGCAAAAGGGGAAAAACAGGGCAATTGCTCTTTACACAAACAAAAGAGCGGGGCCGTCTGTTCTGTTTTTAGATAGTTTTAAGTACAAATGAGGCAATTTCGCGCGGAATTATTGCTTAACTTTGCAGCTTCAAAATCAACTATTCAGACGAAGAAACATATCATATGAGGGAGAGGTTTATAGGAATACTGACGGTTATACTGCTGTGTATCTGTACAGTAGGCGATGCGCGCGGCCAGATTGTATCGCTTGGCAACGAGACGGTCAACACCGACTCGCTCCGCCGAGCATTTGCCGATACCCACTACTATTTCGGCCTCTACAAAGACAACTATTTCATTTTCGGTCCTTCCATATCGCACCGCCCCACCAGCGAGAACACCAATGTGAAATTTCAGATCTCCATAGCTCAGAAGCTCACCAAGAGCACTTTGCCCTGGGGCACTTATCTCTATCTATTCTACTCGCAGAAGGTGTTCTGGAACGTGCTGCAGAACTCCATGCCGATGACCGACCTCAATTTCAACCCCGGTATCGGCCTCACAAAACCGCTCTTCATCAAGGACCGGTTTATCGGCAAAGTGAGCGTGATGCTTGAGCATGAGAGCAACGGGCGCGATGCCGAAGCCTCGCGATCGTGGGAAAGGCTCACTTTCGCCGGGAGCATAATGGTGGACCCCAACTTTGTGGTCTACGGCAAATTCTGGATACCCTTCATCGACGGCGTCAACAACAAGGATATCCTGAAATATTGCGGCATCTTCCAGGTGGGGTGGAGCATGTATAGCTCCAACCGCAAATGGTCGTCGTCGGTAACGCTGGTCAAACGCACCGACGGCATTTTCAATTACAATTTCATCGTGGAGTGTGCCTACCGCTTCTCTACCAAATCAAATCAGTATCTTTTCGCTCAGCTTTACAGCGGCTACGGCGAGGGACTCCTCGACTACAAGCAGTATCACAATCAGCTGAGAGTAGGCATCGTGATCAAGCCCACGCTCTTCTCCGACTTCTGATCCGGCCGTGGCATAGAGGCATCCCACATACGCCGCGATTACAGCGAAGGGTTCACGGGCTGTAAATCGGTGGGATAAACCGAGATGATGGTGGAGGCCACGGCCTGCGCCGACCACACGCCGAGCCCTCCGGCGATGTTGGAAGGGAGAGTGCCGGGAGATGTGATGAAGATTGAGCCTCCGGTGAGGGAGGCATTGTCGAAAGCACGCCAGAAATCGAAAACTTCGCGGGTCACACGCTCGAGGTTGATCTTTACGATTGCCCCGAGGGGGAAGTCGGGGGTGTAATCCCCCTCTGCGATGGCCGAGCGGCCCCGATACACCGGCACGGTGACCGATTCGCCGGGCCTCGGAGCCTCCACGGCCCCGAGCATGCAGGGGAGAGCACGACTGTCGAGGTCGCTCACCTGCGCCGAGAGGTGATAATAGGCCGGAGCGTCGTCGGGGGTGCGGAAAGTGAGCGATACATGGCACAAATCGTGGGAACCGTCGGCCGGGGTGACATCCACCCGCTCTATGACAGGGATCTCCTGAGGCATGGTGACGGTGGAAGTGGCCGTGAGGTCGCGATATGTGGCGGTGATGGTGTATGTGCGGCCCGGGATGCCGGCCATTTCCGATGTATAATAGTGATATGGCGGGAAATAGCTGTGGGAAGGCGCTCCGGTGAGCACCACCTCGCTCTCTCCGTCGGAGATGGAGACCTTGCCCCAGCGCACCACGGCGTCGGCAAAATCGCCTCCGCTCTCCGAGGGGCTCACAGTGAGATTGAGCAGCACGTCGGGGTAGCCGCCGCTGTCGATATGCCCCTCGATGACAAGGCGCTCGCCGGCCTCAGCGAGCGGAGCGTCGTCCGAGCATGCCGCAAGGAGCATCGGCAGCGCGAGCAGGAGCAATCTATGTATCAGGGTGCGGAATATTGGCATAACGGGGTGATAATCAGAATTTCAGAGTGTAACTTAGCGACGGCAGGAAGCGGTAGAGCGAACTGATGTCGCGCAGACGGTAGTCGCCGGTATCGGCATTGATGTCGAACGAGCGCATCTCCACATTTTCGCGCCCATAGGCGTTGAGGAGCGACACATTCACCTCGTGGGAGAGCCTCCGGCGCCCTCCGGTGGTGAAGGTGTAGCTGGCGGAGAGGTCGAGCCGATGATACATAGGGAGGCGCGCCGAGTTGCGCGGCCCGTACTCCGTCATGAGGGTCTCGCCGATGATATATAGCGAACGCACGGGGGTGTAGGGGCGTCCGGAGGCGAGATTGAAGGTGGCGGAGAAGATCCACCGGCGTGCGGGGTGCCACGAGACAAAAGCCGTGAGGGTGTGGGTGAGCTCCTGCGACGAGCTGAACGCCCGTGGTTCGCCCGGCATGCGCCGCCGGGTGTGGCAATAGCCGTAGGTGGCCATGGCGGAGAAATGCGGGAGCGCGAGGCGCGCCGACAGGGAGCCGCCCACATTGTGGCCGCGCGTGTCAAATATGTAATCTTCAGCCAGATACGACGATGAGAGGATATCGAGCACCGCTCCCAAATATTCGGGCTGCCGGCGGATGCGCTTATAGTAGACGTCGGCCGAAATTGAGAGTCCCGGCAGAGCTGCCGGTGCAAAAGATGCCGCGAGCGAGGCGGCGTCGCACTGCTGCGGCGGCACACGACGCGAGGCGGCTATCTTGAAGTTTGACGACATACCCATTTCGGAAAATCCCACCTGATGGAGCGACTGATGAGTGTGTGAGAGCGCCAGGGTGAGGGAGAGGTCGCCTGCGGCGGGGCGGATGCGCCACATGGCCGAGAGGGAGGGCGACGGGAGAAACCGCGTGTAGCTCCCGGCGGTATAGGTGGAGAGGAGCACCCCCGCCGTAAGGCGCCAGCGGGGCGAGGGTTGGAAAGTAACCTCGGCCGAGGGTGAGATTTCGGCCGAAAGGGTGGCCGGTCGGCGACGGGAGGCTGCACCGATGCCTGAGAGGCTTACCCACTGAGGCACAATGCTATAGAGGCGCGCCTCGTAGCCGGCGGTGAGACCCCAGCGGGGCGGAAGCGCCGTGAAGGTGAAGGTGCCCCGCAGACCGTATTCGTCGATGGCCGTTGGGGCCGAGAGGGTTATCGCACCCATATCCATGGTGAGCGTATTATGGAAAGAGCTGACATAGAGCGTGTTCTCGGCCGTAAATCGTTCGGCATCGGCTATCCAGGAGAGCCCGCCGAGGAGATTGTGCCAGCGGAGCGCCGTGGTGAGCGAATAAGCACGGTCGGAGTAGCGCACATGGTCGCCATTGTAGTGGAAAGTGGCCCGGAGGCTATGTGAGGCTGCCAGGCGCCAGAGAGCTAAGAGGTCGGCGTCGGCGAGATTGTATCCGGCCTGCGAGCGGCGGCTGCTGAGGAGCGACGAATAGAGGGCGTCGATGTAGCTGGCGCGCGCCGAGGCGCTGACTGTCAGCCGTTTGCCAATAGGGAGCGCGACGAAAGCCGAGGAGGAGATGATCCCTGCACGGAGTTCGGCCGACAGGGTCGTATCGCTTTGATTTTCAGGAGTAAATAGATGTACCACTCCCCCGAGAACACCGCTCTCCGAGGCCGGCTTGATCGTGCGGTACATCGTGACGCGCCGATACATCGCCGGCGAGAATACCGACATGGTGCCGCCGAAATGGTAGGGAAAATGCACCGGGATGCCGTTGAGGCGGTAGAGGTTTTGCGAATAGTCCATGCCGTCGACTGACACCCCCGAGGAGTAGTCGCTGGCGGCGGTGACGCCCGGCATGAGGGTAAGAAAGCGGAGCGGATCGGCCTCGCCGAAGGCTCTGGGGACGGCGTCGATGGCCGACCGCGAGATATTGAGCGCTCCCGACGATGAGATGCGCGGCAGAGCCGAAGGGGTGGCCGTGACCTGCACCTCCCCCAGCCGCAGAGTGTCGGCGGGCGAGGGCGCGGCATCGGCCGCAGAGATACATGTCAGGGACGCTATGGCGAAAACGCTCGCCATAGCGCCCCTGATGGTGTTATTTGAAGTGTGTATGTCGATCAATGTACTGCGTTGAACATTGCCTTGTAGGCATTGACAAGCGACGACAGACGGGTCTTGAACGAGGTGAAGTTGGTCTTGCCATACTCCTCGATGCCGTAAGTGGTGCCGTCGGAGAAGGCGATCACAGGCTCCGGCTCGAAGTACCAGTAAGTGTAGTATTCGCTGACATGCTCATGGAAGGCGGGCTGCCAGGTGAGCGAGGCCGACGGAGTGGTAGAGCCGAGGCAGAGATCGGTGATCACACCGCGGTTCACCTTGTCGCACCAGTTCTGGCAAGCCTGGCGGGCAGCATTGCGGTTGCCGTCGTAGTCATCTGAATCGTAATAGCCTTCTCCCAGATCCTCGAAGGAAGCGGAAGTGGGCACCTCGGCGGTGGCAAGCACACGGTTGAGGAGGTTGCAGGTGCAGTTGCCCGAGTGGAACATTCTTGCTACAGCGTCCTCGTCCCATTCGTACCACGACTCATAATAGGTGTTGTAGCCGTCGGACCATGTCTCCACTTCCTCCTTCATCAGGCCCTTGAGAGCCGACAGGGTGACGAGGCCCGATCCCTTGACCGAAGCAGTGGAGGTCTGGATGAGGTCGCCGCTGATATAGAGCCACTCCTGTAACTTGGCATCGGTATTGCTCGACGAGAACTTGGCCACGCCGCGGATATTAGCCACGGTGAGGTCGGCGTTGACAATCATGCTCGAACCATCGCGCCAGAAGGTCTCCAGAGTGCCGTGCATGCGCGATGTGGAGCCCTCGGTGAGGTTGAAATGCAGCTTGCGGGGCACCTTCACGGTAGAAACCTCGCCGTCGGAGAAGTCGGAAACGTCGAGGCTCCAAGTAGCGCCTTCCTGCGATACCTGCAGCTCGCACTTTGTGCCATCCTTGTAGAAGATGATGACAAACTTGTCGCTGTCGCTATCGCGTACGAAAACCTCGTTTCTCGTGTCGGGCACGTATACGCCGGTGAAGTTTTCAAAGGTCACTACGCTGAAAGCCGAGCGCGAGAGGGCCATGTAGTCGCCCGACGCGATGGCGCGGCGGATAGCCTCGAAAAACGAGCGCACACCGCGCGAGGAAGTCTTGCGCGAGTATTCGTCGTCGTCATATTCGTCGTCATATTCATTAAACTCGTAGTTGCCGTAGTCGCGGATGAAAGCATCGGCCAGATCCACCAGCGGACGCTGGTCTTCGGGCTTGAAGCAGTCGGCCACGAGGTTGGCGGTCTGCTCGAGATAATTCTTTGCATCGGCATCGGAGAGCGCCGGACCCGAGGGGAGCGGGGTGTCCCAGCCTGAGACGGGATCGTCGGGTTTGACTGAAGGATCTTCTACCTCTTCGCCGCCACCGGGATTGCCGGGATCTTCGGGATCGTCTTCATCACCTCCGCAGGCCGAAAATGTAGCTGCCAGCGCCACAGCGGTGACTCCGGCCAAAATGTACTTGAGAAATTTCATAAATATGTGATAATAAAAAGGATTTTTTGTGTGTGTCAGTATGTGATAACCGCCGACAAAGATAGACAAAAAAATCTAAAAATCGCAAAAACACCAAAAAAAATCCGCCGCCCCCTTCCCTTTCTCTCTCCCTGCCTCCCTCTCCCGCCTCCTCATGTAAAGCCTTTTTAGTTCTCAAAGCTTTAGCTTTGAGTATGCAGCAGTGCCCTCCCGGCCCTCTAAGCTCTAAGACCTGAGCACTACCCTAAACCCCGCCTGGCTGTGCACGAAGTCTATGAGTTGCATGGCCAGGAGGCGCACTATGATGTCGTGGACAGTGGGGGTGGAGAGGCGGGCCACGCGCACCAGCTCGTCGACGGTGGCGGAGCCGGAGTCGGCCAGATGGCGGAGCAGGGCGGTCTCGGTATCGGTGAAAGAGAGTAGCGAGGCGGAGGCGGTCTGCGCCTCGGCCCGCCAGGCGCGCACCATCAGGGGATGAGCGAGGATGTTTTCGTCGGCCACACGATAGTAGGCCTGCCATGTGCCGTCGGCCTCGCGGCATTGCACCGGGCGCCGGGGAGCCGGAGGGATGACGGCGCGGAGCACCACGGCTCCACCCTCGCAGGCAAAGGTGGTCATCTCCAGCGTCACCGCCG
The DNA here is from genome assembly GCA_905207535.1 of uncultured Muribaculaceae bacterium. GTDB lineage: Bacteria > Bacteroidota > Bacteroidia > Bacteroidales > Muribaculaceae > UBA7173. The sequence goes on along the minus strand of CAJLLX010000013.1, from coordinate 2,245 downwards.
GGCGGCAATAGATCTCGGCAGCCGACTGCAGCAGGTAGAGGTCCTCCTCGCTGCGGAGCCCGGCGATGGTGCCGTTGTCCTTGACCCCGACGAGAAGCCGGCCGCCGCGATTGTTGGCGAAAGCCGAGACGGAATGGGCGATTTTGTGCACGTCGGAAATCTGAAACTTGAAATCCTGCTGTTCGTGCTCCCCTTCGTCGATGAGGCGCTGTATGTAGTATTTTCCCCTTATAGCCTTGATATCCTTGAACATACGCAGTGTATATGACTGGCCGAGACGGCTATTTTTATATTTTATTAACGCTGAGAGGCGTCTGACGGTTCGCTCTCGAGCCGCAGAGCGGAAATATCGGATCCTGCGGGGGTTTGGAACACGCGGAGCCCGAAGCGGGGCAGCACGGCGTAGAGGCGCGCGAAAATTTCGCTCTGAATGTGCTCGTATTCCACCCATGCCGTGGTGCGGGTGAAGAAATAGAGTTCGAGCGGCAGGCCGGAGGGCGTGGGGTCGAGCTGCCGCACCATGAGGGTGAAATCGGCATTGACACGGGGGTCGGCGGCGAGCTCCCGCTCGAGGCAGATGCGGAGCAGCTCGAGGTTGACCATCGACTCCGATCCGGCGGCAGCGAGCCCGTCGGCCTCAGCCGCGGCAAACTCAGCCGCGCTCAGTCGTCGCACCGTGTTGGCGTCGATATACACCGAGCGCATCACGCGGCGGCCGCCGGAGGTGACCATCGACTGATAATTGCGAAACGACTCGGAGACGAGCGAGTAGGGCGGGATGGTGGTGACGGAGTTGTCCCAGTTGCGCACCTTGACGGTGGTGAGCGAGATATCCTCCACCACGCCGTTGGCCTGATGAGAGTCGCATACTATCCAGTCGCCGCGATGCACCATCTTGTTGGCCGTGAGCTGCACCGAGGCCACCAGCCCGAGGATGGTGTCCTTGAACACCAGCATGAGCACCGCGGCCGAAGCGCCGAGGGCGCCGAGGATGGCGAGCGGGGTCTTGCCGATGAGCATGCTCAGACCCACGATGACCCCGATCCCCCAGAAGATGAGTTTGAACATCTGAAAGACACCCTTGATGGCGTACGGGCGGGTGTTCTCGCGCTGATAGAGGCCGTTGTAGAGGTTGTCGATGAAGATGACGATGATATGGATTACAGCCCAGAGGATGTAGAAGGAGGTGACGACGTCGAGCCAGTGCACCGAGTCGCCGTTGTCGCCGAAGAGGCGCGGCAGCAGCCAGCTCACCATCAGCGCCGGTGCGAGCTGCGACACGCCGCGGTTGAAACGGCGGTTGAAGATGTCGTCGTCCCAGTGGGTGGGGCTGCGCTGTATCGCCTTCTCGAGGCTCCAGAGTATCGCCTTGGTGAGATAGTAGGAGAGGATGGAGACGATGGCGATGCCGAGCAGCAGGGTGCTGTCGGCAGCTAATGTATCGTGACCCAAAAGGTCCTCTACAGCGAGTTTTATCGAATCCAGCATAGGCAGAGGGAGAATGTGTGTTGGTGTCAGACTTCGTGGCGGAGGGGATAGTGATTGCGGAGCAACTCGAATGTGCCGGGAGCGGCGCGGAGCGCAGCGGTGTCGGCAAGCGGGTCGTAGGAGGCAAGGATTAGCTCGGCGAAAGCTTCGCCGGTGAGTTCTCCCGAGGCTGAGACGGCGGGCACGGGTACTCCCTCGGGAATCGGCGCTCCGGCATAGCGGCAGAGAGCCGTGACCACGGCGGCCGTGGCACGCTGCTTCCCCTCGATGGAGTATCCGGCGATGTGAGGCGTGGCGATGTCGACCAGAGAGAGCAGAGTGGGGTCGATGGAAGGCTCTCCCTCCCAGCAGTCGACGACGGCGTGGCTGACGAGCCCATCGCGGATGGCGCGGACGAGCGCCTGATTGTCGACCACCGGCCCTCGGGCGGCATTGATCACCATCGGCCGGTGCTTGAGCGAGGCGAAAAAGGCGTCGTCGGCCATGTGGCGCGTGCGGTCGGGGCCGTCGACGGTGAGAGGGGTGTGGAAGGTGATGATGTCGGCCTTGGCGGCGATGCAGTCGAGCGACACAAACCCCTCAGCGCCCTCGCGGCGTGCGCGGGGAGGGTCGCAGAGGAGCACTTTCACCCCTAAGCGCCGTGCCCACTCGGCGACGATGGTGCCGACATGACCCACGCCTACGATGCCGATGGTGAGAGGCCGCGGATCGGGGATGAGGCGGAGCACCGAGGCCCACACATACTGCGCCACGGCGG
>CAJLLX010000012.1 GCA_905207535.1 uncultured Muribaculaceae bacterium | reverse complement strand
GGTCGGGTTCGCGCCGGGCTGAGGTGAGAGAGGATCGCCCCGGAGCGCGGCGGTCGAGCCACCGCTGCACGGTGGTGAGGCTTATGACGTGGCGCGGCGGGCAGCCGTCGATGATGCCGCCCATGGCCGGGCCGTGTGACTCGCCGAAAGAGGTGAGGCGGAAATGAGAGCCGAAGGTATTCATAAGGGCTTGGATGGGGGGAATGGGATGAAAGAGCAGAAGTTTTTTCGACTAAAAACAGCTACGCGGCGCATGTCTAAGGCCTTCGGCTGCTACTTCATAAATTTGTGAAGCAAAAGGATTCGGGAGAGAGGAAAAGGAAGAAAGAGTATTAAGGGGATGGAAGATTAATCGGCGGGTTCGAGGGCGTCGGGATCGTCGGCGATGATGAGGTCGGCGAGTTGGGCGCCGACGTAGGAGATGATGTCCTGAGGCTTGATTTTCAGCTGCATGCCGCGCACTCCGGCGCTCACAAAGATCTCCGGGAAATCGGTGGCGGTGAGATGGAAAAATGTGGGGAACGGTTTTTTCATCCCGATGGGGCAGCAGCCACCGCGGATGTAGCCCGTGAGGGGGAGCAGCTCCTTCATGGGGATCAGTTCGGCCTTTTTGGCACCGGCAGCGCGGGCGGCCTTTTTGAGATCGACCTCGGCATCGCCCGGCACCACGCAGACGAAATGTCCGGCGGCATTGGAGGCGGCGGAGTTACGTCCCGGATATTCCCCCTTGAGTACGAGGGTTTTGAATACCCGCTTGATATCCTCACCAAGCATTTCGGCCACATGTGTGGCGGCGAGATTGTTTTCGTCGACCTCATAAGTGAGCAGTTCGTAGGGGATACGGGCCCTGTCGAGGAGGCGTGCGACGTTGGTTTTCTGAATTTTATCCTTTGACATGCGTGTATAGAAATTTATTTTAAAGATAGCGCCGGAGAGAAGCGGCGCAAGGCAGGAAGTAACGCAAACTTACGTATTTCCCGCGAAAACTGCAATAATAAATTGCGTGAGGCGGCCGTTTTTCTATCAAAAGAACCGTAAAAGGATGGAACAGAAGGAAAACGAAGCGAAGGAGCAGGAGGGGACAACGGTGCCTCGCCGCACGCTGCGGGTAGTGGCCGCGGTGATAGAGCATGAGGGGAAATACTTTGTGACACAGCGCTGTAAAGGGGAACATGCCGGCAAGTGGGAATTTCCCGGCGGGAAGATCGAGCCCGGGGAGACGGCTGAGGAGGCGCTGCACCGCGAGATCCGCGAAGAGCTGGAGATAGAAGTGGGCATCGAGCGGTATCTGATGACGGTAGAGTATGATTACCCCGCATTTCACCTGAGCATGGACTGCTTCCTGTGCCATTTCGGCGACGGAACACCCCGGCTGATGGCCGCCAGCGCCGGAGAGTGGGTGAGCGGCGCCGAGATGCAGGCGCTGCAATTTCTCCCCGCCGACAAAGGATTGGTGGCAATGCTCGGCGAGAGGGAAAAAGATTGAAAAAATAATCTAAACCGGTGAACTATCGGGGCCTCAGAGAGGTTATAAAATCAGACGTAGCAACTATTTGAGTTTTTATGAAAGGGATTATAGGAATTTTAATGGTGATAGCAGTAATGTATCCTCCGGACTTGAATGGGCGGAGGATACCTGTTGTTGCCCATAGCCAAATAACAGCCACGGCGGAGGCAGCCTCAGGCGCCTCGGCGACGGCTTCAAAGAAAGCTAAGAAGGAGAAAAAGAAGAAGAAAAAGAAAGGGGGAAAACTGCCGGAAGGCGCCATATCCGGCGCTGCGGAGCTGGCGCAGAAGATGGGGGAGTGCGGGCCATTTGCCGCCACGGTAGATTACGACGTGACGCTGCCGATGAGCTCCGACGAGATCGTATACACCCTGCAATTGGCCTCTCAGGGGACGAAAACCGACCGCCTGATGCCGTGCAACTACTTGATAGACTGGCGGCTGAACTATAACGGCGCTGACTCGGAGGGATTTGTGGCATATTTCGACGGAAACCACTACCGCTACCGCGACTACCGGCTTCAGGAATATCACTATTATGCCGATCCTACGCCATTTGAGACCTCCAATGGGGGAGTGCAGGCCACAGGGCAGTTTGTAAACCTTCTGCCGCAAAGCCTGAGCGCCGAGATAGGGAAAATGCTGACCGACAGCAATTTTGCCGTGCATTTTACACCCGACACGCTGGTGGCCAACGGGCGCCGCGTGGCGCTGACCGCCATCCAGACCGTCAACGACCATGTAGGGCGGCGATTTGTGGTGGTAGCCGACATGCTGAGCGGCTTGCCCGTGGAGGTGTCCAACGAATACAACCCCGGGGAGGTGAGCGAGCAGAGCAACCGTGCAAGATACAGCTATTCAGAGGATAACACGCTGAAAGCGCCCGAAAGCGAGGGTGATCTGCAAGCGAGATACCCCGAAATATTCAGTAAATATCGCGAAAACGGCAACCGCATAGAGCATATGCGCGGACTCCCTCTGCCCGGCTTCTCGCTGCCCGCCACCGACGGCAGCCGATATACCCGCCAGAAAGACGAGCCCTTCAGCGGAGCGGCCGTGATAGCCATCATAGATCCGGCGGCAGAGTCGGCCGGGGAGACAGTGGCCGACCTGCGTAAAGCCGTGGGAGGCAGAGAGTTGATCTTAGCCTTTACCGGCACCAACACCGATGAAGTAGAGGCGATAGCCGGCGAGCCGCAGCCCAACGAGCACCTGCTGATCTCCGCACGGTCGCTGGCCCGCGATTGCGGCACGGAAGTGTTTCCCACCGTGATAGTGGTGACGCAGTCGGGCAAAGTGGCGAATGTGTATCTTGGTGTAAACCGCAGGCTGGTTTCAGACGTTATAGAATCGTTAACACATGCCGAAAGCGGCATCTGACCGCGAGGCGGATGATATAAACTACTGACAATAAAAAATAACGATAGAATATGGAAACGATCTATTTCAAAGGCATAGAATGTCACACCTACGGGGAGGTGCCCGAAGTGGGTGAAAAAGCGCCGTGCTTCAATCTTGTGACCCCCGAGCTGAAGGAGATCCACTGCGAGGAATATCGCGGCAAGCGCGTGGTGCTCAATGTGTTTCCGAGCCTTGACACCCCTGTATGCGCCGCCTCGGTGAGAAGATTTAACGAAGAGGCCGCCAAGCTCGACAACACCGTAGTGCTGTGCGTGTCGATGGACCTTCCGTTTGCTGCCGGGCGCTTCTGCGAGGCCGAGGGGATAAAGAATGTGACAGCCGCATCGGCTTTCCGTTCGCCGATGTTTGCCGAGCGCTTCGGTCTGCAGATCGTCGACGGACCGCTGGCCGGGCTGCTGGCTCGCGCCGTGATCATCGTGGACGAAGACCGGAAGATCATCTATCGCGACCTGGTGCGCGAGATCACCGAGGAGCCGAAATACAAAGAGGCTCTGGAGGTCCTTTCGGCAGCAAAGTGACAGACGCGCTGACACTGATCCGCAAATGAATAAAGGCGGTGGGTCAAGACCGACGGTTTTGACCCGCCGCCTTGACGCGTTTGTAGCAGAGACAAGAAATTTTTTTTCAGCGAAAATGTCACAAACCGGGAATTGCGGCGTATACTGAATAGATTCACAAATTAATCGACAGTGGAAATGAAAACCAACAGACTCATCAGCATTGCGGCTGTAGCCATATTCGCACTCATCGGCACAGTCGGCAAAAGTCAGACAACCGCCACACAGCCTACAGCCGACGACATGGAGGCCGACCTGCTCTCGCATATCACCGACCCCGGGCAGCGTGCCGAGATTGAAGAATTGTTAAACTGAAACCGAGATACGATATGAAACGTATTATTTCACTCATATGCATGCTCGTTGCCTTGGCTTTAGCCGTAAATGCCCAAAACAGCATAGACCGCGCTATCGACAACTTCTCCACCGTGGGCAACAGCACCTTCACCTCGGCCGTGGAGCGCGACAGCAACACCCGCAAGATCAAGAAAGTGGTGAAGCGCCTCACCATGGAAGGGGAGGGGTGCAAAAAACTGCGCGAGACATTTGAAGCCGAGAAAAAGTCGGGAGACTACTCGTCGAAGCAGGAGGATGGGATCACCACGCTGATGCTCACCACCCGCGACAGCAAATCCAACCGCATCTACATGCTGCGGATCACCGATGCCGACCGGTATCCTAAAGCGGAATTAAACGTCATTGAATCAATGAAATAGCTCCGAGATACAATATAAATTTTTCATAAAGAGGCGATATGAAGCGACCGGGCCCCCTGTTGGCCCCGGTCGCATTTTTTGATTAGACGGGACGAAGCTGAAGCTTTCGCCCGCACCAAAATTAAAGATAGTAAACGAGGGGGGACGATGAATAATTGCTAACTTTGTGGCTGCGAAAACATTTGCAACAACGAAAACCAGCAGATCTGATGATAAAGCATAAAAAAAAGATAGCGGGCGCGGGAGCAGCGGCGATGGTTGTCGCCTTTGTGTTTGTGACGGCGAGCAGCTGCAGCCGGGCGAAAGAGTGGCAGACCGACGAGGGCGCGGTGTGGCATACCACCTACAGGATAGTGTATTACGGGGCGGAATCGCTGAGCGACTCGATAGTGGAGGTGCTCAACGAGGTGGAGCAGTCGCTGTCGCCCTTTAAGGAGGGGTCGCTGATATCGCGCATCAACCGCAACGAGACCGACAGCACCGACGCGCTGATAGCCGAGGCGTTCGGGATAGCACAGCGGATTAACCGGGCATCTGCGGGGCGGTTTGACCCGACAGTGGCGCCTCTGGTCGACCTCTGGGGGTTCGGGACCGACAGCCTCAGCCGCCGGAGGATAGAGAGCGGCGACTACAGCTTGCCGCAGGAGGCGATAGACAGCGCCCTGAGCCTTGTGGGGATAGGCGAGTGCCGCATCCTTGTCGACGGGAAGATGGTAAAGAAACACGCGGAGACGACGTTCAATTTCAGCTCCATCACCAAGGGGATGGGATGCGACAAGGTTGGCGAGATGCTGCAGCGCAACGGCGTGGAAGATTACATGGTGGAAATCGGCGGGGAGATAGCCGCCCGGGGCAAAAATATGAGGGGACAGCCGTGGCAGATTCAGGTAGACCGCCCCGAGGAGACCGACGGCCTCCCCACTCACCACGGCATGGGGATAATAGCGCTGCAGGACTGCGGCGTGGCCACCTCGGGCAACTACCGCAACTTTCACGACACCCGCAAATACGGGCGTGTGGGGCACACCATCGACCCTGTGAGCGGGTATCCGATAAAGGGGGAAGTGCTGTCGGCCACGGTGATAGCGCCCACCTGCGGCGAGGCCGACGGATGGGCCACGGCCTGCATGGCCACGGGCGATGTGGCTGCGGCCCTGGCGATGATCGAGAGCGCCGAGGGGGTGGAGGCGATGATAATATCGGCCGAGGGGGACAGCCTGGTGACGAGGACCACTGACCGATGGTAGTTCTTAGATCTGAGAGCTAAGAGCTAAGAGTTGCGCATGGGAGATTAGCGGGAGGAGGGGAGGCGGTAGCGAAGGAAAGAGCGGAGGGAGTTTTTGAAATGCAAAGAATTATTATTAATTTTGCATTGTCCGGACATATGCTCGGGAAGGAAGAGAAAGGGGAAGACGAACCCGCGGAAGGGGGAGAGGAGGAAACGGACGCGAAAAAGGGGAAACCGGGGTAAAACTTGAAGGAGAGAGCGGGGGAAAGAACTCAAGGAAGGGGGAGAGCGGGGAGATGGCCGGATGTGAAAAAAACGATAAACGGACGATAAAAAGACGATGAAAGCCGCGACGATAGTGCGATTCGTGATAATAGGGCTGCTGTGGCTCGGGACGTGCGTGTGGTATGTGGTGAGAATACATGCCGCAGGGACGCCTATGACACTGATGTCGCTGTTTCCGGTGATAGCTTCGGCATTCATCGTGTTTGTCCCGCTTTATAAGAAGTATGTGAAGAATGGTGGAAAAACCGATTCAAACAAACGATAGTACTTCGTCAGCCGGGACGCTGCTTGCCAGTATCAACTCGCCTGCCGATCTGCGGCGCCTGTCTGTGGCTCAGTTGCCGGAGGTATGCGCCGACATACGTGCATTCTTGATAGACTCTCTGAGCCGCAATCCGGGCCACTTCGCCTCGTCGATGGGCGCGGTGGAGCTTACGGTGGCGCTTCACTATGTGTTTAATACGCCTTACGACAGGATAGTGTGGGATGTGGGCCATCAGGCCTACGGCCACAAACTGCTCACCGGGCGCCGCGAGCGATTCGCCACCAACCGCACCCTGGGCGGTCTGAGCGGTTTCCCCAATCCGGCCGAGAGCGAATACGACACCTTTACCGCCGGGCATGCCTCCAACTCCATCTCGGCGGCGCTCGGGATGGCCGTAGCCACCGAAATCAATCACGAAGAGCCGCGGCGCAATGTGGTGGCCGTGATCGGTGACGCCTCCATCAGCGGCGGACTGGCCTTCGAGGGGATCAACAATGCCGCCAACACTCCCAACAACCTGCTTATCATCCTCAACGACAACAATATGAGCATCGACCCCAACACCGGGTCGCTGCACAGCTATCTGGCCCACATCACCACCTCGAAGGGGTACAACGACCTGCGCTACAGCCTGTTCCGCCTCTTCCGCAAGCTCCATCTGGTGTCGGATCAGCGCAAGGGCGCGATACTGAGGCTCAACAACAGTCTGAAATCGTTTCTATCGCGCGAGCAGAACATCTTTGAGGGGCTCAACATCCGCTATTTCGGTCCGATCGACGGGCACGACGTGGGCACCCTTGTGAAAGTGCTCCGCGACATCAAGGATATGAAGGGTCCGAGGATACTGCATATCAAGACCAAGAAAGGGAAAGGGTACGCACCCGCCGAGAAGGACCCCTCGACATGGCATGCCCCCGGCCGCTTCAATCCCGCCACCGGCGAGATAGTCAAGGCCCCCGACGACGGGAAGCCGCATCCGGTGAAATATCAGGAAGTATTCGGCAAGACGCTGCTGGAGCTCGCCCGCGAGGATAAGAAAATAGTGGGAATCACCGCCGCGATGCTGTCGGGCACCTCGATGAGCATAGTGAAAGACGAGTTGCCCGCACAGGTGTTCGACGTGGGAATCTCCGAGGAGCACGCCGTGACCTTTGCCGGCGGTCTTGCCAAAGAGGGCGTGAAGCCTTTTGTGGCCATATATTCCTCCTTCCTGCAGCGCGGATTCGACGAGATGATCCACGATGTGGCGATACAGAATCTGCCCGTGACCTTCTGCATAGACCGCGCGGGGATAGTAGGTGAGGACGGAGTGACGCACCACGGCGCCTTCGACATGGCGTATCTGCGCACCATCCCCGGCATGATAATTGCCGCACCGCGCGACGAGCGCATGCTGCGCAACCTGATGTACACCGCCGCCCACCGCACCGCCTCTCCGATGGCTATCCGCTATCCGCGCGGCAAAGGGAATGAAGCCGACTGGCATACCCCCATGCGACTTGTGGAGATAGGTAAGGGTGAGCGGCTCACCGCCGGCACCGACATCGCCTTCATCTCCACCGGCACCATAGCGGCCGAAGTGGCCGAGGCTGTGGGTAAGTTGCGCGAAGAGGGGATAAGCGCCGCCCACTACGACATGACCTTTGTGAAGCCGCTCGACAGCGGACTGTTGCGCGAAGTGGCCGCCATGGGGTGTCCGATAGTGACAGTGGAGGACGGCACCGTCAACGGCGGCCTGGGCACTGCAGTGACCGACTGGATGGCCGAGCATGGCTACTCAGGCGCGGAAATCACTAAGACAGGGATGCCCGACGGCTTTGTGGAGCATGGCACCGTGGCACAGCTCAAGGCGCTGTGCGGCATGGATGCCGCCTCGATTGCCAAGTGCGCCCGCAGGATACTCGCTACTCAATCTAAGACCCTCTGAGCCATGAGAATAGTGATAGCCGGAGCCGGTGAAGTAGGCTCGCATTTAGCCAAGCTACTCTCGCGCGAAGAGCAGGATATAATACTGATAGACAGTGACAGAGCGAAACTGTCGAGGCTTGACTCCAACTATAATCTGATGACGATGGTGGGGAGTCCCACCTCGCTCGACAACCTCCGCGCAGCCGGCGTCGACGACACCTGCGACCTCTTCATCGCCGTCACCCCCTTCGAGAATACCAATCTGATCTCGTGTGAGATAGCCAAGCGGCTCGGAGCGCGCAAGACCGTGGCGCGCATCGACAACTACGAATTTCTGTCGCCCGAAAACCGCGAGATGTTCGTGACCCTCGGGGTAGATCATCTGATCTATCCCGAAGTGCTTGCCGCCCAGGAGATTGCCACCGCGTTGGGGCGCCCATGGGTGCGCAACTGGTTTGAGCTGCACTCCGGCGAGCTGATAGTGGTGGGTGTGAAGATCCGCGACAACGCCTCGCTGATAGGTCGCCGGCTGCGAGACATCACCTACGGACAGCACAACTATCACGTGTCGGCCATCAAGCGGCGCCACGAGACCATCATACCCCGCGGCGACGATGTGATATGCGACGGCGACATACTCTATTTCACCACCACCCGCGACTATATCGACGATATCCGCACCCTCTGCGGCAAGCGCGACTACAAGGTGCGCAACGTGATGGTGATGGGCGGAGGCCGCATTGCTGTGCGTCTTGCCCACCTGGCCAAGGGGAAATGGACCCTCACCATCATCGACGACGATATGGAGGTGTGCCGCAAGTTGCCCGAAAAGTGCAACGGATGTCCGGTGCATATCATCCACGGCGACGCCCGCAACAACGAGTTGCTCGCCGAAGAGGGGATCAGCGACATGGATGCCTTCGTGGCGCTGACCGAATACTCCGAGGCCAACATCCTGGCCTGCATGACCGCCAAAGAGTATCATGTGAGCAAGACGATAGCCGAGGTGGAGAATATACAGTTTATCTCCGAGGCCGAGGGACTGAACATAGGCACAGTGATCAATAAGAAACTCTTAGCTTCGAGCAAGATATTCCAGCTGCTGCTCGATGCCGACGAAAGTTCGTCGAAATTTATGGCTCTTGCCGACGCCGAGGTAGCCGAGATAGAGGCCCGGCCCGGATCGAAGATCACCAAAGCGCCCGTGAAGGATCTGAAACTGATCCGGGAGATGACCCTTGCAGGGCTGATACGCGACGGGAAAGGGATGCTCGTGGAAGGTCGCACCCGCATCCAGGCGGGCGACCATGTGGTGGTGTTCTGCCTGTCGGGGCATATCCACAAAGTGGAGAAATATTTTATCTGACGCAGGGGCATGGCAACTTTATCGCGTATCAACTACCGCATGCTGCTGAGGGTGACCGGGTGGCTCGTGATGATAGAGGCAGTGTTTATGGCAGTGCCTCTGGTGACGGCGCTGATCTACGGCGAGGATGATGCCGCGGCGTTTGGCATAGGTGTGGCCGTGACGGCTGTGACCGGCAGCGCCATGACCTTTCTGTCGCGCCCGCGGCGGTCGGAGATGGGGAAGCGCGAAGGATTCCTGCTGACTGCGATGGTGTGGGTGATCTTCTCGTTTTTCGGGATGATCCCGTTTATCATAAGCGACGTGCCGCTCAATGTGTCGGGCGCCTTTTTCGAGGCGATGTCGGGATTCACCACCACCGGCGTCTCCACGCTGGAAAACATTGACAGCCTGCCGCATGCCATCCACATGTGGCGTTCGCTGATGCAGTGGATAGGGGGTATGGGAATCATCCTTTTCACCCTTGCCGTGCTGCCGATGCTCAACTCGTCGGGCGGCATGCAGATGTTCAACGCCGAGGTGACCGGTATTACCCATGAGAAGCTGCGCCCGCGCGTCAGCTCCACCGCCAAGCGGCTGTGGATAGTGTATGCCCTGCTGACAATAGCGCTGATAGCGCTCTATTGGGTCGGGCCGATGGACGGCTTCGACTCCGTGTGCCACGCCTTCTCCACGATGTCGACCGGAGGATTTTCCACCCGTCAGGAGTCAGTAGGGGCGTGGAACTCGCTGTATGTCAAGGTGGTGACCATAGTGTTTATGTTTATTGGCGGCATAAACTTCGCTCTGATATTCAAGGCGTCGACCGGCGACGTGCGCAGCGTGTGGCATAACGAGGTGTTCCGACTGTATGTGAAGGTGATTGCAGTGCTGCTGGTGATGTTTGACCTGTCGCTGCTGCTTAACGATGCCATAGAGCACACGTGGGAGACGTTTACGATAGATCCGCTGTTTCAGATAGTGTCGACGATGTCGTCGACGGGATATACGGTGGCTCAGCTTGGCCACTGGGGAGTGTTCATCCTGAGCTTAGTGTTCGTGATGATGTTTTTCGGAGCGTGCGCCGGAAGCACCTCGGGCGGCGCCAAGCTTGACCGCGCGCTGTATATCTGGAAAAACTCGCGCAACGAGCTTTACCGGTGCATCTATCCCAACCATGTGCTTGCCGTGAATGTCAACGGCAAAATTATCACCCCCGAGGTGATGAACAAGGTGCTGGTGTTTATAGTGCTGTATATATTGGTGATTGTGGCCGGCGGTGCGCTGTTGACACTGATGGATGTGTCGCTGGTTGACAGCTTTTTCTCGGCATTTTCGTGTGTGAGCAACACCGGACTTGACGCGCAGATCACCGGATACGGCGGTGATTTCAGCACGATACCCGATGCCGGGAAATGGGTGCTGTCGGGGCTGATGCTCACCGGCCGACTTGAGATATTCACAGTGCTGGTGCTTTTTGCGCCGGGATTCTGGAAAAAATAGGGGGGATAACTTGGGGCTGTGTCCTCATCACAGTGCTGAGGACGCAGTCTGAAGGAACAGTGAAAAACCTTAAATTAAAAACTAAAGGATAGTATATGAAAGCGAAAGCGAGAAGGGGGATGTGGATTGCCCTGGCTTTAGGAGCTGCGGCGATACCCTCCCGGGGACAGACGATGACCGAATGGGACGATGTGTCGGTGACGAGCGTCAACCGCGAGCCGGCAGTAGAAATGGCGATTCCTATCATGGATGTGTCGCAGATTATCGCCCCCAAAGGGCAGTCGGAATCTCCCTACTACATGTCGCTCAACGGGACATGGAAATTTCACTGGTCGCCGGTGCCCTCGCAGGCGCCCGCAGGATTTCAGAACGACACATACAGCGTGGAGGGATGGGACGACATCACCGTGCCTTATCCCTGGCAGGTGTACGGCGTGAGGAACGGCAAGTCGTGGGACAAACCGCTGTATTCCAATTATACCTACCCCTTCGCTTTCGACAGAGAGACGCTCAGCGTGATGGCCACCCGGCCCGGGGACTATACCTACGGCGAGGCTATGAAAAATCCGGTGGGATGCTATCGCCGCGACTTTGAGATCCCCGCCGCATGGGACGGGCGCGAGGTGTATGCGCGCTTCAACGGCACCGGTCACGGATTTTACCTATGGGTCAACGGACAGTATATCGGCTACAGCGAGGATAGTTATCTGCCGGCGGAATTTCGAATCACCGATGCTCTGCATGAGGGACGCAACACCATCGCCGTGCAGGTGTACCGCTTCACCTCCGGTTCGCTGCTCGAATGTCAGGACTACTGGCGCCTGACCGGCATCATGCGCTACGTGTCGCTATGGTCGGCTCCCAAGGGACAGATTCGCGACTTCTTCTTCACTTCAAATCAGATTAACAATAATAGTCAGGCCCGCGCCCGTGTGACAGTGACCACCGAAGGGTCGCTGCCCGAAGGGGGCAAGCTGGAGGCGCGCATACTCGACCACGGCACCGAAGTGGCGACCATGGATACGGATGTGACATCGGACAACAGCTACAACCTCACTGCCACGGTCAGCAATCCGCGCCTGTGGACTGCCGAGACTCCCGAGCTTTATGACCTTGTGGTGACCCTCAAGGATGCCGACGGCGTAGTGCAGGATATGCGCGGATGCCGGATAGGATTTCGCGACATAGCGGTAAGGCAGGATGGCGCGCTGACCATCAACGGTAAGCGCGTGCTGTTCCGGGGAGTGAACCGGCATGAATTTTGCGAGGAGACCGGCCGCACCGTATCGTACGACGAGACGCTGCGCGACCTGCTGGAGATGAAGCGGATGAACATCAACGCCATCCGCACATCGCACTATCCCGACAATCCCTACTTCTACGAGCTGTGCGACGAGCTGGGATTTTATGTGCTGGCCGAGGCCAATGTAGAGTGCCACGGCTATCTGAGCCTTTCTCATGATCAGCGCATGCTCCCGGCGATGGTAGAGCGCTCGCAAAATCAGGTGAAGCGTTTCCGCAACCATCCCTCGATATTCATGTGGAGCTACGGCAACGAATCGGGCAACGGCACCAACTTTGAATCGGTGGAGAAGGCCATCAAGGCGCTCGACACCTCGCGCCTGACCCACTACGAAGGCAACTCCACCTGGGCCGACGTCACCAGCACGATGTATGCCAACGTGTCGCGTGTCGAGAGCATCGGCAAGGAGCGCGCGCAGGAAGCCGCATCGGGTAAGAAGCCCCGCCCGCATATCCAGTGCGAGAGCAGCCACGCCATGGGCAACTCCATGGGAGCCGTGCGCGATCTGTGGAACCTCTACGAGCATTATCCCGCGCTGACGGGCGAGTTTATATGGGACTTCAAGGACCAGGGACTGAAGATGCCGGTGGCCGGGAAGGCTGATACATATTACTGGGCTTACGGCGGCGACTTCGGCGACAAACCCAACGACGGTAACTTCTGCACCAACGGCGTGGTGTTCCCCGACCGCTCGTGGAGCGCCAAAACCCGGAACACCAAAAAAATCTATCAGCCGCTTGACTTCAAAATGGTCGGCGAAGGGACAGTGCGCGTTACCAACAAGCTCGCCTTCAAGCCCTCTGACGATTATGCAATCACATACACAGTGCTGGAGGACGGCCTTACACCCGTGGCTTCAGGCACGCTGGAGACCGGATCGATAGCCGCCGGCGACAGTGTGGATGTGGCAATCGTCATGCCTGAGATGCCGCGCAGTAATGCCGAATATTTCGTGCGCTTCAGCGCCACACAGAAGGGTGCCACCGCATGGGCGGAGGCGGGATATGAGGTAGCGTCGGAACAGTGCCGCCTGCGCTGCGCCGTGAAGCCGGCCTACGCCGTTCCCGACAAGGGCAATCTTGAAGTGACCGATACCCGCACCAAGATAACCGTCAACGGGGATGGATTCAGCGCCGCTTTCTCCAAGACTGCGGGCACACTGTCGCGCTATGATGCCGACGGCAAGACTATTATCGACTCTCCGTTGAAATTCAATGCGTTCCGCCTCCCTACCGACAACGACAAAGCACGCACATCGCAATGGGATAAACTCGGACTGCGCAACCTGAGCGTGAAGGCCGGCGACATGAAGGTGGCGAAAGCTGCCGACGGCGGTTCGGCCGATGTCACCGTCACCAACACCTACAAGGGCACCGGCATAGAATTTGATGTGGCGATGTCGTATAAGGTATGCGCCGATGGCGTGATCATTGTCAACAGCACCATCACCCCGTCGACGGAAAACATCGTGTTGCCGAAGCTGGGATTCCGCACCGAGATGCCCTCGGAGTATGACCGCTTCACATGGTTCGGTCGAGGCCCGTGGGAGAGCTACCTCGACCGCAAAGAGGCATGCCTCGAAGGGGTGTACTCGGGGAGCGTCGCCGAGCAGAGCACCATGTACATCGTGCCGCAGGAAACAGGCAACAAGGAGGGTGTGCGCTGGATGGCGCTGACCGATGCCGCCGGGAAGGGACTGATGTTCGTTGCCGCCGACACCATGGCTGTGACTGTGCAGACGTTCCGTCCCGAGGAGAATTACACCAACAAAGACTCGCGCAAAAAGCATCCGCATGAGGTGAAATATGCCGATAAGACCATAGTGAGCATCGACGCCCGCAACCGCGCACTGGGCAACGCCTCGTGCGGCTCGGATGTGTACGACAAATATGAGCTCAAATCGCAGTTCACACCCTTCTCCTTCATCATCATGCCCTTAGAGGGTGAGGTTACCCCCGAGGCACTGGCTGCAAAGGGGCGAATCGCTTCGCCGGTGTGCGCACCTGTGAAGATTACCCCCGAAAGCGACGGTAGCGTCACTCTGGAGACCTCTACCCCGGGCGCAGGAATAAAATATGCCGTCAACGATGGCGATTACACCGAGTATAAAGGTGCATTTCCCATGCCGCAGGGCGGCAAGGTATCGGCTTACGCCTTTGCCGAGGGGATGGAGCCGAGCATGGTGACGACAGTCGCCATACCGCTGTTTGTGGACAAGAGCCTGTGGAGCATCGTTAGTGTGGACAGCCAGCAAGGTGGCCGCGAGAAGGCCGAGAACGCTATCGATGGCGACAACTCCACGATATGGCACACACATTATGGCAATCCCGAGCCGGAATGTCCCCATGAGATAGTAGTGGATATGGGCAAACGCTACGCCCTGAGCCATTTCATCTATACCGGGCGCACCGACGGCTCCAACGGCCGCATCCGCGATTTTGAGGTGTATGTGAGCGATTCGCCCGAGGCATGGGGCGCTCCGGCGGCCAAAGGCTCATTCGCCAATACCTCCGACGCCCAGAAAGTGGCGCTTGCAGAGGATACTGCAGGGCGCTATGTGAAGCTCGTGGCGCAGTCGGAAGTCAACGGCAAGGCGTGGGCGTCGGCAGCCGAGCTGTCGGTGACAGCTACAGGCGTGCTTCCCGACGGGACGGCCGCAAAGGCGCCGGTAGAGAGCGGGAAGAAGTATTACATTGTGGAGAAAAGTTCCGGCCGTGCCCTTCACGCCATCACGGGGAGCACCGAGGGGAGCTACGGGCTGGGAGCGATAATGCCGACCGACCCCGAATACAGTTTTGTGATAAAAGCCGTGCCGGGATTTACATCTCTGTATACTATTGAGCATGACGGGAAGTACGCGCAGATGGGCGACGGCGGCTGGCGCATCATCAGCGGGTCGAAGAAAGACAACCGCGACGGATGGTTTCGCCTGGAAGATAACGGCGACGGCTACTGCCGCCTTTCGGCGCAGTGGCAGTCCGGCAAATACCTCAATTTCGACCACCTGACCGACGGCTCGTTTGTATATGCCGACAAGGGAAGCGGCGCGCTCTTTGCTCTCAAGCCTGTAGACGGCGCCTCGGTAGCCTCGGTGGGGGAGGATGACGCAAATCGCGTATTTCCCACCCGCACCAACGGGGATATAACCATTGTGTCGGCCGCTCCGGGCAATGCATTCCTGTATAACTACAATGGCGAACTGGTGGAAACATTTCCCGTGAAAGGCACTGCTACCTACCATCTCTCCGCTGCCGACGGGATGTATCTGCTTTCGCTTGAGCCTTGTGAAGACGGGCACAATCCTACAGTGCACAAACTGACGATACAAAGATAAAACAAAGATAACCTGATAAAAGCCGGCGGCGGCGTGTCGACATTCATATGCGACACGCCGCCGTCGGCTACTTTGATGTTTTGGCTATGCTTTCACAAATGCTGAAAAAGGATGAAGCCGGGAGATAGAGATTCGTGCTCAGATTGTAGATTGTAGTGGGCAGGTCACTTGTGGTAGTAGGTGAGGCCGTGGAACTCGGGGGCGCCGGCGCGGGAGTCGATGCCCACGATGGAGGGAGCAAACTTGTCGACGGGGAGAGTGGCCATGAGGCGACCGTCGACAAAGAGGTGGAGGTTGCCGTCGGCCAGGCGCACGGCGCGGAGGTTGTAGCTGTCTTTGAAGAGCTCGTGCACGCGGATGCGGTAGATGTGCTGGCCGCCGTCGGAGGGATCATTGTTGATGAATCGCATGCGGCGCGCGGTGACAGGCTCGAAGGAAGCCACGTTGTAGGAGGGGTTCTCAGAGCAAACCATGGCCGACGAGGTGGGGATTTCCTGCCAGGAGCCGTCGGGGGCGACCACCGAGGGGGTCATGAGCGAGAAAGTGTTGTCGTGTACTATCTCCTTGTTGCCGATGGTGGGGGTATCGCGGTCGAAACGGTTGTCGGTGAAGATATTGCGGTTGGCCACATCGTATCGCGGCAGGTAGATGGCGTCGAAGGTGGTGGGGCAGTCGAAGGTGTAACCCTTGTCGTAGGAGTCGGTGAAGCGCTGGTCGGTGTAGAGTGTGCGCATGCAGTCGAGCGCCAGAGAGCGACGGTCGACAATCTTGCCCTTGCGCACTGTGGTGATGCGGAGCGACTGCGCGGGAGCGTCGATCTGGGCGAGGATATAATTGTTGTCGTCGACGTAGAGGGGATAGAAGCCCGCTACGGCATTGTCGCCGAGGCGCGAGATCTGAGTGGTGAACTCGTAGGAGGTGGCGGGAGTGCCCTTGAGCGCCTTGAGGGTGCCCGAGGCCGTGGCACCGCGGTCGGTGGCGGCGAGGGCGCCCGAGAGGGTGCGCCAGCCGTTCATGCGGTCGTTGCCGTCGTCAAAACCGATGGTGTAGATGATGCCGTCGTAGGCCGCGGGGGCGCCGAGGGTGAGGAGGCCCGGCACTGCGGACTGAGCTAAAGCCGTGGTGTAGGGAGTGGCCACGCGCATCTCGTCGATGCTGACAATGAGGTCGGCCATGTCGCGCTCCACGCGGATCTGATGGTAAGCATCCCAGCGGAAATCGGGGCGGAGGGGAGTGGAAGCGATAGTGCGGGGAGCGCCGTTGACGGTCTCCACAATCTGCCACGACGAGGTGGGGCGGTCGAAAATGATGGCGACATTGTCATCGGGCCCGGCATAAGCGGCATAGACTCCGGCAGTGGCCTCGGGCTTGACATTTACCTCCCAAAGGTAGCTCTCGGCGGCGAGAGAGGGCGCGAGAGTGGCAGCAAGAGGCGCGGACTCCGAGGCCGGAGCGGCGCGGAGCTCGCCGTCGGCGACGCTCCATCGTGAGGTGTCGATATGATTCCAGCGTGCGGTGTCGAGCGGCGCGTCAAATCGGTCGCCGTAGGCCGGGAGAGCGGGCACGGGGTGGAATCCGGCATTGTTGACATGAGTGATGCCATCGACCACCATCTTGTCGCCGTGGAAATAGACGCGGTCGGCATACTGGCTGCGTCCGTCGGCATTGTCGTTGGCCATGTAGATGAGCCACCACTCCAGGCCGTTGGGGCCGCGGAGGATGTTGGGCTGGCCGGGAGTCCATGTGATCTCGGGATCGGCTGTGGAGGCGCCGGTGTCCAAGAGTTCGGCCTTGACATATCCGACCCGGCGCGAGGCAGAGCTCTCGATGGCGAGCACATTGCGGCCGAGGCGCAGCTCCTTCTTCATCTCAGGGGTGAAATTGATGATATTGTACTGGCCGCGGTCGTTGGAGTATATCTCCTTGCCGTTGAGATACACTTTGGTGGCGCCGCGGGTGGTGAGCCTGAGCGCGAGGTTGTCGGCGAGATTGGCTACGTTGAAGCTCTTGCGGAGGCGGATCTGATCCGTGTCCCACTGAGTGCCCTTGCGGTAGACCGTGGTGCCACGGGGAGCCGAGGGAGCGAAACCGCCAATCCCCTGCTTCCAGTTGCGGTCGTTGAAGTCGGGAGCGGTCCAGTCGGCCGAGTCGTCCGAGGGAGCCGAGGTGCTGTAGCTGAACATCGGGTCGTAGGTGGGTGTGGAGAACCGGAGCAGGTCGGGATACTCATCCTCGAGGGGAGTCTGGTTGGAGAGCACCACCGGATGAGGGTATTTGTTGCCGTTGTTGAAGCCCATAGGCTCCTCGGCCTGGGCCACGCCGAGCTGATAGTTGCCCCACTCGCCGGCGGTGTGGTTGGCGTTGTACATCATGTAATATTTGCCATGGTATTTGATGACCCAGGGGCCCTCGGCCACGGCATTGTCCATGCGTTCCCACGTGTTGGGGGAGGAGGCAAACTGGCAGACGAAAGCGCCGGGAGTGTCGTCGTCGACAAACTCGCGCCAGTTCTTCATCTTGCGTGCCCAGATGGTGTTGCCATCGGTGAAGCGTACCATATACATGTACATGCTGCCGTCGTCGTCGCGGAACACTTTCGGATCGATGCGGTTGTCCATCCAGCGGTCGCGGATAGGCTCGGCGTAGGGGCCCATGGGGTCGGCGGCCTCGCTGTGCACCACATGCACGGCATGCTTGTCGGGTCCCCAGTAGTTGACCGACCAGTAGGCATGTACAGTGCCGTTGTCGTAGAGCATATCGTTGGCGTGGATCTGGTTGTTGCCGCATCCCGTGCCCTTGCTCCAGTCGTTGTCCATGTCGATGACATGGATGGGGCCTTCCCAGTTGACGAGGTCGGACGAGATGTAGAAGTCGCCGTCGGTGCGGCAGCCTCCGAGGTAATATTTGCCGTTGTATTTGAGCACTCCGATGTCGGCAACATTGCGGAGAAGCGGATTAGGGATGTTTTGGGCAGGGGCTGATGCAGCTGCTGCCATCAGCAAAGCTGCTGCGAAAAGTTTTTTCATGATGAACAGGTCAGGCGGTATTTAGATGGATTAATATGATTGGTATTTTCGTGTAAAGCGGGCAGCGGGGAAAGCTGCTGAGGGGTCAGAATAGCGCCATCCCCGCTTATGCTCTACAAATGTAAGCATAAGCGGGGATGAAATGCGGTAAAATTGTGTTTTTTTGATGCACAAATATACCTATAGAGCAGATTTTATGCGTGTGAAAGCTTATTTTGCCTTCTCCCCGGTGTCGGGGAGGGTGACAAGGCGATATTTTTGCGACCCGAGGCCCAGCTCCTCGGCAGCGTCGAGGATGTGGGTGCCGTGGCGCGAATTGATGCGCTCTATGAGGTCGTCCTTGCCGGGGTCGGACGAATTGAACACCATGTCGACGCAAGCTCGGTCGAGAGCCACGGGGTCGAGCGAGGCGAGGATGCCGAGGTCGGCCATTTTAGGCTTGGCGGGGGCGCCGTTGCAGTCGCAGTCGACTGAAAGGCGGTTGGCGACATTGATGAATAGCACCTTGTCGCCCATGTGGTTGAAGACCGCCTTGCAGGCTTCGGCCATCGACTCGAGGAAAGCATCCTGCTCGGGGAGATTATGCCAGAGGCTGTCGGGGGTCTGCACCTTTCCGGCAGTGTGGATGTAAGCCTTGCCGTCGGAGGATGCTATACCGATGGCCACATTTTTGAGCGCACCGCCGAAGCCTCCCATGGCATGCCCCTTGAAGTGGGAGAGGACCACGAGGAAGTCGTAGTTGAGCAGATTTTTGCCGACGATATCATATTTGAGGTGCTTGCCGCTGTCGACGGGGAGTTTGACCTGTCCGTCGGCATCCATGATGTCGACACGGGCAATATCCATGTATCCGTGCTCGCGGGCGGCACGGAGGTGATCCTCAGTGGTGCTACGGTTGCCGCCGTAAGCGGTGTTGCATTCCACGAGTGTGCCGTTCACCTCGTGCACGAAGGGAGCGATGAGCGCCGGGGCGAGCTGATTTGACTTGCCCGACTCGCCGGTGGAGATCTTCACAGCCACATTCTCACCCTCGGCTTTGCGGCCGAGAGCGTGGTAGATGCGCTGCAGGTTTTCGGGAGTGATCTCTTTGATGTAGTAGACCACGGGGAGTGAATCGGCCGCCGCGGCGTCGGCCTTGGCCTCGGCCTGCGCTTTATTGCCTGAGCATGAGCATGCTATGGCAGCTGCTGCGAGGGCGCAGATGAAATGAAGTTTTTTTATCATAGCAAATGGTGTTATATCTTAAAAGCGAGGCAAATATAGCAAATATTTCGGGATGGATTACTGAAAAAATGTCGCTAATATTATCAAAAAACTCCGAGCGCGGGGAGCGGAACATGTGGATTATTCGCTAAATTCGCTAAATTAGATTAAAAGACACAAGATTTGCCACGCTTCAGGGTTGAAAAATAGATAAAGAATTTTTACCTTTGTAGTCAGCGGAGTGCCGGGAGCGGCGCGCCGTGAAAAATATCGGAAAAACAATCAAAAACAACGAATAAAAATACCTTAGAAAAATGCTGCCAATACTGAAATTCAACCCTATCTTCAAGTCGGTGCTCTGGGGCGGTACCCGTATAGCCGAGTTCAAAGGTCTCCCCTCGCAGGGCGACAATGTGGGTGAGTCGTGGGAACTTAGCCCCATGGCCGGCCACGAATCGGTGGTAGCCGACGGTTCTTACGCCGGCAAGACCCTTCCAGAGATGCTGCGTGAGCACGGACGCGAGATCATGGGCGAGAAGCTCTACGAGCGCTACGGCGACAAATTCCCCCTGCTGATCAAGTTTATCGACTCCACCCGCGACCTCTCCATCCAGGTGCATCCCGACGATGCTCTTGCCGCCAAGCGCCACTCGTCGCTGGGCAAAACCGAGATGTGGTATTCGGTGCTTCCCACCCCCACGGCCTATCTCTATGCCGGATTCAATCAGGAGATGGATCCCGACAAATTCCGCACGATGGTGAAGGAGAGCACCATAGTGGATGCTCTCTCGAAGTATTTCACCAAGCCCGGCGATGTGTTCTTCCTCCCCGCAGGCCGCGTGCACGCCATCGGCGAGGGCAACTTCGTGCTTGAAATCCAGGAGGCATCCGACATCACCTACCGCATCTACGACTACAACCGCCGCGACGCGCAGGGCAATCTGCGTCAGCTGCATGTAGAGGAGTCGGTAGATGCCATCAACTACAACGACAAAAATCAGGCAGTGAAAAATGTGCAGGCTGCCGCCGGCCAGGAAGCGCTGGTAGAGGACTGTGCTTACTTCACCACCACCCTGGTGAATGTCGACAAGGAGTATTTCCTGCCGCTGGCAAAGCGCAACTCGTTCACCATCCTCATCTCGGTGAAGGGCGATCTGGAGCTTGTGGATCCCGAAGGCCGCACCACCACACTGCCTCAGGGTCAGACCGTGCTTGTGCCTGCCGATATGCCCTCGGTGACAGTGAAAGGAACCGGAGAACTTGTAACAGTCTACATCAAATAATTGGCAATGAGTATTCAGCAATTGGCAATGCGCAGCCGGCGCTTGCTAATTGCTGATTGAAAAATGCTAATAGATTAAAATAATTGATAATTGCTAATTCTTAATTGCTAATTCCTAATTAAAATAATACCATGTATCATTTTGACAACCGAATTGTGATTACCCTCGATGCCGGGGGCACAAACCTTGTGTTCGGCGCCATGCGCGGATGCGAATTTATAGTTGACCCCGTGACCATCCCCTCGCGTGCCGACAATCTGGAGCTGTGCCTCCAGTCGATGGTCAACGGCTTCAAGACCATCATCGACCTGCTCGACGAGAAGCCGGTGGCTATCTCGTTTGCCTTCCCCGGCCCGGCCGACTATCCCAACGGCATCGTAGGCGGCTTCCTGCCCAACTTCCCGAGTTTCCGCGACGGTGTGGCCCTCGGCCCGTTCCTGGAGGAGAAATTCGGCCTGCCCGTGTTTATCAACAACGATGGCGACCTCTTCGCCTTCGGCGAGGCTATGGCCGGTGCTCTGCCCGAGATCAACAAGCGTGTGGCTGAACTGGGCAGCAAAAAGCAGTATAAGAACATCCTCGGCTACACCTTCGGCACCGGTCTGGGTATCGGTTCGGTGATCGACGGACGCCTCAATTTGGGCAACAACGCCTGCATCGAGACCTTCTGTCTGCCGTCGGCCAAGGATCATGACATCATGGCCGAGGACTTCGCAGCCATCCGCGCCGTGACACGTGAATACAACCGTCTTGCCGGCACCAACGACACCACCCTTACTCCCAAGGATATCTGCGAGATCGCCGACGGCACCCGCGAGGGCGACCGCGAGGCAGCTCTGGAGAGCTTCCGCCTCTTCGGCGAGGCTGCCGGCGACGCCATGGCCACAGCCGTGACCATCACCGACTCGCTGATAGTGATCGGCGGCGGCCTCACCGGCGCTGCACGCTACATCATGCCGTCGCTGCTCAAGACTCTGCGCTCTACCATCCACACCATCAACGGCGAGCAACTGCAGAGGGTGCAGATGTCGGTATTCGACCTCGATGACGAGTTTGAGTTCGTGAAATTCGCCCAGGGCGATGCCCGCGAGCTGAAGGTCTACGGGTCGGACAAGGTAGTGACCTACGATCCGATGAAGCGTACCGGCGTGATGATCTCGAAGCTCGGCGCCTCGAAGGCCATCAGCATCGGCGCCTACACCTACGCCCTGTCGCAGATCGACCAGAAAGAGGCTAAGGAGGCTTAAGCCCCGAGGCCTGTAAACTGATATGCCTTCCTGCCCGGCTACGGCCCGGCAGGGAGGCTTTTCATTGTTTATCTTAGCGCAAGAAGGAGGCAAAAGGGGAGGGGGAAACGGCGATTTGGCCAATTTGCGATTTAGTGGTAACTTTGCGAGGGAAAAGAAAGAAAAAAATCTGATGGACACGAAAAATATCACAATACTGGGGATAGAATCGAGCTGCGACGACACGTCGGCGGCTGTGATTCGCGACGGCATATTGCTGAGCAACGTCATAGCGAGTCAGAAAGTGCACGAGGAGTATGGCGGCGTGGTACCGGAGCTGGCATCGCGCGCACATCAGCAAAATATAGTGCCGGTGGTGGATGCCGCTCTCAAACGTGCGGGAGTGAGCAAGAGCGACCTTTCGGCGATAGCTTTCACCCGCGGGCCGGGGCTGCTTGGCTCGCTACTTGTGGGCACCTCGTTTGCCAAAGGGTTGTCGCTGGGTCTGCGGATACCGATTATCGATGTCAACCACCTGCACGGGCATGTGCTGAGCCACTTCGTGCGCCGCAAGGAGGATGACCGCGTGCCGGAGTTCCCCTTTTTGTGCCTGCTGATCTCGGGCGGCAACTCGCAGATCATCCTGGTGAAGAGCTACAAAGATATGGAGATCCTCGGCCAGACCATCGACGATGCCGCCGGTGAGGCGTTCGACAAATGCGCTAAGGTGATGGGGCTCCCTTATCCCGGCGGGCCGCACATCGACCGGCTTGCAGCCGAGGGCGATGCGAAGCGATTTCACTTTGCCAAGCCGCACATCCCCGGGCTCGACTACAGTTTCAGCGGTCTGAAGACCTCATTCCTTTACACCGTGCGCGACGGCGTGAAGGCCAATCCCGACTTTGTGAAGGAGAATATGCCCGACCTGGCGGCATCGCTGCAGCGCACCATCATAGAGATCTTGCTCGACAAGTTGCGTCAGGCAGTGAAGATGACCGGAGTGCGCACCGTGGCCATCGGCGGAGGCGTCTCGGCCAATTCTGGCGTGCGCGCCGCAGTGGAGCAATATTGCCTCGACAACGGGCTTGAGCCGTTTATACCCGAACGGGTGTTTACCACCGACAATGCCGCCATGGTGGCCATCGCCGGCTACTTTAAATATCTCGACAAAGATTTCTGCCCCTACGATCTGGCGCCGTTCGCGCGTGTGACAGTGTGAGCCCCGGGGCGAACCATAAATATCGGAAACAATGGAGATTTCTATCATCGTAATAGGCGACGAGCTGCTGCTTGGGCAGGTGACCGACACCAATTCGGGCGACATAGCGCGCGCATTTGCCCCCGCGGGGTGGACGATAAAGGATGTGGTGTCGGTGCACGATGATGCCGATGCCATCACCGCAGCCATCAGCCGCGCTCTGGAGCAGACTCCGGTGGTAATCACCACCGGTGGCCTCGGCCCGACGAAAGACGACATAACCAAAGCCACTCTCTGCCGCGTGTTTGGCGGCGGAATGCACTTCGACGACCGGGTGATGGCCAATGTGGAGGAGATATTCCGGCGCCGCGGGCTGCAGATGAACGAACTCACCCGCCGTCAGGCCTTGGTGCCCGACAGTTGCCGCGTGATACCCAACGAGGTGGGCACTGCGCCTATCATGTGGTTTGAAAAGGATGGCCGTGTGCTTGTGTCGATGCCGGGAGTGCCGTTTGAGACGCGCCACGCCCTGCAGTATGTGGTGCCCGAGCTGCTCGGGCGCTTCGGCGAGCGCACCGTGGTGCGTCACCGCCATTTCACCGTGACCGACGTATCGGAAAGCGCCCTTGCCGAGCGGCTTACGCAGTGGGAGGAAGCGCTCCCCGCGTGGATGCATCTGGCCTATCTGCCCAATGCCGGATACCACCGTCTGCGCATCGACGCCGTGGGCGAGGATGCCGCCAGCGTAGAGCGAGAGCTTGATGAGCGCTCTGAGGCCCTCGTGGCGCTTCTCGGCGCCAATCTGCTCGGCCAAGGCGACAAGACGCCGGCCGAGATGCTGATGGAGCAGTTGCAGCGGCTCCACCTCACCATGGCCACAGCCGAGAGCTGCACCGGCGGCAACATAGCTCACCGCATGACCATGATACCCGGCGTGAGCGAAGTGCTACGCGGGGGAGTGGTGGCCTACGACAACGATGTGAAGCACCGTGTGCTCGGAGTGAGCGAGGAGACCCTCGCAGCCTTCGGAGCCGTGTCGGAGCCGGTGGCCTCGCAGATGGCCGAAGGCGTGCGCCGCGCCCTTTGCGCCGATGTAGCAGTGTCGACCTCCGGTATAGCCGGTCCCGGCGGAGGGAGCGAAGCCAAACCGGTAGGCACCGTGTGCATGGCCGTTTCCACGCCTCGTGGCACCGAGGCCGTGACCGTGCATCTGCCAGGCGACCGTGCCCGCGTGATCGACCGCGCCACCACCACCGCCATCATCCGCCTGATCCGCACCCTCCAGCGCTTCTGACGCTGCCGAGGGATATAAAAAAACGAGGCTGCACTGAGTGCAACCTCGATTTTTTTTGCTTGTAAGCCTGCAAATAACGGATTATTTGCGGATGCCGAGCTCCTTCTGAGCGATGATGGCGCGGTAGCGCTCGATATCGGTCTTGATCAGGTAATCAAGGAGGCGACGACGCTTACCTACGAGCATCTTAAGGGCACGGGCGGTGGTATAATCTTTGTGATTTGACTTCAGGTGCTGAGTCAAATGAGCGATACGGACCGAGAATAATGCAATCTGGGCTTCAGGCGAGCCAGTGTCAGTCTTGCTCTTACCGTACTTCTCAAAGATTTCGGCTTTTTCTTCAGAATTTAAATGCATTCTTTAGAGATTTTGTAAAGTGAGTAAAATGTTGTGTATCAGCGTGCTAACAGCTCCGGGCATCCCGTAGCCCGACCAAACGGGGCGTATGCAGTTCGCTTTAGCGCGGCAAAGTTACAACTTTTTTTTGACATCGCCAAGCATTGATGCATTAGATTTTTAAGGTTTTAGGTTTGAGGGTAGAGTTTTTCAGGCATTTGGCTTTCAGCTTTCAGCGTTTCAGCGAGACAGAATGCAGCGGCTTCAGTGTCAAATTGCTCCCTCTCCGGGGTACCCTCCTTACCGTATTCCCTACAAGTTGGCGTAATTATATCATTTCGTACACTTGGATTTCGACTTATCAATTTTACGGTTTGTTGTGCCTTGATTACGGATTGGGGGAGGGGGTGGTTGCAGGTGTTTGGGGGGTTTGTTAATTTTGTGGAGAAAAGAGTGGCCGCCTGCGGAAAGTCTACTTTTTGAAGTGGATTTTGGGCCTGAAAGAGGGCGGTGCCTATCTTAAAACATCACTAAGTGGATTTTGAGCCTGAAAGTGGGCGATGCCTACAATAATACATCACATTTGCTATCAGGGGCCTATCATTATACATCACATTTGCTATCGATATGAATTTCAATATTTTATCTGCCGCGATTCTCGCGAGTGCGTGCGCTTTTTCGGCAATGGCGCAGACGCGTCAACAGTCATTTTCGGCTTCGGATACTATACGCCAACTGGCCTCGGTTGAGGTAGTGGAGCAGGCGGCAAAGGCTCCGGTGGCTCTGCTGCCGCTTGATGTGAGAGTGGTGACGGGAGAGGAGCTGGAGGAGAGCCGTCAGGCCAATGTGCTGCCCGTGCTGCAGCAAAGGATCCCCGGCATGTTTGTCACCGAGCGCGGCCTGGCGGGATATGGCGTCAGCGGAGGGTCGGCCGGAAGTGTGTCGATCCGCGGCGTCGGTGGCGGCAACAAAGTGCTGTTTCTGATCGACGGCCAGCCGCAGTGGGCGGGTGTCTTCGGCCATTAGCTGCCCGACACATATGTGACCAACGATGTGGAGCGGGCCGAGGTGGTGAGCGGACCGTCGTCGCTGCTCTACGGCTCGGGGGCGATGGGCGGTTCGGTGAATCTTATCACCCGTCATGCCACGGAAGACGGATTTTCGGGTGCAGCCTCGGCAATGGGCGGCAGCTACGGCAGCCAGCAATACAGTGTGCGCGGCGAGGGACGCTACAAGGGGTTCGGCGCCTTGGCGGCAGCAAGCTACGAGAGCACCGACGGCACCCGTTGCGGCATGGGTTATTGGCTGGCCAATCAGTATCTGTCGCTTAATTATCGCTTTTCGCGCCACTGGGAGGCGGGCGCCAGCGGGATTGTGACCGAAACCCGCGCCGACAATGCGGGACCGGTGTATCGCGCCAAGCCTTTGGGGATGTGGACCCGGATGCTGCGCACCACGGCATCGGTGTATGTGAAAAATAGCTACGAGGTGACCTCCGGTGGATTTCAGGCATATTACAACTGGGGTAAACACAAGATTGACGACGGCCTCGACCGCACCGGCATGCCGCGCAGCTATCATTTCAATTCGCGCGACTTCAACATGGGCCTCACGCTCTATCAGACCGTGCGCCCCTGGGAGGGGAACAATCTGAGCCTCGGCGTTGACTTCAAGCACTGGGGAGGCGAAGCCTACAACACTCCCAAGGAGGGCGACACCTCCGATCGCTCGATGATTGTCGACGCACATGTCAACGAGATAGCCGGCTACGCCATGATGCAGCAGGGATTTCTGTCGGATATGATCAACGTCAATGCCGGAGTAAGACTGGAGCACTCCTCACAGTTCGGCAACCAGTGGGTGCCTCAGGCAGGATTTATCTTCCGGCCGCTGACGGACAGCCGGATGAAATTCAGCTACGGCAAGGGCTTCCGCTCGCCCAATGTGCGCGAGCTTTACATGTACGGCCCCCGCAACGCCTCGCTGGAGCCCGAACGGATGTACAACCTCGAAGTGGAGTTGCGCCAGTGGCTCCTCAATCGCCGCCTGTGCATGGGGCTGGCGTTCTACTACATCAACGGCGACAACCTCATACAGCAGGTGGCCACGCCGCAAGGGTCGCAGCTCAATGTCAATACCGGCCGATTTATCAACAAGGGTGTAGAATTTGACGCCGACTACCGCATCTCCGGGCAGTGGAGCGTCAACGCCAACTACGCCTACCTCCACACCGATGCCCGCATCGTGGCTGCTCCGCGTCACAAACTTTTCGCGCAGGCCGAGTTTAAGCCCGGCCGATGGGAGTTTGCCGCCGATTTCACCGGCATCTGGCATCTGCTGACCGAGGAGAGCACCGAGAACTACGGCTTGCTCGGAGCATGTGTGAGCTACACCTTCAGCCTCCGCGGGTGCGATCTGACGCTTGTGGCCAAGGGTGAGAACCTCACCGCAGCGCGCTATCAGATCAACTACGGATTCCCGATGCCCCGCGCCACAGTGATGGCCGGTGCGTCGGTGCGATTCTGACATAAGGATAGTTTTTGCGGAAGGGTGAACCTAATCCGCAGGATGTTGTTATTATTGAACGGCATGAAAATAATCGTCATGCCTCAACGATTGCTTTAAAATTAATAGGTATAGGCGGATGATGCGCCCACGTTAATTGTTTGAGTTAATGCGTATTGGT
>CAJLLX010000011.1 GCA_905207535.1 uncultured Muribaculaceae bacterium | reverse complement strand
CCCCAGCCGCGGCCAGCAGGGCGCGATGGGCTACATCTCCCACAATGCCATCGACGCCATCCTTGCCGGCGGCACTGCCGACCTCGACCACGAAGTCCATGTCTACGCTCCCGCTCCGGGCGAGGGTGCTGAAAACGGCATTGCCTCCTGCCGGGAGGGTGCAGTCATCCTGACGAACCTTGCCTGCTACCTGCTGCGGGCCAACGGCCACACACAGAAAGTGGTAGTGAAATAACGCACGGTTTTTCCTGAAAATATATTAATCGTCACATATGAAAAAAGTATTACTGACACTGATGGCCTTCGGCGCTATGACCGCCTCCGCACTGACCGCCTCCGCCGAGGAGAAGCCGGCCATCACATTCAAAACCAACATCTACGACAGCTACGGTGCCGAGAATAGATTTCAGTTTGTGATCGGTGCCACCGAGACCGACTTCTACGACGTGGACTGCGGCTTCGGTATGGTGGAGACCGAAGTGGTAGAGGCCGAGTTTGATACAGAGACCTCCTCGGTGGTGGCCACCACGGTGCAGTGCCGCGTGAGCAAAGAGGGTATAGTCAAGATCTACGGCGACGCCTCTAAAATCGACTATCTCGACTGCGAGGGGTGCTACATCGACTGGATCGAGATGGACGACTGCGTGAACCTCAACATTCTCGACATGTCGCACAACGAGCTCAAGCGCCTCGACCTCACCCCCTTTACAAAGCTGAGCGCCATCTACCTCAGCGACAACCCATTCACCGCTGAGACTCCCCTCGTGGTGGGCCCCGACCACCCCAATCTCACCATACTGGAGATTGACATCGTGGACCACTTAGACCAGAATTTCAACCTTAGCGACTATCCCGAGCTGGTGGCCTTCGACGCCTATCACAACATGGATCTGCGAAAGATCGACCCCACCGGCTGCCCCAAGCTGCAGGTGATGTTCCTTGAGCTTACGCAGGTAGAGACCGTGGACGTGACCCGGAACCCCAACCTGATCCGCCTCAACCTCTCCGACACCCGCGTGCGCGAGGTGGACCTGTCGAAAAACACCAATCTCACCGCACTCTTCTGGCAGCATACCTCGGGCACCATCAACACCGACGTCAAAGTGGATGCTGTGGATGTGACCCACAACCCCTACCTGATGGTGCTGAACCTCAACGGCAACAACCTCACCTCCATTGACCTGAGCAAGAACACCAATCTCACCAATCTGGGACTGCGGAACAACCGGCTGACCTCCATCGACCTCAGCAACAACAAGAACCTCTACTCCGTAGACCTTACCTACAACTATTTCACCTTCCCCACTCTCCCGCTCCCGCAGGACACCTGGGGAGAATATTTCTACCTGCAGAATCCGCTCCCGTGCAATCGGAGCTACGAGGTGGGCAAGCCTGTCGACTTCTCCGAGGCTGTGCTGCGGCCCAACACCACCACCTCGGTGCAGGTCTACACCAATCCCCTGGGCGCCAACGAGGAGCTCCTCTCCGAGGATGCCTACACCTATGCCGACGGCGTGGTGACTTTCAAGGAGGTGCCGACGGACTCTGTGTATATCCGCTACTCCAACTCGGCCTTCACCGAGTACACCCTCTCCACCGGCCACTTCAAGGTGAAGACCGCCGAGGAGATGAATCAGCCTTCGCCCATCCTGAGCTTCGTGCCCGCGGCATCGCTCAATGGCACCACGGTGAAATTTAAGGTCGGTCTGGACCGCGCCACAGCCGAGGCTCCCCGCACCTTCACCATCGGCATCGGCGACTCCGCCCGCCGCATCACCTGCACCGCTACCTCGGTGACAGCCGACAGCGAGATTTCGCTGCCGCTTCCCGCCGGCGAGGAGGCTCAGACTGTGACACTCTACATGGAGGAGGGCGATGTGCTCACCGCCCTGGACATCGACGGAGTGGCCCTGCAGAGCATCGACCTCACCGCCGCCCGCGAGCTGCGCACCCTCGAAGTGACCAATTGCTCGCTCACTGACATCGACATGCGCTACAACCGCTGCCTCACTGCCATCGACCTCTCCGGCAACGCCCTGACCTCGCTCAGCGTGGCCGGCATCTTCGGCGACTATGAGAAGTATGCCCTCCGCAGCATTGTGGCCGCCAACAACCGCATCGCCGCATTTGACATCGTCAGCCCCATCTCGATCCGCCATCTCGACCTGTCGCACAACTGCCTGGCAGAGATGTCGCTCAAAGACTACGACTACGCCGAGTATCTCGACATCTCCTACAACAAATTCACCGACGAGGCCAGTCTGGTATATTTCGGCAACGCGCGCCATATCGACATCTCGCACAACGGCTTCACCTCCGTATCCACCGCGGATATGCCCTATATCGAGACCCTCGACATGCGCAGCAACAACCTCACCCTGGCCACTCTGCCCTACCTCCCCGAGATTGCCGCCGACGTATATCTCTACGCTCCCCAGCAGCCGCTGGAGATTGTGGAGATAGCTCCCGGCGTCAACATCTCCGAGCAGAACCGTGTGATCGACGGCACAGGCACCACCTTCACCTGGATGCGCGAGGACGGCACCCCGCTGACCACCGCTGAGGTAGACTGCAAGGATGGCGCCACCATCTTCCTCGACACCACCATTGGCAAGGTGTACTGCCGCATGGACAATCCTGCCTTCCCCGCTTTCACCGGTGAGAACAGCTTCGTGACCACCCTCACCACTGTAGTCGATGCTCCCACCAAGGTAGTGGCCTCCTTTACCACCACCACCTCGACCGACGGCGCCACTGTGATCTTCCGCGGTTCGAAGAAGACCGCGCTCTATATCGACTGGCGCGGCGACGGCACCGAGTATAAGCAGTATCCCGTGGAGGCTACCGGCTACATCGCGTATGCCGGCCAGCAGACCTACGAGGGCGCCAAGGTGAAAATCTACACCTACGACGATGCCTCGGACATCACCGTATTCTCTATCTACGGCGCTCCCATGAAGGCGCTCGACGCCTCGAATCTCACCGGCCTGAAAGCCTTCTCGATCGGCGGTTGCGATATCGACGAGGACAACATCAGAATGCCGGCCGCCACCGGGCTGGAGGAGATCAACCTCAGCGCCAACAACTTCTCACGGATGAATTTCGCCGAATACACCTCGCTGCGGATGCTCAATATCAGCAACAACGCCTACACCTCGTTCGACGCCTCGAAGATCCCCTCGCTGCAGATCTTCATCGCCGACAGCAACAAGATCTCCGAGCTGCAGTTGGGCAACGCCGCGCTGTGGAATCTGTCGGTCAACAGCAACCCGCTGGAGAGTCTTCAGCTCACCGGCGTCCCCTCGCTGTCGCAGCTCACAGCCAACAACTGCAGTCTGTCGGCCATCGACCTCAGCCCGGTGCGCACCAAGCTGCAGCTGCTCACCCTTGAGGGCAATCGCTTCCGCTTCTCCACCCTGCCCCGCGTGGCCGACCTCCCCTCGCTCCTCTATTACACCTACGCAAATCAGGCCGACGTGGAGGTGACCAATGCCGACGGCACCGTAGATCTCTCCTCCGAGGCTTCGGTAAGCGGCATCCCCACCACCTTCACATGGTATATGGGCGAAATCACCGAGGATGAGGAAACCGGCGAACTCGTGGGCGAGAAGCTCAACGGCCCCGACAGCGACGATCCCGAGTATCTGCTCAGCAAAGGCGTGACACGTTTCCGCTACACCTTCGTCGACCCGCTGCGCTGCGTGCTTACCAACCTGATGTTCCCCAAACTGACACTCTTCACCACGCCTGTACTCATCGACCATACCGGCGTGGAGAATGTAGCCGCCGACCTCGACAGCGATCTCCCCGTTGATGTCTACAGCATCTCCGGTGTGCTTCTCCGCCATAAAGTAGCACCCGCCGAGGCCCTCCGCGGCCTCACCCCCGGCATCTACATCGTCGGAGGCCGCAAAGTAGCCGTGAAATAAATCATAGCTTTACATAATAAAAATCGCTGCCCCGCCATCGGAGCAGCGATTTTTATATATTATATCCGGTTGTTGTGGATGCCGATGGCGGCGCTCTCCGCCATTGGTCACCCAGTGGTGAGCTACGGGGTTGTGCCTGACATCCACAGTCTGCCATGTGCCGGTGACCTTGGCGGTGCCGACGGTGTTGCTCTTGGGCACAAATTTGGTGGCATAATATCCCTCGAATCCGCTCTCGCCGTAATAGCCGCCATAGTTGAGGCGATAATATGGGTTTTAGGGCCATGATTCGGATACCGAAAAAACCGCTGCTGACGGCAATATCGGGCAATGCAGGAGGCGGGAAGCGGGAAATTTTGGGGAAATGGGGAAAAATTGGTAATTTCGCGGTTAAAATCAGCAAGGGCAAATGACCACGGTAGATATCATCATAGCCATAGTGGCACTGGGGAGCGCTTTCATGGGATGGCGCAAGGGGCTGATGGTGCAGCTGGGCGGTCTGGCGGCCATTGTGGCCGGCGTGGTGGCCTGCCGGCTTTGGGGCGACGCGGCGCAGGCGTGGCTGATGCCCTACTGCACCGTGGAGGGGGAGGCGCTCACCGAGGCGCAGGAGTATTTCTACACCGTGCTGGCGCGTCTGCTGCTTTTTGTGGGGGTATGGCTGGTGATAAAGCTCGCGGCGCGATTTCTCAGGGGTGTCACCCGCGCGCTGCGTGTGGGATTTTTCGACCGTATGGGCGGACTGGTACTGGCTATGTTCGAATGGCTGATGGCGCTGAGCCTGGCGCTCAATCTGTGGCTGGTGGTGAAGCCGGGCACGGATGTGAAGGAGATGGGGCGGATGTTCAACGGTCATGCTGCCGAGGCGGTGACGGAGCTGGCTCCGGCTGTATTAGGCTGGGCCATGGAGATGTACCCCGCCGCCGAGGGCGACGGGGAGGGGGAGGAGAGCGCCGGAGAACCGCAGACGGCTCCGGAGCGTTAATACTTTCAGAAGATTTACCGGCTTATGGATAAGCATAAAAACAACGATAATACAGAAATTCGCGAGGTAGCCGACGGCGATTACAAATATGGATTTGTAAGCGACATCGACACCGAGAAGATCCCCGTGGGGCTCAACGAGGATGTGGTGCGGCTCATTTCGGCCAAAAAAGGTGAGCCGGAATGGATGCTGGAGTTCCGCCTGAGGGCCTTCCGCTACTGGCAGACGCTGACGCCTCCCACCTGGGGGCATCTGCGCATGCCCGATATTGACTTTCAGGCCATCAGCTACTATGCCGCTCCGGTGAAGAAAGAGGGCCCCAAGAGCCTCGACGAGGTGGACCCCGAGCTGCTGCGCACCTTCGACCGCCTCGGCATACCCCTGCAGGAGCAGAAAGCGCTGACAGGCACGGCGGTAGACGCCGTGATGGACTCCGTGTCGGTAAAGACCACCCACCGCGAGGCACTGGCCGACAAGGGGATCATCTTCTGCTCCATCTCTGAGGCCATCAAGGATTATCCCGACCTCGTGAAGAAATATCTCGGCACCGTGGTGTCGTACAAGGACAACTTCTACGCAGCGCTCAATTCGGCTGTCTTCTCCGACGGCTCGTTTGTCTACATCCCCAAGGGGGTGCGCTGCCCCATGGAGCTGAGCACCTATTTCCGCATCAACGCCTCGGGCACGGGGCAGTTCGAGCGCACGCTCATAGTGGCCGACGACGACGCTTATGTGAGCTACCTCGAAGGGTGCACCGCCCCGATGCGCGACGAGAATCAGCTGCATGCCGCCATAGTGGAGATAGTGGTGGAGGATCGCGCCGAGGTGAAATACTCCACCGTGCAAAACTGGTATGCCGGCGACGAGCAGGGTCGCGGCGGTATCTACAACCTTGTCACCAAGCGCGGTCTCTGCCGCGGCGACTACTCCAAGCTGAGCTGGACGCAGGTGGAGACCGGTTCGGCCATCACCTGGAAATATCCCTCTTGTGTGCTCATGGGCGAAGGGTCGGTAGGGGAGTTCTACTCCGTGGCCCTCACACGCCACTACCAGCAGGCCGACACCGGCACCAAGATGATACACCTGGGGCGCAACACCCGCTCCACCATAGTGTCGAAGGGTATCTCGGCCGGACACAGCGAGAACTCCTACCGAGGCCTGGTGAAGGTGACCCCTTCGGCCGAAGGCGCAAGAAACTACACCCAGTGCGACTCGCTGCTGCTGGGCTCGGACTGCGGTGCCCACACCTTCCCCTACATAGATGTGATGAATCCTACGGCCATAGTGGAGCATGAGGCCACGACATCGAAGATCTCCGAGGATCAGCTCTTCTACTGCAATCAGCGCGGCATCCCCACCGAGGAGGCCGTGGGACTGATAGTCAACGGCTATGCCAAGGAGGTGATGAACAAGCTGCCGATGGAGTTTGCCGTCGAGGCTCAGAAGCTGCTGCAGCTCAATCTCGAAGGGTCGGTCGGCTGAAATAAAATTGAAAAAAGTTTAGCGTTATGAACCACGATATATTGCTGAAGGTCAAAGATCTTCACGCCAAGGTGGAGAACAAGGAGATCCTCCGCGGCATCAATCTTGAGATACATCCCGGCGAGGTGCACGCCATCATGGGCCCCAACGGGTCGGGAAAATCGACGCTGTCGAGCGTGCTGGCCGGCAATCCGGCCTTTACAGTCACCGAGGGGAGCGCCGAGTTTCACGGCCTCGACCTCCTGTCGCTGTCGCCCGAGGACCGCAGTCACGAGGGGCTGTTTCTCTCGTTCCAGTATCCTGTGGAGATCCCCGGGGTGTCGATGGTCAACTTCATGCGTGCGGCGGTCAACGCCAAGCGGAAGTATTTCAACGAGCCGCCCCTGTCGGCCGGCGACTTCCTCAAACTGATGCGTCAGAAACGCGCCATAGTGGAGCTTGACAACAAGCTCGCCTCGCGCTCGGTCAACGAAGGCTTTTCCGGCGGCGAGAAGAAGCGCAACGAGATATTTCAGATGGCGGTGCTGGAGCCTCGGCTGAGCATCCTCGACGAGACCGACTCGGGGCTCGACATCGACGCTCTGCGCGTGGTGGCCTCGGGCGTCAACCAGCTGCGCACGGCGCAGAACGCCACCATAGTCATCACCCACTATCAGCGACTGCTCGACTACATCAAGCCCGACTTCGTGCATGTGCTCTACAAAGGGCGGATAGTGCGCACGGGAGGCCCTGAGCTCGCTCTGGAACTTGAGGAGCGCGGATACGACTGGATCAAGGAGGAGAACCAATGAACAAGCCCAACGCCCTGAACCAATACCTCGCGCTCTATCGCGAGAACGCCGCGGCCATCGACGCCCACTCGGGCGGGACGCTCAACGCTCTGCGCCCTGCCGCTCTGGAGGCCCTGGAGCGAGAAGGCCGCCTGCCCGAAAAGGGCGACGAGCGCTACGAGAAAACGTCGGTCAACGAGATGTTTCTCCCCGACTACGGCGTGAATGTCAACCGCGTGGGGATGCCGGTGGATGTCGGCGCATCTTTCCGCTGCGGAGTGCCGAACCTGAGCACCCTGATGGCGGTGGTGGTCAACGACCGTTTCGTGCCCACGGCCACCCTGCTCAAGAATCTGCCCGAAGGGCTGACCGTATGCTCACTGGCCGAGGCAGCGAATAGCCATCCCGGGCTGATAGAGCGCTACTACGGCCGGGCCGCAGGCCTCGACGACCCCTCGGCGGCTCTCAATACACTCCTTGCGCAGGACGGCGTGCTGATACATGCCGCCCGCGGCTGCCGCTGCGACAAGGCCGTGCAGCTTGTCGACATCTTCAGCAGCGCCACCCCGCTTCTGGCAGCCCGCCGCGTGCTGGTGATAGCCGAGGAGGGGAGCCATGTGGCCATCCTCAAGTGCGACCACACCCAGGGAGAGGCCGCTCCGGTGCTGAGCTCGGAAGTGATAGAGATTTTCGCCGAATCGGGGGCCTCGGTGGAATGGTACGACATCGAAGAATCGAACGCCTCTACCTCGCGCCGTTCCCAACTCTACGCCGTGCAGGCCGACGGGTCGGAACTGCGCATCTGCGGCGCCACCCTCACCAACGGTACCACCCGCAACGACTACAGCGTGGATGCCTCGGGCGACCACACCTTCACCCGCCTGTCGGCTATGGCCATCGGGTCCGACAGCCAGCATATCGACAACGCCTCCGACATACGCCACACCGGCAACAATGGCCGGAGCGACCAGCTCTTCAAATACGTGCTCGACGGCGAGGCCACCGGCGCCTTCGGCGGCAGCATCGTGGTGGCCCACGGCGCGCGCTTCGTGGAGGCATACCAGAGCAACCGCAACATCCTCGGATCCACCGGGGCGCGGATGCACACCAAGCCGCAGCTGCTGATCTACAACGACGATGTGAAATGCTCGCACGGCGCCACCACCGGGCAGCTCGACGAGCGTGCGCTCTTCTACATGCGCACCCGCGGCATCCCCGAAGCCGAGGCGCGCCGCATGCTCATGCAGGCCTTCATGGCCGATGTGATCGACCGCATCTCGCTGGAGCCGCTCCGCGACCGTCTGCGCCACATGGTGGAGCGCCGCTTTGCCGGCGAAACAGCCGGCTGCCGCGACTGCAGCTCCGCCACCTGCTGACCCTTCGCCCTCTCCGACTTTGTTTCTCCGACTTCTGACCTCTGCTCTCTGACTTCTGACCTCTTTTTAGCACTATGAACTACGATGTAGAAGCGCTCAGGCGCGAATATCCGATGCTTAACCGCGAGGTGTACGGGCGTCCGCTCGTGTATCTCGACAACACCGCCACCTCGCAGACACCCCGCTGCGTGGTGGAGGCGATAGACGATATGTATTTCAACCACAAGGCCAACGTGCACCGCGGCGTCTTCACCGTGGCGCAGGAGGCTACAGCCCGCCTGGAGGCCACCCGCGAGAAGGTGCGCGCGTGGATCAACGCCCGCTCCACCTCGGAGGTGATCTTTACCCGCGGCACCACCGAGGCGATCAACCTTGTGGCATCGAGTTTCGGGAGTTTTATGGAGAATGGCGACGAGATCATCCTCACCGTCATGGAGCATCACGCCAACATAGTGCCCTGGCAGTTGCTTGGCACCCGCAAGCGCATCAACATCAAGGTGGTGGGGATATGTCCCGACGGATCGCTCGATCTCGACCAGTATCGCGACCTCTTCACCGAGCGCACGCGCCTGGTGGCGGTGTGCCATGTGTCGAATGTGCTCGGCACGGTCAATCCCGTCGCCGAAATGGTGCGCTACGCCCACTCGATGGGTGTGCCGGTGCTGGTAGACGGCGCCCAGGCCTCGCCCCATATGCACATCGACGTGCAGGCGCTCGACTGCGACTTCTACGCCTTCTCCTCGCACAAGATGTATGGCCCCGCGGGCGTGGGAGTGCTCTACGGCAAGGAAAAATGGCTTGAAATGATGCCTCCTTATCAGGGTGGAGGCGAGATGATCTCGCATGTGAGCTTCAAGAAGACCACCTACGCCGAGCTGCCGCTGAAATTCGAGGCCGGCACGCCCGACTTTGTGGATATCGCCGCCTTCGCCACCTGTCTCGACTACCTGGAGCGGGTGGGGATCGACGCCATCGCCGCCCACGAGCATGAATTGCTCGAATATACCACCGCCGAGATGATGAAGATCCCCGGGATGCGCATCTTCGGCACCGCTCCGGGCAAGAGTGCCGTAATCTCGTTCCTGCTCGGCAACGCCCACCACTACGACACCGGCATATTGCTCGACAAGCTCGGCATAGCCGTGCGCACCGGCCACC
Organism: uncultured Muribaculaceae bacterium; assembly: GCA_905207535.1. Lineage (GTDB taxonomy): Bacteria > Bacteroidota > Bacteroidia > Bacteroidales > Muribaculaceae > UBA7173. The sequence goes on along the minus strand of CAJLLX010000011.1, from coordinate 18,110 downwards.
ACTGCGCCCAGCCGCTGATGGAGGCCCTGGGGATCGAGGGCACCGTGCGCGCCTCCTTCGGCCTCTACAACACTCACGCCGAGGCAGAGGCCTTTATCGCCGCCCTGCACAAAATCGCCCCCATGCTTATGGGCGCGTGATAGCGGCCCTTCCGGTTCGTCGCCGAAACGACTCAGGGTCGGTCACGTACCTGAGTACGCTCCCTCCCCTTCGCATTCCGGCTCCTGCCATAAGGACCACTCTGACGCACCCTCCGCCATCCGGAGACGTAAATAGGTGACTTTTTAAGTCCTCTCTTAATGAGATACATGCAACCCATATTGGTAGCAATATTAAAATGCAACCAATATGGGTTGCGTATATTGCGGGCATTTCATATATTTGCACAAAAAATTTTTCGCATGAAAATCGGAGCATTAATAACAGGCGATATAGTTGATTCCACTAAAATGGCAGCGGAAGAACGCAACACGATGTTGTATGTGCTTCAATCACTCCCTGAGATGTTGTTGCCCCTAACAAAGATTAATCTGGAGATTTTTCGTGGAGATAGTTTTCAGATTAAGGTCGAGGATGCTGTCAGGTCTTTGAGTGCGGCATTATCCATTCGTGCCCATATACGTTCTTTCAAATTTGCAGGTTGTAACCATCAATGGGATGCGAGGTTGGCTATAGGTATCGGCACATTAGACTATGAAAATGAAACACTCGGCATGAGCGATGGTGAAGCATACAGGGCATCAGGAAGAGGTTTGGATTCTATCGGGAAAGCACGTCTGCTAATAGAAACTCCATGGGAGGAAGTTAATGAGGAACTATCTGTTTCAACAGCTTTCGCAGATAATATTATCTCTCAGTGGACTCAAAGTCAGAGTCGGGTACTTTTTCAAAGTCTGATAAATAAAAATCTTAGTCATGCCGAAATAGGCAACATGCTTGGAATTTCCCGACAAATGGTGGATAAATCCATAAGAACCGGCAAAGAAGGATTAATAAGAATGTATGTAAACAGATTTGAAGAATTGATAAGGGAGAGACTTAAATGAATACCATTATATTGATAAAACTTATCGCGGCGCATTTGTTGGGTGACTTCGTGCTCCAAAGCGATAAAATGTGTACTGATAAATTCTCAAAGGATTCATCAGCCAAATATAGAGTATTGATCATTCATGCTTTGATTCAAGCGACTTTAGCCTATATATTCGTATCACAATGGAGCTGTTGGATTATTCCGGTAGTAATTGGAATAAGCCACTTTTTGATAGACCTTATCAAAACAAGGAGTAAAAAGCACGATTTAATAAGTTTTTTATGGGATCAGACAGCTCATTATTGCGTAATAATATGTCTGTGGTGGCTCATGCTTAGGAGTTTACCACAAATGGATATATCAGAAGAAGTCTTTTCAACAAGTTTTTGGTTGATTATCACTGCATATATTGCGATACTTGCTCCCACTTCAATTCTTATAAAGCTATTTATTGAATATGAAAAGTGGATGCCGGCTAATAATACGGCTCACGGCATGCCAAACGCGGGTAAATGGATCGGATATCTTGAGCGGGTACTTATTTTGACATTCATATTCACAAACAACATAGAAGGAATAGGCTTTCTGTTAGCAGCGAAATCGGTTTTTCGCTTTGGAGAACTACACAATGCCAGCGACATTAAGATCACGGAATATGTTTTGATTGGAACATTTGCCAGTTTTACTATTGCCATATTGATTGGCTTTGGGATGAACTGGCTGATAGGAATGTATTATGAATAACGATGGCTACGATGTAGAAGGTGAGATTGAATTTTCGGGATAGGATGTTTTCGCCGATGCGCTTACAAGAAGGCATGGTCGGCCGACGACTTCACCCTTCGCATTTCGGCTCCTGCCATAAGGACCACTCTGACGCCCCCTCCGCCATCCGGATACGGATATAGGTCGGTTATTTGATAAAGACAGTCTGTTTTATTTGATAAGACGGTGCAGCTCACTGAGTTGCACCGCCGTTTATTTATTGGGGGAGGATGGCGTCAACCGGTAGGGGCGCGCCTTGGTGCGACCGGGCCCGGATGGCCCCGCATCTATGTTGTGCCGCCTTAAATACTTGAAAATGATTTCGTTGTCCGGTCGCAGCAAGCCGCGACTACTGAGAGACGTTATCCTTTGTTTCCGGGGATTTTCACAAATATGAGGCGAGGGAGGGTCAGTGCTTGTTGGTGCGGGCGAGGTAGTCTTTTGCGGGTATGACGATGGGATTGCCGTTGTCGTCAGCAATGACGATACTCTCTCCGAGGAGGGCTTTGCGCTCGAAAAGCTCTCGCTGGGCCTTCCGGATGTTCTCGCGGATGCGCTTGTATAGTTCTATTTTTTCTTGCTCTGACATGATTCTTTGATTTGATTTAATAACTGCGCATTTACGATATTATTACACTCAACGATAGTGTTGAGTTCCGTTGTGTTGTCGTACATTGACCATTCATCGACGATGGGTACGAAGATCTCAAACATGTTTCTGAGGCCGGCCATGTAACGGCGGAGGATGACATCTTTGGGGATATCATGGCCGCCGGCGGCCACTCGTTTCGCCACTCGCAGTTCGGCCATCTCAGGTGATGAAAGCCAAAAGAAGAGCAAAAATGCTTCTTTGTCGTCAAGTTCGGAAATTATCGCATCAAAGATACGCAAAAACACGCATATATTTGCGAAGGATGTAAAGGAACGCAAAGAAAATGGGAGAAAATGGGGCCGGAGGGAAGGAATATGTGAAATGTTTTTGGTAATTTTGTGAGTGCCGTCGTTACCGACGGGTTTTTATCTTTACCAATGAAGGATTTTTTATCTTTACCATAGATTAAAGCACCGGGAGAAAGGATGCTAAAGATGGCCGGAAGAGGGCGGAAACGCCTGAATGAAGGTCGGAAGGCGCACCGGCTCGGGCGACTCATAACCATGAATGAAGCAAAAATGAACAGGCGGGAGTTTCTGCGCGGCCTCGGGATGGCCGGCGCGGGACTGCTTGCCGCCACAAGTCCTTGGCTTTCGGCATTTTCCGAAGTAAATCATACGGCTAAAGAGCGCTGCCGTCTGGGCATCATTGGCCCCGGATCGCGCGGCCGTTTTCTGATGAGTTTCCTTGCCGGGAATCCCAAGGCCGAGATAGTGGCTCTGGCCGATGTGTATCAGCCCTCGATCGACGAGGCGCTGAAGATAGCGCCGGGCGCCAAGGTCTACAAGGATTACCGCGCCCTGCTGGCCGACAAGAATGTGGAGGCTGTGGTGGTGGCCACACCGCTGCACACCCACTACGGGATAGTGATGGATGCCTTCGACGCGGGTAAGCATGTCTACTGCGAGAAGACCATCGGCTACACCATGGAGGAGTGCTTCAACATGTATCAGCGCCACCTTTCGAGCGGCCGGCTCTTCTTCACCGGTCAGCAGCGCCTCTTCGACCCGCGCTACATCAAGGCGATGGATCTTGTGCATCAGGGCACTTTCGGCAAGATATCGCATGTGGAGGCCTTCTGGAACCGCAACGGCGACTGGCGTCGCGAAGTGCCGTCGCCCGAGCTTGAGCGGTTCATCAACTGGCGACTGTACCGCGCATCGTCGCGCGGACTGATGTCGGAGCTGGGTTGTCACCAGCTGCAGATCGGCACCTGGGCCCTGGGCAAGCTGCCCGACCGGGTGATGGGCCACGGCGGCATCACCTTCTGGAAAGACGGGCGCGAAGTGCACGACAATGTGCACTGCATCTACGGCTACAACACCGGCGAGACAATCACCTACGGCTCGGTGATTTCCAACAAATTTTACGGCCTGGAGGAGAAAATCATGGGCAACAAGGGCACCGTGGAGCCTGAAAACGGCAAATATTTCTTCGAGGAGACAGCTCCGGCGCCGGCCTTCCTGCAGATGATCAACTCGTGGGAGAACAAGCTCTTCGACGAGATCCCCTTCGCCGGCACCAGCTGGGCGCCGGAGACCGCCAACGAGAACAAGGGTGAGTTTATCCTTGGCGAACGCCCAAAGGGGGACGGCACCTCGCTGCTCACCGAAGCCTTTGTGGAGGCGGTGATCACCGGCCGTCAGCCCGAGCGCATCGCCGAGGAGGGCTACTACGCCAGTCTGCTGTGCCTCTGGGGGCATGAAGCGATAGACCGCGGCGAGGTGCTCCTCTTCCCCGAGCAATATAAGATAGACTACGAGCCTTACGGCACCCGCCGTCAGACCATTCCCACCACCTGAGCCCCGAAAAACCGATGAAAGATATAGTGATAAGCCGTCGCCGCCAGCGCATAGAGCTGTGGACCCTCGCAGCCTGCTTTGTGGTGGCCAATATAGTGAACATCTGCGCCATACACACTTACCATGCTCCCGCAAGCGAGCTCTACACCTCCATCTTATATGTGCTGGTGTTCACCGCCGTGCTCTATGCCGTAGTGCTTGTGGTGCGCTTGCTCATCTACGGCATCTCGCGGCTGATACCGCGCAAAAAGCAACAGACAGAAATAAAATAACTCCATCATAACCAACATAATGACTACAAGACGAGATTTTCTCAAGACCATGGGCGCCTCGGCGGCCGCCATGGCTATCGGAGGGATCGGCACGGCATTTGCCACCCCCAAGACATCGAAAGAGACCGCAGCCGCCAAGGGCGACAAGGTGAAGATAGCCTATATCGGCATCGGCAACCGCGGCGCGCAGAACATCGACGAGTTCGCCCGCACCGGCATGGTGGATGTGACGGTGCTGTGCGACATCGACATGGGCGCCGAGCACACCCAGAAGGCGATGAACATGTATCCCAAGGCCAAGCGCTTCCGCGATTTCCGCGAGATGTTCGAGAAAGCCTCCGCCGACTTCGATGCTGTGTGCGCTTCGGTGCCCGACCACATGCACTTCCCCGTGGCCATGATGGCCATGGCCCACGGCAAGCACATCTATCTTGAAAAACCGATGTGCCGCACCTTCCTCGAGGGTGAGCTGATGATGGAGATGGCCCGCAAGCATCCCGAGGTGGTCACTCAGGTGGGCAACCAGGGTCACTCGGAGGGGAACTACTTCCAGTTTAAGGCGTGGAAAGACGCCGGCATCATCAAAGATGTCACCGCCATCACCGCGCACATGAACAATCCGCGCCGCTGGCACAACTACGACGAGCACATCCCCCACATGCCCGGCTTCGAGCCGATGCCCCGCGACATCGACTGGGACCTCTGGACCGGCCCCTGCGCCTACCACGGATATTCGGAGAAATATCATCAGGGTAACTGGCGCTGCTGGTACGACTACGGCATGGGCGCCCTCGGTGACTGGGGCGCGCATCTGCTCGACACCGCTCACGAATTTCTGGAGCTGGGCTTGCCCTACGAGGTGAGCATGGAGTATGCCAAGGGTCACAACAGCTACTTCTACCCCTTCTCGTCGACCATCCTCTTCCGCTTTCCGGCCCGCGGCAGCATGCCCCCCTGCGATGTGACATGGTATGACGGTCTCGACAACCTCCCCCCGCTGCCCGCCAACTACGGCGCGTCGGAGTACAACCCCAATGTGCCCGCCACCAATCAGGGCAACACCCCGCAGGCCAAGCTCAACCCCGGCAAGATCATCTATGGCCGCGACCTCACCTTCAAAGGCTCGAGCCACGGCAGCACTCTGAGCATCATCCCCTCGGCCAACGCCATGGATATAAAGAGCAAGCTGCCCGAGGTGCCCGAGAGCCCGTCGAACCACTATGTCAACTTCCTGCGCGCCTGCATGGGCACCGAGAAGACCCGCTCGCCCTTCGAGATCAACGGCGTGCTCAGCCAGGTGTTCTGCCTCGGCGTGATAGCGCAGCGGCTCAATACGCGCCTCTACTTCGACGCCCGCACCAAGCAGTTTACCAACAGCGCCTTCGCCAACGCCATGCTCTCGGGCATGCCTCCGCGCAAAGGGTGGGAAGATTTCTACAAATTAGTGTGAGCATATAGAGAAACATAACCAAAAGAAACATGCTGAAAATGAAAAAGATACTTGTGTCACTCTTTGCCGCCGTGTGTGCCCTCTCGATGGGCGCCCAGCAGTGGCAGCCGCTCTTCAACGGCAAGAACCTCGACGGCTGGAAGAAGCTCAACGGCAAAGCCGAATACCGCGTGGAGGATGGCGCCATAGTGGGCGTGTCGAAACGCAATACCCCCAACACTTTCCTCGCCACTAAGAAACCGTACGGCGACTTCATTCTGGAGTTTGAGTTTAAGGTCGACGACGCCCTCAACTCGGGCGTGCAGCTGCGCAGCGCCAGCACCAAAGACTATCAGAACGGCCGTGTGCACGGCTATCAGTTTGAGATCGACCCCTCGGACCGCGCATGGTCGGGCGGCATCTACGACGAGGCCGGGCGCATGTGGCTCTATCCCCTCACCAAAAATCCGGCTGCCAAGACCGCTTTCCGCCGCGGCGAGTGGAACAAAGCCCGCATCGAAGCGTACGGCAACACCATCGCCACCTGGATCAACGGTGTGCCCTGCGCCAATATCTGGGACAATGCTGCTCCCGAAGGGTTTATCGCTCTGCAGGTGCACTCCATCGGCGACGATGCCTCGAAGGAGGGCAAAGAGGTGGCATGGCGCGACATCCGCATCTGCACCGACGACGTGGAGCGCTATCTCACCGCCGAGAAGGCTCCCGAGGTGAACTGCATCCCCAACACCCTCTCGCCCGCCGAGGTGGCCGATGGTTGGGCGCTGCTCTTCAACGGCAAGGACAGCACCGGCTGGCGCGGCGCCAAGCTCGACGCCTTCCCCACTAAGGGATGGGTGATAGAAGACGGCATCCTCAAGGTGATGCCCGCCGACGGCGCCGAGAGCACCAACGGAGGCGACATCGTGACCACCCGCACCTACAAAGACTTCATCCTCAGCGTGGATTTCAAGATCACCGAGGGCGCCAACAGCGGCATCAAATATTTCGTGGACCCGTCGCTCAACAAGGGTGAAGGGTCGGCCATCGGTTGCGAATTTCAGATCCTCGACGACCTGCGCCACCCCGATGCCAAACTCGGTGTGAAGGGCAACCGCAAACTCGGCTCGCTCTACGACCTGATTCCCGCTCCGGAGGTTAAACCGTTTGATATCAGCAAATTCAACACCGCCACCGTGATAGTGCGCGGCAACCATGTGGAGCACTGGCTCAACGGCGAGAAACTGCTGGAATACGAGCGCAACAACCAGATGTGGAACGCCCTCGTGGCATACAGCAAATACCGCAACTGGCCCAACTTCGGCAACCGCACTGAGGGTAACATCCTGCTGCAGGACCACGGCGACGAAGTGTGGTATAAGAACGTGAAAATCAAGGAACTCTGATGCAACATGTAGGGCGCGTCCTCCCCGACGGCAGCGAGGCGGTGTATGTGTGGTTTGAAGCCATGCACACCCGTGTGGACATGCTGCTGAGGGGGCGCGCCCCGCTGACATCCGAGGGGCTGCTCGCCGTGGCCGCCGAGGTGCAGACGCTGCTCGGCCATCTGGAGCGGGTGGGCAACAAGTTTGACCCCGACAGCGAGATCTCGCGGCTCTGCGCCGCCGGCGCGTGGAGGAAGGTGGAGCTGTCGGAGGATCTTTTCGAGATGCTGCGGCTCTGCAAGGAGTATCACCGGAGCACGGGAGGCCTGTTTGACATCACCGTAGGGTCCGAAAGCCACACGCCGAGCACCATCGACAGCGTTCAGCTTGAAAGCGACGGGCGGCGGTGCACCCTCGGCCGGGAGGGGATACGGCTCGACCTCTCGGGGTTCATCAAGGGATATGCGCTCGACCGCATTCGGCCATTGCTCCTTGAGCGGGGGATAAAGGATGCGCTGGTGAGCCTCGGCAACAGCTCCATCATGGCCATGGGCGATGTGCCCGGGCCGGTGAAGGACGGTTGCCTCACCACCTCGGGCAACAGTTCGGCCACGCGGCGGCACATAGTGAATCCGCTGACGGGCGAATACGCGTGCGGAGAGGGGAGTGTGAGTGTGCGCACGAGCTCCGGCGCCGAGGGGGAGGTGGCCGCGAAGAAAAAGTTCTTGGATAGTAGAATTTAGATTGTAGTAATTGTCTGCGAAACAGAGAGATGAAGGATACATTTAAATATATTTTGACGGCGGGGATGATTATTACTGCCGCTGCGGGAGCTGAGGCGAAGAAGCCGACGGAGGGCGACGTGGTGAAGACCACTATGCAGACGTCGCGGGGATGGAGGCCGACGATCGACACCCGCTGCGATGCGGTGATGGTCTACGGCGTGGGTGGCAATCCGTCGGACAGCAAAGGGAAGATGAACTTTGAGGAGCGTGTGCAGAGCTGGCGCGACCGCGGCTACACCGTGCATTTCATGACCGGTATAGCCTGGGGAGAGTATCAGGACTATTTCACCGGGCAGTACGACGGCAAATGGCACTTGGACGAAGGGCAGGTGACCGAGCGCGGCGACACCATATGGCACGGACATATGGTGCCCTACATCGTCCCCTCGATGAATTTTCTTAAATACATGAAAGAGAAGCATGTAAAGCGGGTGATCGATGCCGGCGTGGATGTCATCTTCATGGAGGAACCTGAGTTTTGGGCCCGTTCGGGCTACAGCGACGCTTTCAAGCGCGAATGGCAGGAATATTACGGAGAGCCATGGCGCCCGCAGCACGAATCTCCCGAGGCTACCTACATGTCGAACAAACTCAAGTATCATCTCTACTACCGTGCTCTCAACGAGGTGTTTACCTACGCCAAAGAGTATGGGCGCTCGCTGGGACGCGACATAAAATGCTATGTGCCCACACATTCGCTGGTCAACTACTCGCAATGGCAGATCGTCAGCCCGGAGGCGAGCCTCGCTTCGCTCCCCTGTGTCGACGGATACATAGCGCAGGTGTGGACCGGCACCTCGCGCGAGCCCAACTTCTACAACGGCAACCGCCGCGAGCGTGTGTTTGAGACCGCATATCTGGAGTACGGGTCGATGGAGGCGATGACCGCCCCCACGGGTCGCAAGATGTTTTTCCTCACCGATCCCATCGAGGACCGCGCCAAAGACTGGGACGACTACCGCCGCAACTATCAGGCCACCTTCACGGCACAGCTGCTCTATCCCGGCGTGGCCGACTATGAGGTGATGCCGTGGCCCGAGCGCGTGTACGAAGGGCTCTACAAAGTAGGGAAGGACGCTCAGGAGAAGAGCCGCATCCCCCGCTTCTACTCCACCCAGATGCAGGTGATGATCAATGCCCTCAACCGCATGCCGCGCACCCGGGGGAAGATTGACGGAAGCCACGGAGTGGGTGTGCTGATGGGCAACTCGCTGATGTTCCAGCGCTTCCCCGAGCACGACGGCTACCACGACCCTCAGCTGGCCAATTTCTACGGTCTGGCATTGCCGATGGTGAAGCGCGGAGTGCCGGTGCAGACCGTGCACATCGAGAATCTCGGCTATCCCGCCACGCTGAAAGATATCAAAGTACTGGCCATGACCTATGCCAACATGAAGCCGCTCGACCCCGAGGCACACCGCCACCTTGCAAAATGGGTGAAGAATGGAGGCACGCTGCTCTATTGCGGCGCCGACAACGACCCCTTCCAGAGCGTGAACGAATGGTGGAACACCGACGGCAACTCCTATGCCGTGCCCTCCGACCATCTGATGTCGCTGATGGGGATCCCCGCCGCCTCGCCCGCCGGGGAGTATAAGGTGGGGAAAGGGCGCGTGTGCATCATGCGCACCGACCCCAAGGAATTTATCCTCCACAACGGCGGCGACGAGCAGTATGTAGAGACGCTGAAGCGGCTCTATCTCATGGCCTCGAAAGGTGACAAATTGCAGATGAAAAACAGCATGCACCTGCTGCGCGGTCCGTATCATGTGGTGTCGGTGATGGACGAGAGTGTCTCCTCCGATCCCTATGAGCTGAAAGGATCGTATATCGACCTCTTTGACCCGTCGCTCCCCGTGCTTGCCAGTGGTGCCAGGGTAGCTCCCGGCGAGCAGCGGCTGTTGCTCGACCTGAGCCGCGTGGAGAATCCGGCCAAGGCGCAGGTGCTCGCATCCTCCTTCCGCGAGAGCGACGAGCAGCGCACCGCCGGTAGCTACAGCTTCGTGGCGCGCAGCCCCATCGACACCGACGGCATAGGGCGGGTGCTGCTCCCCTCAGCGCCGACTTCGGTGAGCATCGACGGCGTGGCAGTGGCTGCATCTGACACCGCCGCGAGCGGATACAGCTGGGACGAGGCGTCGCACACTTGCCTGGTGCGTTTCCCCAACAGTCCCGACGGTCACCGCGTGGAGCTGAGCTGGAAATAAGCCCGGGTTGGCCTGAAATAGGCAAAAAACAGGTCAAAATAGGCCATTTGTTCTTGCCATGCGACATTTGTGGGCAGGAAAGCAACATTTGTGATATATGAAATTTGTGGTGCGGTGCTAATTTTGCGGGTGTTAGCCCGGCGGAGTCAGTTGCCGGGTCAAGGCTAATCGTCAATCTCGGCTCAGGTGCGCGACCTCAATCGCATTTGGTGATTTTAGTAATTAATATGGGATGAAGAGTATTGCACAAGAGGGCATAAATGCCTATCTTTGCAATACTTTTCATTATTTTATCCATGATCGGAATTTCATTCCGATTACCTGAATTTTTTTATCCGGATAACCAAAAAACAAGTCACAAAAGAAATCAAGTCATGAAAAAACTTATCGCACTATGCGCGATGCTGATAATGGTGCTTGGCGCCTCGGCATCAAAGCCGCTCGCCGATAAATACGGCACATTCGCCGTGCTTGGCGACTCTTATTCGACATTTATGGGGTTTACCGACCCGCTGAAGAATGCCCAGTGGTATCCTCATGCCAACAATGCCATGGCCAGCGTGGAGCAGACCTGGTGGAAACTCTTCGAGGCTGAGAGCGGCGTGCGACTGGAGCAGAACAACTCTTTCTCCGGCAGTACAATCTGTACCCACAGCTGGAACAACTCCACCGACCTTGTCAATTCCTTCGTAGGACGTGTGGACAACTTGCGCGAGGCCGGGCTGATCATCGTGGAGGGTGCCACCAACGACAACAATGTCGGGAGTACCCTCGGCAACTATGTGTGGAGCGGCTTCACCGACGCTCATAAGCGCACCTTCCGCGGCGGCACAGCCTATGTGATCGACTTCCTGCAGAAAAAATACCCCAACTCCAAAGTGGTGTTCATGCTCAACAGCGGCCTGCGCAACGATATCAACGAGTCGGTGCAGGCCATCTGCGACCACTACAATGTGCCCGTGCTGAAGCTGAAAAACATCACCAAGATCGACGGACACCCCGACATCGCCGGTATGGAGGCCATCAACTCGCAGCTGATGCAGATGCTCTGCGAGATGGAGGGGATCACCTACATCACGGAGAAAAACAGAGTGACGGTGACCGAAGAGAAGGATGAAGCCCGGGTGCTGGTGGACAAGCCGATGTATGCCGGCGAGTGGAGCTCTCTCTGCGTCCCTTTTGACTTGAGCGCCGGACAGATAGAAGCTGCGTTCGGCGTCGGCACCCGCGTGCAGGGTGTGGAGAGTGTCAGCGGCGCCACAGTGAGCATGGTACCCGTGACCGCCATCGAGGCCAACAAACCCTATGTGGTGATGCCAGGTGAGGACGTCACCGAGCCGTGGCTTGCCGACGGTGTGCATCTGACCAAAACCGCCTCCATCAGCGCCGGTGACAAGAATTGCACCGTCGCCGGCACCTACGCGGCTGTTGCCGGGCGTGTGGGGCGCACCATAAGCTACACCTTCGCCACCGACGGCGGCCTGTACACCTCTGAAGCGAACACCTGGTGCGTACGCCCCCTGTCGGTAGTGGTGCAACCCGCATCCGGCACCACCCCCACGGCCACGCTGAGCGGCTACAGCGCTACTCCGATGCCGCAGCTCACCTACGACCTCACATTCACCCCCGCGCAGCATGGCGCACCGACCCGCACGGCCGTGCCCCTGCTGGTGGCTGACCCGTATCTGTCGGTGTGGTCGAGCACCGGCGTGCTCAGCGACGGCCCCACCAAGCATGTGAGCTACAACAACCATCAGCTGGAAGGCTATGTGGAGGTCGACGGATCGCTCTACCGCTTCCTCGGCGATGAAACTGCAGGCGTGCTCAAAGCTATCGCAGGCACCGGCGCTACATCCGCACAGGCCGAGCAGAAAAGTGTGGATGTGACCCCTACGCAGACCTTTGTGACCTTCGATGCCGCCGGAGTGCGCTGCACCGTGGTCTTCACTTCGACCCAACTCATCGACAAGCCCGAAACCATGGGCGCTGCGGTCAACTATGTGTCGTATAAGGCTCAGACCATCGACGGGAAGGCTCACAATGTGAAGATGTACCTGTCGTTTGCCTCGGCGATCGTGAGCCGCTCGTCGTCGGGCACGGGATGCACCATAGAGACCGACCTGAGCACCGGAGTGGCGATGGGCCGCGTGGGTATGAACACCCAGAAGATGTCGGAAGGTGTGCGCCCCAACTGGGGACATCTGATGGTGATGGCTGACGCCGCCCGCGGTCAGGAGATACTCAAAAACGGCAATTCGAATATGATATTCTGCGACGACCTCGGCAGTGTGGAGGGCGAGGCGCAGGACTACACCGTGGTAGGCCGCGACGAGGGTGCCCTGGCCATCGGCTTCGGCTACGCCCGCTTCCCGGCGCCCTGGACTCGCGACTATGCCTCGTTCCAGCGCGTGATGCGCCGGTATGCCATGGAGGTGAACGAGCGTCTGGCCGACAGCCGCCGCTTCGACACGATGATTTATGACGATGCCGACCGCTGCGCCGGCACCACCTACGCCGACATGTGCCGCATGTCGTACCGGCAGGTGATCGGTGCCTGCAAACAGGCCGTATCCGACACCGGAAACACCAAGCTCTACAACTTCGAGGCGGGCGGTTCGGGCAACATCTCGCAGGCCGACCGTCTGCTTGTCACCGCGCCGCTGCTGCTGGCATATGCCCCGGAGCTGGCCTATGAGCTCTATGCCGCCGTGCCCGACTATATCCGCATGTTCCCCGGATTCTCCAGCCCCTACGGCAACGCTCCGCACCACTTAGGCCTATGGCCAATTATGGCCGGGAGCCATCTCGACAACGGTGTCGACTCCACCACCGACATCTGTCTCCTGGCAGCCTCGGCAGTGGCCTGCGGCATGGACGCCACAGAGCTCGATGACTATGAATACCGCTATCTGGTGAGCCTCTGCGACTATCTCGACCTCTTCACCCAGGCACAGTATGAAGGCAACTTCGCCGGCGAAGGATCGGTAGACGGCTCTATCCGCGACAACGCCAACCTGCGCCTGAAAGCCGTCATCGCCATGGACGGCGTGGCCAAGATTGCCTCCGCCCGCGGCAACGAAGCCGATGCCGACCGCCTCACCGAGATGGCCGACCGCTGGGAGCAGATACTCCGCAGCAAATATGTGTCGGGCGACCATCTGCGCCACGGCGAGACAGTGGAGTGGGGTCTGAAGTATCCGCTCTTCTTCCACCGCCTGCTCGGATTGACCCGCCTGTCGGACCTTGAGGCCAACGAACTCGCCTACTACGCCACCCGGAGCATGGACGAATACGGCATGAAGCTGCATGGCGCCACCTCCAATATGGCCCGCGTGAGCGCCACAATGCTCACCGGCGCGCTAACCGCCGACATCAACGCCTGGTGCGTGCCCGTGGCAGCCTATATGGGCATCGGCAGCGACGCCGAAGAGGGTAAGACTCTCCGCCCCGTCGGCGACCGCTACAACTGCGTCACCGGGGCCGCAAACGGCTTTATCGGCTCGTCGGGCCTCGGCTCGATATGGGGCAAAGTGCTCCTGAAGAAGCAGGGCCTGTCCGGCATAGAGAGCGTGGAGGCCGACTCCGCCCCCGCCGTCCCCGCCCGTGAAGGCATTTACGACCTCACCGGTCGCCGCCTGACCCGCATCTCCGCCCCCGGCATCTACATCGTCAACGGCCGCAAAACCCTCCTCCGCTAAAAGATATATAGGATTTGAATATCGGCCCTGAGATGGCGGAAGCCATCTTGGGGCTGATTTTTTACGTTTTGTAAAGGATTTTTGGAAATGTTTGGAGGGGACGGGAAAAAGTTGTAAATTTGCATGCTTTTCCGGCTCATATAGCAGTCTCCGGAAGGGTTGTTCTACATATTGGATGCGTCTTGGGGCCTGTGAGGGCCGTGTAAGGCGCTTGTGGAAAAATTTGATTGCTTGCAACCACTTAAAAAAATGCTAAAAAGACCCATGAATTATCTTTTTACATCAGAATCGGTCTCCGAGGGGCATCCCGACAAGGTGGCCGACCAGATCTCAGACGCTATTGTGGATGAGATGCTTGCGCAGGACCCTGCCTCGAAGGTGGCCTGCGAAACATTGGTGACTACCGGTCAGGTGATCGTGGCCGGCGAGGTGAAATCGAAAGCTCATGTCGACGTGGCGGCTACGGCGCGCCGCGTAATCAACTCGATAGGTTACAACCACTCGGCTCTGAAATTTGACGGCGACTCGTGTGGTGTGCTCAATGCCATCCACGAGCAGAGCGCCGACATCAACCGCGGCGTGGAGCGTGCGGTGGAGGAGGAGCAGGGCGCCGGCGACCAGGGAATGATGTTCGGCTATGCCTGCGACGAGACTCCGCTCTACATACCTCTGACTGTGGCGCTTAGCCATGCGGTGCTTAAAGAGCTGTCGCGCATACGCCGCGACGAGAGCGCTATGACGTATGAGACCCCTTCGGGTGTGCGCAAATCGTATCTGCGTCCCGACGCCAAGAGTCAGGTGACGGTGGAATATGACGAGCAGAACCGGCCGGTGCGGGTTAACACCGTGGTGGTGTCGACTCAGCACGATGAGTTTATCCTCCCCGGCGACGGTGTGACGCAGGAGGAGGCCGACGAGCAGATGCTGGCGGTGATACGCCGCGACGTGGAGGAGGTGCTTCTGCCGCGTGTGCGCGAGCTGCTTCCCGAGAGCATCCGCAAGATATGGCCCGAAAAGGGTGTGACGCTGCATGTGAATCCCACCGGAAAATTTGTGATCGGCGGCCCTCACGGCGATACCGGTCTGACCGGACGCAAGATCATCGTGGACACCTACGGAGGTCGCGGCGCCCATGGCGGCGGTGCTTTCTCGGGCAAGGACCCCTCGAAGGTCGACCGCTCGGCAGCGTATGCGGCCCGTCATATCGCCAAAAATCTTGTGGCTGCCGGTGTGGCCTCGGAGGCGCTGGTGCAGGTGGCCTATGCCATCGGTGTGGCCAAGCCTGTGAGCCTCTACGTGAACACCCGCGGTACGGGGAAGGTGGGCAAATCTGACGGCGAGATCTCGAAAATAGTGGAAGGGCTCTTCGATATGCGCCCCAATGCCATAGAGAAGCGCCTGAAGCTGCGTGCGCCGATCTATCTGGAGACCGCCACCTACGGCCACATCGGCCGCACCCCGCGCAAGGTGACCAAGACCTTCCGCACGGCTGCGGGCGAGGAGTTTACCCGCGAGGTGGAGCTCTTCACTTGGGAGAAACTCGACTATGTCGACAAGGTGAAGGAAGCATTTGGGATATAGAGTTTAGTGATATCAGAGCCGAAGTTCTGATAACTAAAAAAACAGCTCCGCGCAGGAGACAAAAAAACGTGCGGCCTCGATGGCCGCACGCTTTTTTTAGTTCTTAGGGCTTAGGGCTGAGGGCTGAGAGCTTAGAGACGGAGGAGGGGAGGAGGGGGGATTTTTAAGGCAATTGAGAAATATAATGGGATAAAAGGAAGAAAAGGGAGAAAAAGAGGCAATTGTTTTGAAACGAGCGGAAAAAAATGTATCTTTGTGCGCTAAAAAAAGGTCCGAATTGTGCCTTCGCGGGGTGCGCAAGTGCCTCGGCGGGGTATGCTTTGGGTGGCTTTAGCCGTCATTATCAGCGAAATAAATAGAAAAATAATAAACGTTTATCAAACTAAATGTCAACACTTGAAAAAATCCGTCAGAGGCCGATCCTAATTATTTCGATCCTGGGTCTGGCACTCCTGCTGTTCATCCTCACTGCCGTAGACAATCCGGGCGAACTCTTCACCGACAGCCACACAGTGGCCAAAGTAGACGGTGAGAAATTAGATTATATGGAATTTCAGCGCCGCGTGGAGCAGCAGCAAGAGCAGCTGCAGCAGCGCGGTTACACCAATGTAGACGCCGCCCAGGTGCAGGAATATGTGCTTCAGCAGATGTGCAACGAGACTCTGATGAAGCATGAGTATGAGCGTCTCGGTCTGACCGTGACCGACGCTGAGCTGAGCGAGGCTATGCTCGGCGAGACTCCCCACCCCTATGTAAGCCAGATGGTGCAAAGCATGGGTATCCCCAGCGCTCAGATGCTCTACGACGCAGCCTACAACCCCACCAAGGTGGGTGTCGATCCCCAGCAGAGCCAGCAGTTCCAGGGCGCCTGGATGCAGCTGGAGAAGGACGCCGAGGAGATGCTGCTGCAGCAGAAGTTCCTGAACCTCTTCCAGGGCACCCTGACCGCCAACAAGCTCGACGCCAAGGATGCTTATGAGGACAACGCCACCACCAGTACCATCGCCTATGCCCGCAAGGACTTCGGCTCGCTGAAGGTGGAGGATTTCCCCGTTACTCCCGAGGAGATCAAGAGCCTCTACAACGAGGAGAAGAACCGCTGGCGCATCAGCGAGCCCCAGTACATCCTCAACTATATCTCGGTAGACATCACCCCGTCGACCGACGACCTGGCTGCCGCCCAGAAAGAGGTGGAAGATGCCATCATAGGTCTGCGCATGAACGAGGGCACCGATGCCGTGAGCAGCAACTCGAAGTTTTACGTGAACCGCGTGAGCTCCACCGCTTCGGCCCTGGCTCCCGCGCTCCGCAAGGCTGTGACCGGCATGGCAGTGGACAGCACCGCTATGGTGTCGTTCGTTGACAATCAGTATACTATCGCCAAACTGCTCGACGTGACCACTTCGATCGACTCTGTTCGCCTGGATGTGGCTTTCATCGACGAGAACGCCAAGGCCGACTCAATCATCGGTCTGCTCAACACCGGCTCGAAGGCCGGCGACCTGGGTCAGGTGATAGTGCAGCATCAGGACAGCGTGTGGGTATCGCTGCTCGCTCCCGGCATGGCTACCATGAAGGAGGAGCTGGCCAACGCTCAGACCGGTGTATATTTCAAGCCTGAGAACAACAACGGCAATGCCGGCATGGTGGTGCGCGTGAAAGAGCGCAAGGCCCCCGTGCAGGTTTACGACGTGGCTGAGATCACTTACGATGTAGTGCCTTCGTCGGCTACTATCAATAAGCTCAACTCTGACCTCCGCTCGTTTATCACCGCCAACGCTACCGCCGAGGCCTTTGCCAAGGAGGCCAACAAGGCCGGCTATCAGCCGCTGCCCGCCACTGTGACTCCCTCGAGCCTGAGCGTGAACGGTCTGGAAGACAGCCGCGGCGCCGCCAAGTGGGCCCTGGGCGCCAAGAAGGGCCAGGTGTCGAACGTATTCACCAACGACCGCGACACCCGTCTGCTGGCCGTGGCTCTCACCGACGTATACGAGGGTGACTTCGAGCCCGCGTCGAGCGAGCGCGTCAACAACTACCTGACAAGCAAGATCCGCAACCGCAAGATGGCCGAGAAACTTATCGCTGACTTCCAGGGTAAGGGCAAGAGCGTGGCTGAGTATGCCGCCGCCATGGGCGTGGCAGTCGACACCACTCAGGTGACCTTCGGACAGCCCTACGTGCGCAACTTCCCGATGTACGAGTCGAACCTCATCGCCAATGTGGCTGTAGCCAAACCCGGCGAACTGGTAGGCCCGATAGCTCTGAACAGCTCGGTAGTGGTATTTAATGTGACCGACGTGAAGAAGTCGGGTCGCGACTTCGACTTCGAGAGCGACGCCATGCTCTTCAACCAGCGCGAAGGCGCGATGTCGTTCCAGCGCACACTGCCCGCAGTGCTGCTCGGCAACAAGAAGATCGACAACCGCATCCAGAAATTTTACAGCGATCGCCAGTAAGCGATAGCTCCGGAAAACAAGCCGGCCATGCGCCCCCGCGGGGGCGCA
>CAJLLX010000010.1 GCA_905207535.1 uncultured Muribaculaceae bacterium | reverse complement strand
ACCAATACGCATTAACTCAAACAATTAACGTGGGCGCATCATCCGCCTATACCTAACGCTTTAATTTAATTCATCCAACAGGTTAATGCATATGAATCTTTTACCCAAGATCCTTTTTGGCTCATTTCGCATGCGCGGCATTGGTTCTATTTTTTTTCGGAGATTTTACAGGGGAATAGGAGTCGAAGTTGCGAATTTTTAGTTAATTTTGCACCGGAATTACCGATGTTATAATTACATCAGACTCATTACCAAGTGACCTCATAACCACGTAACCAAAATTACCGCAACCGGGCATCGTGCTCCGTGTTGCACAACCCATAACTCCTTAAAATTACCTGTTTACATGGGAAAAAGTATTGCAGCAATCTGCCTCCTATGCGCTTTAGGAGGGATGTCAGCCATGGCACAACGGCAGATCTCAAGTTTACGCGAGGTGAAGACCGTCGCGGGCAATGTCGTCACCATCGGCGGAGAAAAGTACACCGACCCCGACATTTATTACGTACCCCAGGACGACGGCACTTACGAGGCGGTGCGCCTCACTGTAGCGCCCATCACATCGCCGCTGTCGCTGACGGTGCCCTACCTCAACATGAACACGCCCGAATCGATCTGCGTCAACTGGAAAACATCGAAGAAAGACGATGCTCCCGTGGTGAGATTCGGTACTTCGCCCGATAATCTCGACCGCACCTGCGAGCCTGAGGTGAAGGCTATTTCGACCAAATATTACTGGCACACGGCCAAGCTCTCCGGCCTGCAGCCCAACACGGTATATTTCTATCAGGTTTACGCCAATGGCAAGGATAGCGAGGTGTATCGCTTCCGCACCATGCCCGAGGCCGGCGACAATGCCAAGATGCGCGTGCTGCTCATCGGCGACCACCAGCGCAACGAGCACTCCGACTACGAGTGGCTCCTCGCTGCCGCCCGACGCACAGTGGCTGAGAAATATGGCGAGGGAGAGTTTGAGGACCATATCCGCTTCCTGCTCAACGACGGCGACCAGGTGGACCACGGCGGCGACCTCAACCTCTATGAGAAAGTGCACCTCTTCAAGTCGCGCTTCACATCGCCCACACTTGCCAACATGACAGCTGTGGGCAATCATGAATACCGCGACGACGAAGATCTCTCCAACTACGACGGACATTTCCACGAATATGCCAATCTGGAGTATCAGGGCATCAAGAGCGGCACATCGAGCTACTATGCCTATCAGACCGGCTCGGTGCTTTTCGTGGTGCTCAACTCCGACGACCCCTGCGCCGCACAGAAGATGTGGGTGCGCAAGGTCATCGCAGCCGCCGACAAAGATGAGACAGTGACATTTGTGGTGAGCGTGCAACATCGTCCGCTCTACGCCGAGCAATATACCGGCGACGTGTCCTCATGGATGCTCGATGAGATCATGCCCGTACTCTCCTCCACACCCAAGCATGTGCTCAATTGCGCCGGCCATCACCATCTCTATGCCCGCGGACAGATGACCGACACACCCGTCTACCACATCATCACCGGTGGCGGTGTGGGCACCTCAGTCGAGGGCTACGAGCAGCTGTGGGGCAACACTCCCGACAATTTCAACCACGACGAGGTGCAGAAGACCCTCGACCAGTGGACATATCAGATCCTCGAATTCGACCCCGCCACACGCACCATGACCGTAGAGTGCTACTCGATAGGCAACTCCCGTCTGGCACTCGACAACGAGCTTGTTGACCGTTTCTCGCACACCATCGGCGAGGGTAGCGCTATGGAGCGTCCCGCTCTCACCGCGCCCGAGAGCGCCGTGGCACTCCCCTGCACCTTCGCTCAGACCGCCGGCGAGGCGTCGCCTTACGCCGTGCGCTATCAGGTGGCTGCCGACCCCGATTTCAGCTCGCCTGTAATCGACAAGGTCATCAACGCCGAAGATTGCTATGGCGTCACCGACGACTTCCGTCCCCTCGACCTGAACAAGGATCTTGATCTCACCAAATTCACCATCAACCGCGGCGAAGTCTCCGACGGCACCTACTACATCCGCGTGTGCAACCGCGACGCCAACCTCATGTGGTCGGCCTATTCCGAGCCGGTGATGTTCGAGGTGGAGGGATCCGGCGACAAGCCCTCGGTGGATCTCGGCGGCCACTTCTTCCGCACCGGCGCCGACATGCATCTCACCTATACTGGCGCACCGGTCAACACCGATGCCTGGGTGGCCGTCTACAAGGAGCATTACACCCCCGGCACATCCGACACATCCGACCAATATGTCTACACCTCCGCCGCCTCGGGCAGCTGGGATTTCAGTATCGACACCCCCGGAGCCTACTTTGCCGTGCTGTTTAAGGACGGCGGCTACACCGAGATCTCTCCCCGCGTGTATTTTGTGGTAAGCGACAATTGCGACGACACCACCACACCTTCCGTCACCACCGACAAGCTCGTCTATGAGCCCGGCGACCCCGTGGTGGTCAATCTCCACAACGCTCCCTGCATATCGAAAGACTGGGTGGGCATCTACACCTCCACAGTAGCGGTAGTGAAAAACGGCAAATCGCACTCCTACGCGTATGCCGGCACTGACCCCAACGGCGCTGTGACCCTCAATGTATCCGGCAACTACAACTTCTCCTCCCCCGTGCCCGCGGGCCTCTATTATGCCACCTATTGCATCGCCGACCAGTATTACGAGCCGGTGGAGCGCAGCTACTTCATCGTCGGCAAGCCCGTGATGCTCGATGCCGTAGACAAGATCTACTATCCCGGCAACGAAGTGCAGTTTGTCTACGAAGGCACGCCAGCATGGGAAGGCCTTCAGCTCACCGTCTACGATGGTGAAACGGCCGTCGCCTCCGCCCCCGTCATCGGCACGGGCGGTGCAGCCGCTATCGAAGCTCCCGCAGAAGGCACCTATGAGGCATGCATCGCCACAGCCGACGGCCGGGAGATCTCGCCCCGTGTAAGCTTCACGGTAGAGAAATCCTCAGGCATCGCCACCGTTGACGCCGACAGCGACGACATCACCGTAGCCAACGGCCAAGTGGCCGCCGAAGGGCCCGTAGAGATCTATACCGTTGCCGGCACGCTCTGCGCCAAAGGGATCGGCAAAGCCTCCGTCGCCGCTCCCGGCCTCTACATCGTCCGCACCCCCGCCGCCACCCGCAAGATGGTGGTCCGCTGACCCCCTCTCCTCTCCCCTAACTCATTTTAACCTCAATATCCCTCAGGCGACCGCCCCGCCATGGCGCAGACGTCTGAGGGATACCATATTAAACGTCTATAAATCACCCCGTTGCCCGGTCGCCGCAAGCCGCGACCCTACTATGAAGCGTTATCCCTTGTTACCGGGACTTTCCACTAAATGTCTTCACAGAGTCGTAGGGGGCATAAAATCGTTAGCCTCAAATATTGCGCCCCTACTGCCTGTACCGATAAAAATGGGCAGGCATCGAGGTGGGATGCACCGGGATGCCTGCCTATTATGATATGGGATATTAGGGAATTCGGACCCGAGCGCCGCGATTAGCGGGCGCGAGGAGCAATTAGCGCGCCCGATGGGCGGATTAGCGGGCTACTTTGCGGCCGGCGACGATGTAGAGGCCGGGGGCGAGGCTGTCGAAGCCGGCAAAGGTGCCGACCTTGATGCCCTGCATGTTGTAGATCGGGGCGTCGGCGGGGATGGTGTCGCCGCTTTCGGCTACCACATCCTCGATGCCGCTGTGCTCGCCGTCTTCGTAGCGGATAGAATAGCTTGTAGTGGTCGAGTTGGTGGCCACATAGGCGCGGAAGGGCTCCAGAGTGTCAACCGTTGTGAAGTTTTCCATCGCCTCGTCCATGCCCAGCAGTTTGCCGGCTGCGGCGGGAGCGTAGCAGGGGATCAGTTTCACCTTGTTGGCGGTGTAGCTGCCGGTGTGTTCGCCTTCGATAGCCACCGTCACATCGCGGCCGGTGAATGTAAAGCTCTTGCCCTTGTGGTCGAACGAGGAGCCGTTGAGCTCACCGCTTGCGCCGATGAGGTAGGCGGTGTTGGCCGTCATCTCCTCGGCATGCGAGAAGCGAAGCTGAGCGCCACGGTTGCCCGAGAGGTCTTTTACAAAGAGATTCTTGCCGGTATCCTCCTTGGAGGTAAACCAGTCTACACGCTCGCCGTCGGCAGTGATCTCCTGCACATCGAAGGGGAGAGCCACAGTGGTCCATTCGGGCATATTCTCGCGGGTGTAGCTTGCGGTCGTAGCCGTGAAAGGCATCGGCACGGCAGCAGGGTAGCCGTCCTTGAAGCCGGCCTCCTTGGCCTTGCCGTCGATGACGATGTTGGTGATATATTTGCGCATATTCTTCTCCACGCGGCTGCCGATGGTCACACCTTCGTCGTAGTAGACCACAAGGTTGGGATTAGCCTTGCTTACCGCCAGGGCGCGGGGCTTGGTGCCGTAAACATATATCGCCACTGCATCGGCGGGTACCTCATAGCTCGGGCCGGATACCTTGGGAAGCGCCGTGATGGAGCCGTCCTCGTTCCATTTGCAGTCGATGTTGTACATGCGGTCGATGTTGCTGATCACCACGTCGCCGGTGGGGTTGGTAGTGCGCGAGAGCACAAAGTTGTGATTGCCCGGCACATTGGTGGGCTTGAACTTGTAGTAGATGTCCATGGTCTCACCGGCAGGGATGCTGATGGTGTTGCCCGACGAGCGTGTGCCGTCGACAAAGAGGTATGTCTCGCCGTAGTAGTCGTTGCCGTTGTTGGTGATGTTGTACACCACTTTCTGCCAGTCGCCGGCCACAGAGGCGCCTTCGAGTTTAAGCGAGTTGACCTGCAGCTTGAGGCCCTGGCCGGGCATGGCGGCAACCTTCATGTCGTTGCCCTCTACCACGAGCTCCAGATAGTTGCGGTCGGCATTGTCGTCGACGATCCACTCATCGGAGCCGGCTTTGCGCGAGAGGCCGGTGAGGCGGTAGGTGCCGTCGGCCAGATCCTGCAGCTTGAGCGAAGCATTCATGCGGTAATGCTGCGAGGGGTTGAACGAGCGTGTCGACTTGAGGAGCTCGTCGGCCACCACGCTGTTGTCGGCCGCGGTGAGGCGGAAAGCGTACTCCACGCTGTACTCCTGCATCAGCAGGGTGCGGAGACAGTAGGTGAAGCTGACGTTGAACACGCCGTTGACGTCCTTGCGGACCTGCTTCTGGGGAGCGTCGATATTGGAGATCGCTGCGCGCACCGTCTCCTCGTCGGCCGGAACGGAGGCCGGACGCAGATTGATGCACACGTTCTGACCCATAGAGTAGCCGTTGGCATCGGTGCTGCCGCCTATGCCCTGATTGTCGGGAGCCATCACGGTGAGCACGAAGTAGCCGTCGTCCCAGCCGCCCCAGCCCCAGTTGATGTGGTAGAGGCCGTTGCCGTCGTAGCCGTCGCACACGAATTCGTGTCCGCCGGTGCGCTCATAGTTGTCAGCACCCATAAGCAGCGGCCTGCCGGCTGCCAGCTCGTTGTAGAAGAGGTCTTCCCACTCCTGGAATGTGTAGTCGAGGTGATAGGTGTTGTAGGCGTCTTTTGCGTAGCCGAAGTAATTCTTCAGGGCATTGAGGGCGTTGACCGAAGTGGCTCCGGTGGCTCCGGCATAACCCGACTGCATGCCGTGGCCGGCGTAGAGCATCAGCTGAGCCACTGCCATTTTCTCCTCCTGAGTCGATTTGCCGCCGTAGGTGTCGGTCATGTGTTCCCAGTCGAACACTATAGGGGGCAGCGCCTCGGTGGTGCGCTTGTTGCCCGACCAGTTGTAGGTGTACGAGGGAATCTCCTTGCAGGCCTCCTGCGGACATTTCCAGTAATACATCACCTGGGTGGTGGCGGTGGCCACACAGCCTGTGGCGCTATGCTCGTGGGTCTGGCCGCTGTTTTGGTCTACATACGAGGGGGTGAGCAGGTTGTAGGGGTCGCCCTGATTCCATTTGCTCGTCATCAGAGGGGCAATGGCCTTTTTGTCGGCCACGCGGGCTATATTGTTGGTTTTTAGGCGCTTTTCCTGCGGGATGCCGGCCTCGATGCTTTCTACGGCCTTGTCGATCTCTCCGAGCCAGTATTTGAGCGGTTCGGGCATGTTGGCGGGGTCGAGCGAGCCGCGGTCGGAGTAGCCGAGCACCGGCTGGGTGCGGTCGCTGCCCGAGGCTATGACGTAGCCTTCGCTGCCGTTGATGTTGAAGGCATAGAAGCCGCGGCTCTGCATGGCCTTGGTGAGCTGCAGCTTTTTGCCGGCCATGCGGCGCATTGCGGGGCTTGGCCCCCCCTGCTCAAAAAAGCTCCGTGCATTGGCCAGAGCCTGCTCCTCGGGGATGGCGTCGGCCAGAGCCATGGAGCATCCGGCAGCCGCCAGCAGTAATGTGGTTAGAAATTTCATGACACTTGAGGGTGTTTTTCACCCGATATTTTAAGTTATTTTTTTCTTTATTTTACGATCGCTTTGAAGGGTGCAACCTCCGGCGCCTGAGCCAGGCGGCAGATGTGCACTCCGGGCTTAAGCTCTACGGTGCTTGTGCCCTCGCTCAGGCTGCGGCGCAGCTCCAGAGCGCCGGAGGCGCTGTAAACTTCGAGCACCGACTCTTCGGCGCACTCCACTACCAGCTCGCGGCCGCTGAGGCGCATCGTACTGCGGCTGTCGGCCTCGGCGCTCTCCACTCCGGCACCGCTGTCGGCGAAGCGCATGTTGTGGAATTGCACTCCGATGCCGACGAACTGCACATACACGTCGTGTATGCCCGTCAGCGACTTGCTCATCGGTATCTCTACGTCGGCCCACTCCCTGTCGAGGAAGCCTTCGTTGCGGCCCAGCATAGTCTCGTCGGCAATGGAGTCGGCGTAGACCTTGACAAAGGTGCGACGGCCGGTGGTATTAACACGTACGATAGCCTTGTCGAGTCCTGTGGTGCCGAAATCTACATTGCGGAAGCAGATATGGGCGTTGGAGTACGATGAGGCTTTGGTGTTGGGAGTATCGCCGTCGGCGAGCTCATCGTCGAGCTGGGCGAACTGTATTCCGTCGAAATATTTAGCCTCAAGGCCTTCGAGGGCGCTCTTGCTGAACTGACGGTTGACATGGGCGTTGAAAGCCACCGACACGGCAGTCGACGAGCCGAAGGCATCGTTGGTCACATTTTTCTCGCTGTCACCCTCCATGCGCTTGAGGTTCTCGTTGGTCTTGGTGAGCCATGCCGACCATACTACCCCCTTCGAGTTGCGGTTCTGATAGGCATGCCATGCGTTTTTCTCCATCCACAGCAGAGGCTCTTCGAGGTGGTTCACCTCGGCATATTCGCGCACATAGCGCATGAGGATCCCCTTGAAGCCGCAGAGGTCGCCGTTGATGGTCTGGCACACGGAGATGATCTTGTCCGAATTGGTGAGCCCGTCGCGCGAGCGCTCGTAGATCTTTTTAGCGTCCTGCATATACATGGGGTCCTTCGTGTGGTCGTAGAGCGCCAGAGCTGCGCCGAGCATCGTGCCCTGATTGTAGGTCGACACCCAATGGTTGTAGTCGTTCTCCATGGTGCCGTCCGACTTCCATGCGCGGCAGTCGGCCACCTCGCCATTGGAGGGGTTATAGAGCAGCTTGCGCTGGCCGGCATAGATGGAGATAGCCTTAGTGAACCACGACTCGTCGCCGGTGAGGCGTCCGAGGTAGCAGGCGGCAATCGTGGCCGGGCAGTTGATGCACGAGTTGGTGCTCAGCTTGTTTTCCTGGCTCTGCTTCCATATGAGGGTACCGAAGCGCTGATGGGCGCGGTCGTACATGCGCTTATAGTTGTCGCGGGCATTGTTAAGATACTCCGAGTCGCCGAAATACTGATATGCGCGGGCACAGGCGAGCACCATCCATGTGATATCGTCGTTGTACTCGTTGTAGCTCCAGTCCGAGCGGTTGCGGTCGATGAAGTTGACGTAAAGCTCGCGGAAAATATCTTTATATTTGGGATCGCCGGTAGTGGCGAACGCATCAAGGATGGTCTCGAACATCTCGGCGTCGCCCCACCAGCCGCCGCCACCGAGCACATGGCCTTTGGCGGCAACATTGTAATACTGCTTGATGAAGCCGTCCATGATGGCGTCGCGCACATCGGCGTTGTAAGCTTCAGGAGTCTCTGCGCTTTCATTTATGGTGAAGACGCACTTGGCAGGGTCGGCCGTGGCCTTCTCCACCAGAGTGAGGCCTGCGCCCTCCTCGTTCGACTCCACAGCGAGGCAGTATTCGGGACTACGGGCCGCAACCAGCATCCACCCGCTTTCCGAAGCCTCGAGCGTCCAGCGCGAGAGGATACGGCTGTAGAGTCTCTGATCGGCAGTGGCACCGGCCTTAGTGCCGGTCACACCCAGATAATAGCCGCTGTAGAGGTTGCGAAGCAGGTAGGCGTCGTCGTCGGAGCGCTGCTCGAGCACCCATCGCTGAGCGGGCACCTTGGTGTCGGTCCACATTATGGCTTTTGCTCCGGTCTTCAGGCCGGCATCTCTCACAAACACAGCCTTTGAACCATGGCTTATGCTGTAGGTCTTGCCAGGCTCGAGTGCCGAGAGATTGAAAAATACTGAGAAAAACAGTAAGAAGTAGAGTACTTTCTTCATTGGTGATTGCAATTAAGCGGATGAAAAAAATTTTGGCTATGATTAGTGTTTATGGTGCAGACTTCACTGCGCAAGTGCAAAATTAGCAATTTGTTTGGAGATTCCGGAGGCCGGATAAAAAAATCCGTTTTTTTACACTTCATTGCGGGATTGATACTAATATTTTTGAGGGAAAGAGGGAGCACCCGTCCGGGGGGGGTGCTCCCTCTATTATGGTGTTACACTGATCCCCCGGAGGGGATCATGCTGTTACCATTCGCGATTCTGCACGCACAGTTTGTTGCGGTTCACATCCTCCTGCGGTATGGGGAGCAGGTTCATACGACGTGTGAACACGCGCTCCTGCTGAGTCATACGTTTGTAGAAGTTGACATTCTTGTTTTCCTCGGTCTGGCCCACATTGTTGATGTTGAAGCCGGTCATCGAGCCGCCTTCGCCACCCATATGGTAGGAGGGATAGATCCAGCCGTCGGTCATCTCGGCACCGCCGCGCCATTTGCCGTCGGCTACACACCAGCGGCGCACGTCGAAGTAGTGCTTGTTCTCGTAGGCCAGCTCCAGGATACGCTCGCGGTAGATAGCCTTGAGCACGGTCTCCTTGTCGTAGGAGGGGAGGACAATCTTGTCGAGGCGGCGCACATCCTTGCCCCTATCGCCGGCGTTGACGCCATACTGGGCGATGCCGGCGCGGCTGCGGATCTGGTTGACATACTTGAGGGCTTCCTCGGTCTCATCGAGCTCGGCGCAAGCCTCGGCATAGTCGAGATAAACCTCGGCCAGACGATACTCGCAGCTCATGCTCCAGCCCGACTGCTTTGCATAATAGTTCTTGCGAACGATGGTACCGAAGATGGGATAGTCGTGTGTACGGCCGTCGGAGCCCGAGTTGCCGTTGAACTGCATCTGCACTGCGGCGCCACCCTGGAAGTTCCAAGGACGGTTCTGGAAGGTCACTGCCAGATAGAAGCGGGCCTCACGGTTGTAGAACTGCTTCATGATCGAGGTGGGGCCGGTGTAGTCTACCGAGCCGCCCGATGCTACGGGCGAGAAATACTCGTAGCCCGAGATGGGGTCGCGATAGGCTGCCGTGCTCACCAGAGCCTTTTCGCCGCGCTTGGCTGTGGGAGGATCGTTCACATCATAGGTGTAATAGTCGGGATCCTCGTCGATACGCAGACCCTTGTTGGTGAAATACAGGTCGACGAATTCCAGAGGGATAGTGAGCGCGCCGGCACCCTTGTCATAGCTCGAGGCAAGACCCGAGAAACGGGGCACCATGGCGTAGGTCTCTTTGCTGGCGTTGGTGCGGCCGTAGATCAGCTCCTCGTTGGTGGAGGTACCCATCGAGGCGAAGAACACCGACTTGAAGGGGCACGACGATGCCAGGTCGGCGGTCAGGTGGTCCTGAGAGTCGCGCAGCACAAGCGAATACTTGCCGCTGGTGATGATCTTAAGAGCCTGCTCCTTGAGGTCGCGCCACTTCTGCTCGCTGCGCTCGGCGGGGAAGAGAGCGGTGCCGTCGGGGTTGGTCATATTCTGATAGTAGGTGTCGCCGTTGTAGAGATACGAGGCACGGAAGAGGTAGGCGTCGCAGAGGAACATCTCCACTACATCCTGAGTGAGATTGCCCAGGGTCTTGTCGTCCTTCGATCCGTCGGCGGAGAACGACGACAGGAGCACATTCTGGTCGAGCACCGCCTTGAACTCCGAGATGATGTAGTCGAAGCACTCATCCACGGTGTTGCGCTGGCGCTGGAACAGCTCAATGGGGTCGTCGTTGGCGCTCACATGGTCGCCAACCAGGGGCACAGGACCGTAGAGCTTGACCAGCTGCAGGTAGAAATATGCGCGGAAGGCGCGCACCTCGGCCTTGGTGATGGCCTTTTCCTCGTCCGACATGCCGTTGCACTGGTCTATATTGGCTGTATAGATGTTGCAGTTGTTGATACCGACATAATACTGCTTCCACAGGCGCTGTACGAAGCCGGTCGACGATGTGAGCGAGCCCTGCACGATGTCGTGGGTCTCCACCCAGTCCCATGGGAGATAGCCCTCGATCGAGCCGCCGTTCCAGTACATGGCGGTGTTGTCGGCGTAGCGGTTGGTGTTGTCGGGATAGAATGTGTATATGTTGGTAAGCCATCCGAGCGCCATGCCGCGGTTGCTGAACACATCCTCAAGCGTTGTGGCGTTGTTGGGCACATCGTCGAAATAGCTGTCGCACGAAGGGAGCGACACCATGCCGGCGGCAAGAAGAGCTAATCCGATTATTTTAGTTTTCATAATTCAGGTCTGTTTAGATGTTGAAGTTGACACCGATGGAGAAGGTGCGTACGTTAGGATACTTAATACCGTTGTTGGTATTGAGCTCGGGATCCCACAGCTTGAACTTGCTGATTGTAAACACATTCTCACCCATGAAGTAGAAGCGCCCCCCCTTGAAGATGCTCTTCTGCCATGCTTTGGGGAAATAGAACGAGACTGTGAACTGTTTCAGGCGGAGGAAGCTCATATCTTTCTTCCACCATGTGCTGGTCTTGAAGTTGTTCTCGTTGGAGGGATCGGTAGCGCCCCATGCCAGACGGGGATAGAACACGTCGGTCTTTTCGGGGTTCTCGGGATCCCAGCGGTCGGAGATGTTGGCATAGACTGTACCGCCGCCGCTTGAGCTCTGGAAGGGTTTGATACCGTCTGCATCGTTACCATCGCCAAGCAGGCGGTCGGCGCGGGCCGTACCCTGGAAGAGCAAACCCAGACCGATGTTCTTGTAGCGGAAGTCGCCGCCGAAGCCGTAGTAGATCTGCGGGATATCGCCGCGCGAGATGCAGGTCTTGTCGTAATCGTCGATATGGCCGTCGCCGTTGAGGTCCTTGTACATGATGTCGCCGGGCTTCACGAGCTGGCCGGGATAGGTCTCACCGAACTGTGTGATGCCGCGCTCCTGGATCTGCTCCTTGCTTGTGTAGAGGCCTTCGGCTACGAAGCCCCACTTTGCGAGCACATTGTGGCCGCGACGGTCGAGCCAGGGATAGGCGGGAGTGGCCTGAGCGTTCTCGATTACCTCGTCCTTATTGTAGGTCATGTTGCCGCGCAGCGAGATCAGCCAGTCGTTGCCGAAACGCTTGGAGTATTCTGCCGAGATTTCAAAACCCTTGTTTTCTACCACGCCTATGTTGGCATACGGATTGGCCTCAAGACCGGCGAGGAAGGGGAGGTTGGTACGCTCCACGAAGATGTGGTCGCGTTTCTCCTTGAAGAGGTCCACAACGAGGGTGAGGTCGTTGTTGAAGAAATTGAGCTCGATACCGAGGTCGTGCTTGTGTACGCGCGACCACATGGGCTCGTAGCCGTATGACTCATAGAACCAGCGGCGGGTAGCGCCGTTGCTTGTCCAGTAGTTGGTGAAATTGAGGCCGTCGTTTTTGAGCTTGGCGAAATAGGTAAAACGTCCGTTGGAGGAGTCGTTACCAACCACACCGTAGGAGTAACGGATCTTGAAGAAGGAAATCACCGGGCTCAGCGGCTCCCACCACGGTTCGTTGGAGGGCACCCAGCCGGCTGCCACTGCGGGGAAGAAGCCGAAGCGGTGGCCTTTGAGGAAGTTTTCCGAGCCGGTGTAGCCGCCGTTGAACTCTACGAAATAGCGGCGGTCGAAGTCGTACGATGCACGGAGCGCTATACTCTGCTGCTTGTGGGGCAGGGTGGAGAAGAGGTCGCCGTTGTTGGCGTCGAGATAGCTGCGCATGGTGAAGAGGGCCAGAGCGGTGACATTGTGCTTGCGTGCGAACTGACGGTTGTAGTTGAGGGCTGCCTCAAGGTAGAATGTGCGGTAAACCCATTTATCGGACTGCACCGACATGCTCTTGTTGCCTTTGTATTTCTCGGAGAGCAGCAGATTGCCGTCGGGGTCGTACATGAATTCGTCGTTCACCCATGTGCCGGTGGTGGGATCCTGGGTGGCTGTGGGAGCCCAGGTGCTGTCGTCCACCTTGTAGTGCACTTCCTGATTAGCGCGCACGTCGAAGGAGATAAGCACACGTGCATCCAGGCCTTTCGACCAGTTCCAGAACCCGAGATCCTGGGTAAGTTTCAGGTTGGTATTTACCTGAGTGTTGTTCTTTGTCTGATAGCCGCGGCGTGTAAGGGTCACCCAGGGTGAGTCGAGCTCGCGGTTGTCGGGCGAGATACCGGGGTTCTCGCCGTTGGGATACTGCACGGGGTAGATCACGGGGTTGGTGCGCATGGCCTGGCGGAAGATATCTTCGATGCCCACCTCGGGATAGTTGCCGCCGGTGATCCAGCCGTTCACACCTATATCCACCTTAGTGGTCTTGGTGGCCTTGAGGTTGATGTTGGTAAGGAAGTTGTAGCGGTCGTAGGTGATTTCGGAAGAATAGTCCTGCTTGGGGTCCTTCTTTGTCATACCCTTCTCGTTGTAATACGAGAGAGATACATAGTAGGTGGCGTTGGGGGCACCGCCTCGGATGTTGACGTTGTAGCGTCCGTTGTATCCGTACTTGTGATACATCTCGTCCATCCAGTTGACGCTGGGGTAGAGATATTTGTTGATGGTGGGGTCACCGGCCACCGTGGCGGCGTAGGCCTGCTCGTCGGCTGTGAGAGGATAGCCGTTGGCGATCTTGGTGTTGGTGATATAGTTGGGCTTGTAGAAGATAGCGCCCTTGGTGTTGTAGTAGGCTTCGTTGACACAGTTCATGTAGTCGATACCGTCGACAAGCTCCGGCACTTTGGTGAGCTGTGTGATGCCCTGATAGATGTCGAAAGAGAATTTGGGTGTGCCTGCTTCACCGGGCTTGGTGGTGATGATGATCACACCGTTGCCGCCTCGCACACCGTAGACGGCCGTGGAGGCTGCGTCCTTGAGCACGGTGATCGACTCGATGTCCTCGGGGTCGAGCTGCGAGAAGCTACGCTCGATACCGTCGACAAGCACGAGAGGACCCTCGTTGCGGTTGGTGAGAGTGCTGAGACCGCGGATCCAGATGTCGGCGTCGTCCTGGCCGGGAAGGCCGGTGCGCTGCATGGCTACCACACCGGCTACGCGGCCGGCAAGCACGTTGGTCATGTTGGATACCGGAGCTTTCACGTGCTCCATCTTGAGTGTAGACTGAGCGCCGAGCACTGATATCTTTTTCTGGGTAGTGTAGCCGGTTACCACTACTTCATCGAGCGAGGTCACATTCTCTTTCATGATGAAGTCGATGGTGGTGGCGTTGGCTTTCTTCTCCTCGGGCTCATAGCCGAGATAGCTCACTCTAATGGTAGCGCCACGCTTGATAGAGAGATTGTACGTACCGTTGATATCGGTAGCAACGCCATTCTTGGGGTCGTCCTTCTGGGCGACTGTTACGCCAATAAGGGGCTCACCTTCCTGATCCTGCACACGTCCGGTGACTTTGAGGATTTCGGCGTAAGCCGGCGTAGAGAGTAGTATCGCTAACAGTAGCGCGATATACTTGATCCCTGATGCACTGAGTTTTACCATTTTATTTAAGGCCTTAAGATTTTTCCGGTTCTTTTTTTCTCTCAAAAAAAGATTAAAAAGAAAAAATACGGGCCGGCGGCCAATTGCTGAGCGCCGGCCCGTTTGTGTCTGTGGTTTTAAAGGATTACTTTACAACAACCTTTGCGGTGCTGACTGCGCCGTCGGTGGCCACTGCTACGATGTAGAGGCCGGCTGCGGGAGCAGCAACAACAGCTTCGGGAGCGTCGGTGGCTACGGTAGCTACCTGTACGCCTGCTGCATTGTAAACTGTGATCACTGAAGCTTCGCTGATGCCGGCAACGAGGATTTCACCGTTGCCACCGGCTACGCGGAGGCTGCTCTCGGCTGTAGCAACTACATCTTCGATGCCCAGAGTAGCGTCGCTTACGGCAACACCCTTAAGCACGGGATACTTGTAGTCGCCCTGGCCCATAGCCCATACTTTGTCGAAGTCCCAGCCGATACCGGTATATGTGCTCTGAGTAGTGAGAGTGTTGGGATTAGCTGCAGTAGCTTCCTGCACATCGCCGCCTTCTGCGGTGACATTCCTGCCGGGCCAGTCGGCGCCGTCCTGAGCGTCCATCACAGCTGTATTGTTGTAGATGTTGCCCGAGAAGTAGATGATAGCGTTGGCAGTGTCGCCTGCGCCGTTACCGCCGATGAAGGGCGATGCGTGCTTGGGAGAGCCTGTACCTGTGGTCTTGCAGTCGCCGATGGAGACACAGTTCTTGATGGTCACGGTGCTGTTGGCTTTGTCGAGCAGGCCGATGAAGCCGCCGGTCCAGCCGCGGTACAATGCCGAAGCATTGATATTGGAGAGACAGTTCTCCAGGGTGCAGCCACCCTCGAGTGTGCAGCCGAAGAAGCCGCCTACCTGCGAGCCGCCTTCTACGGTGCCCACAGCGTAGCAGTCCTTCATCTCGATGCCGTCGGAGTCGCCGGCTACGAGACCTACGTGGTCGTCGCCGATTACCTTACCCACGAATGCGGTGTTCTCGATGGTTGCGGAGCCGCCACCAATCAGACCTACATGTTTGACGCCCGAGAGGCCGCCGTCGATGTAGTAGTTGACGAAAGCGATATTCTTGATGGTAGCGCCCGAAGTCTTGCCGAAGAGGCCCTTGTCGTTGCCGGAGGTGAAGGTCAGACGGATGTTCTTTACAGAGTGACCCTGGCCGTCGATTGAGCCGCTGAAGGGGTTGTCGTCGGCGCCGTTGCAGAAGCCGTTGAACTCAACGCCTGCGAGGTCGATGTCGGCTGCGAGGATGTAGTTGCCGCTGGGGTTCTTGCGGATATTGACGAAATCTTCAGCAGTGCTGATAGTTTTCTTCTCACCCTTGTAAGATACATTGACGTCGAATGTGTCACGACCTGTGATATTGAAGAGGCTGCTGACGGCAGGAGCGAAACCAACCTTGAATGAGGCAGTGCCGGCACCCTGATACTCGCCATTCTCGTCACCTGCATAGATGCCTTCGGAGGCATCTTCGGTTACGATAGCTGCATACTGCTCGCCGGAGAGCTGGGTTACGGTAATGTCCTGTCCCCACGAGCCCTTGAGCTGGGTGTAGTCGTAGAATTCGTTGCCTTCGATGTAGACGAGATTTACACCGTCCTCACTGGGCATATTGAAAATGGTGGTGGTAAGAGGAGCGTTCATCCATTTGAGCACGGGGAGCATGTAGCCTTCCGAGCCTTCGAGGAATTTCCAGTCGTTGGTGAAGTCGAAGCCGAGGGTCGACTCATACCATGCTTTGCTGCGGATGTCGGAGGTAAGAGCTGCGGCACCGTTGCTGCTGTCGGCGGTGCTGCCTGTTACCCTCACGCCGTCGAGGAGCGAGTATTCGGCGATGTAGTTGTTCTCAAGAGTCATGTGACGTTCGGCAAGACAGATGATGACGTTGTTGTTGGCGCTGCAGCCCTTGTAGGATGCGGCAGCGGCCAGACAGTTCTTGATCACCGAGGGATTGCCGTCGCTGTCGAGGAGCGATGTGATACCGGTCACATTGGTTGCGCCGCCGATAGAGGCCACTGTACCTGCGAAGATACATTTTTCGATTGTACCGTAGTTCTGTACACCTGCGATACCGCCGGCCTGATAGCTGCGGGTTACGATCTGAGCGTTCGACAGACAGTTGCTTACAGTAGCGTTGCCGTCGAGGTTGCCGAGCAGCGAAGCCACATGGTCGCGGCCTTCGATATACGAGTTGGCCACAACGATGTTGCTGATTACGGAAGCGCTGGTGGTCTTGCCGGCTACGGCAGCCACATTGGCGTTACCTACGAGGTTGAGGTTCTCGAAGCCGAGGTTCTTGATGAATGTACCGCCGAACTCAGCGAAGAGAGCCACGTTGTCGCGCTCCTTGTCGTTGTATGTGAGGTTGCGGATGTAGTGGTTCTGACCGTCGAGCGAGCCCTCGAAGCGAGCGATAGGAGTGAAGTCAACACCGCTCATATCGATATCGGCCACGAGCTTGAAGTTGCCGAGAGGATTCTCGGTAAATTTCACGAAGTCGGCAGCCGAGGCGATGTTGGTATCCATATCCTTAGGAGCGAATTTCAGCGTGAGGGTGTAGCCCTTGCTGAAGCTGTCGCCGGTGGTGGCGAGGGTGATGGTAGCTTCGCCGGCTTTGAGGAAGCTGACAACGCCGTTGGCTACGGTGGCTACCGAGGGGTTGTTGGTAGCGTAGGTGATCTCGCGGCCAAGGGTGCTGATAGCGTTGAGATTGATGGTGTTGCCGGTGTAAACCTCTTCGGGAATAGCGTCGGTGTGGATGAAGTCACCGTCGACGGGCAGTGTCATGCCTGCAAGCACGGGATAGTTGCCGGTGCTGAGGTTCCACTCTGCGCCGAAGCCGAGGTCCTGATAGGTAGCGGCAGTCTTGAGCTCGGCA
This sequence comes from uncultured Muribaculaceae bacterium, assembly GCA_905207535.1. GTDB lineage: Bacteria > Bacteroidota > Bacteroidia > Bacteroidales > Muribaculaceae > UBA7173. The sequence goes on along the minus strand of CAJLLX010000010.1, from coordinate 14,573 downwards.
ACGGGGGTGATGGAACCGTTGTAGTCAACCGACATGGCGGCCTGGTCGACAACTGAGCCGTCGTTGCGGTTGATGATCACCGTAGCGTCGGAGGTAAGGTTGTCGGCCGACTGCAGGATCGAGTTCTCGTTGTAGACGTTGCCCACGATGCCGTAAGTGTTGCGGCCCTCATGTATACCGGTCAGACGGCGGGCAGCGTTCACATTGCATGTTACGGTGGTGGTGCCGTCCTCTACAAAGGCTACGATACCGGCGCAACCGCCATAACCGCCTACATAAGCTTCGCCAAGGAAGACGTTGTTGGAGATGGTGACTGTGCCTTTCGACCAGCCTACGATACCGCCGGCCTGATACTCACGGCCGATGACATCGGCCATGGAGAGACAGTTGGTCACGGTAGCGGTCTGATCGGTGTCGCCTGCGTCACCGGCGATACCGCCGGCATGGTCGCGGCCGCAGACATAACCGGAAGTGAACACATTGTCGACAACGCCGCCGCCGTATACACGGCCTACGGCGATACCGACATGCTCGTTACCGTAGATGTTGGCACCTACGATGCGCACATTCTTGATGGTACCGGTAGATGCGCCGAAGAGGCCTACCCAGTTGCCGTTCGTAGTGTAGGTGAGGCCGCTGATGGAGTGGCCGTTACCGTTGAAAGTACCTGTGAAGGGGGCATCGTTGTTACCGATAGGAGCCCATTCACCCGAGAGCTGGATGTCGGCGGTAAGTTCATAGTCGCCGGCGAGGTCGTAGGCCATGGCTGCCAGCCCTGCTGCATCGTTGATCTGAGTGGCTGCGAAGGCACTCGTCGACATTGCAAAGGCAGCTGCCAGTGCTACAAACCCTTTCAAATGTAAATGCTTTATCATGATTGATAAGGTTTATGGATAAATAAATTGGTTAATTGTTTCGCTATTTGGTGATTAATAGTGTTGATTGTCTATTTTTAGTGATATTTTATTTTTAGTGGTTCAAGTACTGCTTTTAGTGGTTCAAGTACTGCTTTTTAGTGGTGTCAGGTACTGTTTTTAGTGGTTCAAGTACTGCTTTTTAGTGGTGTCAGGTATTTCCCATCAGCAAAGTTGCTGAAGGGCTGCGGCTGCGGAGGGGAGGAAGCCCCTCCGCAGTTTCATTATCTGATTATCACACGTTTTGCCTGCGAGCTGACCTCCACTCCGCCTACGGTGGCGCAGAGGCGGCAGAGGCAGAGGCCCGAGCCGGCGGTGAAGGTCACACGGGTGCTGTATTCGCCGGCGGTACCGCCGCTGACTGTCAGCGGTATGCTCTGCAGGGCGCGGCCCGTGAGGTCGAACACCTCCAGGCGGAGACCCGAGATCCCGTCGGGCACACGGTAGCGCACCTCAGCCTCGCCGTGGCAGGGATTGGGATAGCTGCCGAGCAGCTCGAGGGCGTTGGCGTCGTCGTTCACTGCCACATCGGCTACACCCGACATATCCTTGGGATGGCCGTAGAGGGCAAATTCGTAGATGCGGGCTGTGTTGCCCCCCTGCTCGCCGGCGCCCACGCTGAGGCGGAAGCGCTTGGCGGTGACGGGGCTGACGGCCTGCGACAGATAGTTGTCGGTATTCATGGTCACGGAGGTGATGTCCGTCCATTTGCTGCCGTCGTGATACTGCACCTTGAAGTCGCGGGTGATCATGCCGAGATTCTCGATGCCGGCGCTGAGCAGCGACCAGCGGTTTACTACCACCTCTTCGTCAAAGCTGTATTCCAGCCAGGAGTTGGCCGAGGTGGAGCACCATTTGGTGTCGATGTGGCCGTCGTTGGCCAGCTCGGGAGCTTCGGAGGCGTTGACATAGCCGTTGGCCGAAATCTTGTCGGGGATCAGGCGGCCATCTTCGAAGTTGACCGTGGTGCCGAGCTCATTGGCTGCCGGATAGGTGTAAACTTCCTTTGCAGGACGCGCGTCATCGTGATTGTTGTCGCTGAGCGTGGCCGCGATGAGATAGAGCCCCTTGGCGTCGGGAAGTGTTATCTCGTCTACACCTTCCGGAAGGACCAATGCATACTTATAAATGTAGAGGAAACCAAATGTCTCGTCCTTGCCGCTGCTCACGTTGTGGCTGTGAGTGGCTGTGAAGGCCACTTCGTCGCGGCGATACTCTGCGCCGAAGTTGAAGGCTGTCTTGGCCTGACCCACATAGCCGCCGTAGTAGGGCACATCGAGGGTGACGGGCACGCCGTTGACTGTGAAGTCGGCTTTCGAGCCCTCCTTCTCGGTGGAGAGGGCGAGGAGGTAGAGTTTGTTCTGATTGTCGGCGCGGTTGAGCTTGATGGTCTGGCCGTGGCAACTGAGGGCGTTGTTGGCGCGGCGCTCGCGGCTGCCGATGGCGAAGGTGATATCGTTGACGGTAAGCTCGTCGGAGAGCAGCTCGGCCGGGAATGCCTTGGCGATGCCACGGGTGGCGTCGGTCATGGCTTCGTGGCCGCTCATCATGTCGGTGTCGTATTCAAGAGTCACGAAGGTCGAAGCCGGCTTAGCCTCCGGTGCCTGCAGTGCGGGCGAAGCCAGACGCACGGCGAAGGTCTTGGGCTGGTAGTGGCCGATGCTGAAGGTCATGGTCTTGCCGTCGGTGGCCACTGCCGGTGCGTCGGGGAGATCCTCCTCCACGCCGTTCACCTCGCGGGCCGAAGCGATGTCGGCGGCGAAGGTCACCTTCACGTCGCTCTGATCCACGCCGGTGAGCTCGTAGAGACGGATGATATATTCGTCGGTGCTCTCGCTCTTCTTGAGGGCCTTTACAGCCACGCAGGGAGTATTGACGGAGGCGAAGGAGAAGCTGTTGCCCATCTCGCCCTCATGCTTGGGAGCGGTGAAGGCCATCAGGGGTTGATTGAGCATGGCGCCCTGCTGCTGGGTCTCTTCGTTCCAGAATCCGTCGTGGGGGAAGAATGCCACGGTGAAATGATGGTCGCCCATATCCTGCAGCTGCTGGTAGGAGTAGTTGCTGGCGCGGGGTGTGTGGATGAGTGACAGGCGCAGACGGCCGTTTTCGGGCATATCCCAACCATATTTGCAGTCGTTGAGCACGGAGAGGCCGTAGCCGCCCGTCGACTGGCTCAGGTCGGCCCACTGGTGTCCCTGCATCTCGTAGTGCTGGCTGGTGCGCAGGCCGCGGGTGATGGTGCCGAGCGAGAGGTCGTATGTGGCCTTTGTGGCGCCTGTGCGGGTGGGCACATTGAGCTTCAGCAGGGTGTTGCGGGTCTTCCAGTCTACCTCGTTGACCATATCCACGCGGTTGTTGAGCGCATTTACTATTATATAGTGTACGAAGTCGCTCCCCTTGGCGCTGCGCGACACGCGCACGGTCTTGCGGAGCGGACCGTCTTCCACAAACTGTATGTCGACATTTTCATTTACCCTGGCCACATCTTCGCCGGTCACGCTCTCGTAGGTCACTTCCCATGCGGGCCAGCTGTTGGAGGTGTCGTCGAGCATCACCATGGAGACGGAGCCCATCACAAGGCGCTTATTTTCCAGGTCGTAGATATTGGGATCGCCCTTTTCGTCGAGGCGGATGCGGTAGCGGCCGTTGGCGATCTCACGGGCGTCCTTATCCATTGTCAGCGAGGATGTGAGCGAGCATGCGGTGCCCGGGCGCACATCGTAGACGGCATAGCCGAGCGACGGCACATTGGCCTCGAACACGATCACGGCCTTTGCTCTCTCGGCATCGTAGCGTGCCACCTGGGCAAGCACCTCCTTGCCGTCGGGGCCGAAGACAGCCACATTTTCCACCGGCGCCAGGGCGTCGATCTCCACCTCGGCCACGTCGTGGCGGTCGAACGACAGCGGATTGTAAAGCACTATCGGTGTGCCCTCTACACGTGTGTCGAGCGCTGCGGTGAAAGCGCCGGCAGCGTTGATAAATGCATCGCCGAAGGTCTTGTTGGCGATGGCATATTCATTTTGCGAGAAAATGTATGCTTTGGGGATGGAGGTGCCGGTGATGCCGTCGTGGTGGGCCTGCCAGAGGTTGTTCATCCACGCAGTGCGCAGAGCCTCAGAGGGATAGGCTGCTACTCCAAGCCACTCAGAGGCCACTGAAGCCTTCTCGGCGGCATCGGCGAGGAGCTCGTTGCGGCGGTTCCAGCGCTTGAGCACTGCCTGCGAGGTGTAGGCGCCCACACCATGCACGCGCATCGGCAGCTCGCCGTCGTGCACCTTATATTTGTCGTTGCGATAAAGGTCGAGATAGTCGAAGATTTCGTCGGGGGTGGCGAGTTTTACGGTCACGGGACCCTCAGAACCGACACTATAATTGAGCCAGTAGGGTGTATTCTCACCGCTGCTGCCGCTCTCGTCGTGCAGACCGCCGCCGTGGTCGCTGCGCGGACCCACATAGCGGATTTCGGCGGCAACGCCGTAATTATTATAGTTTTCGGTGGTGCGGTGCTCCATGTCGGAGTCGTTGGCCATATCCTTGTTGTAATCCTCGTGGCTGTCGTAGGGGCCGGGCTTGTAGATGGCATAGATCTCCGAACCGTCGACGCCGCGCCACACACCGAAGCGGGGCAGAGTGTCGTAGATTGCCGAACCCCAGCTGAGTTTCTGCGAATGGAAACCGGTCATGCCGCAGTGGGCGGCCAGCGAAGGAAGAGTGTAGGGGAAGCCGAAGCAGTCGGGCAGCATTATGTCGCGGCCGCCGCGCACACCAAGTTCGGTTTTGAAGTAGGTGGTGCCGTAAAGCCAGTTGCGCATTATCGACTCGGCCGACGACACCATCACATCGTTGGCATCGACGCTCGCGCCCGACACATGCCAGCGCCCCGAAGCGATATACTCCTTCATGCGGGCATACTGCTGGGGGTAATATTCCTTCATCCACTTGTAGCGGATGGCGCCTTCGAAATTAAATTGGAAGTTGGGGTATTTGTCAAGGAGAGCGATGTTCTCGTTGAGCGTATTCTTTACATACTGGTTGATAGTAGTGGTCACATCCCAGTTCCATTGGGTGTCGAGATGCGAATCAGAGATAAAAAACAGCGTCTTCTTGTCGGCTTGGGCTGATGCCGTCATTGCAGACAGAAGGAGTATGGCTATTAGACCTTGAGGATTTTTCATTATACGTTTTTCAGGTTCGTAGCAAATCTATTTTCCGTTACGATGCCAAAATTACATTTCATGGGGAAATCGCGATTAACAAATGTTGTCATTTTATTAATATTCATTGACACGAACGGGTAAAATTGCGCAGTTGTCGCCCAGAATTAACGTGATGTCGCAAATCATAACTGTTCCGACACAATTCCGATACTTATAAATATGTTTTACAACATATCTGTAGTATAGGTATTGTCAGTAATATAAATAATAGGTAAATTTGTTGCAGAAACTGGTCAGTGCCATGATTACTATACAGAAACAAATAAGGGCGATCAGGACATCATTTACCCGGTGTCTGACACGTTTTACAACCACACATTATCTGATATTACTGTTAATATTCCTTTCAGCGCCGGGCCTCAAGGCCGCTCCGGGGATAGTGAGAGCATCGAACATAGAGTCGCTCTCCAACAACTCGCTGCTGATGCTCGAGCAGGACGAGCGCGGCTTCATGTGGCTCGGCTCCTACGACGGACTGAACCGCTACGACGGCAAAGGGATACGCGTGTTCCGCCACGAGACCGACAACCCCCTCTCGCTGTCGGGCAATGTGATCAACGAGGTGCACAAGGCCGAGCGCGAGCACCTGTGGGTGCTCACCACCATGGGGCTCGACAAGTTTTCCACCCGACATCTCACCGCCGACGAGCATTACGACGAAATCCGCGCCGCCCGCCACAGCTTCATCAGCGACACTCTGGGCAACGCCTTCGCCGTGTCGCCCGACTGCCGGTTTATGTACTATGACAAGGTAGAGAAGAAATTTCGCACGGTAAAGACCCCCGACTTTGTGGGCAGTCTCTCCTACTGCCCCGCAGTGATGACCGGCAACAACACCGTGTGGTATCTGCCGCGCGACCACTACGCCTACAAGCTCCACTTCGACTTCTCGGCCGGATACGACGAGAAGCATGCACGGTTTCAGTGGCAGAAAGTGAAGATCGGCGAGCACCGCACATTTGAGGTTTTCGAGTCGCCCCGAGGGTTTTACACGCTCAACAGTGTCGGCGAGATACACCACCACGACATAATGTCGCACACCGTGCGCCTCATCCGCGATCTGCGGCAGGAGGTCGACACCTACGGCAAAGTCACCAAAATAGTGCCCCTCGGCAACGACATCTATGTGTCTTTCGCCAATGCCGGGGTGATGCGCCTCGACGGCAACAACGACTATGCTCCCGAGATGATCTACACCGAGACCGGCGCATTCAACATGATCCACGACAAACGCCAGAATCTCATATGGGTGGCCACCGACGGCCGCGGCCTGTATAAGATATGCGACACCGACACCCGCTACAAGTCGATCCATTCGTCGCAGATCCCCGGCCTGACCAAACCGATCCGCACCTTCTTCACCGACTCGCGCAACAACCTGTGGATCGGCACCAAAGGCAACGGCCTCATAGTGCTCAAAGACTACACCAACCTCCCCACCGAGGGTGAGATACCCCCCGATCGCATCGTGCGCATGGGCACACATCCCGGAGCGCCCGGCGACCTGCCCACCAATCAGATTTTCTCCATCAAGGAGAGTGCCTTCACCCCCGGGCGCATCTGGATCGCCGGCAAAGGGCCCGGCATATCGCATATCGACGCCGAACACCGCTTAGTAAATCTCGACGGACAGAATATCGGCGACATCCACGACCTCTTCGAGGCCAGCGACAGTGTGCTGTGGCTCGCTTCGAGCACCTTCGGACTGGTGAAGGTGGTGACCGACGGCGGCAACCGCGTGCTCCACACCGACACATTCGTCTTCCGTGTGGGCCAGCACACCTGCTACGAAATCTACACTATGGCCTGGGACGGCCACGACACATTATATATAGGTTGCCGAGGCGGCATAGGCATCATCCGATTCAACCTCAACGACTGCACCTACTCGCCGCTGCGCAACATCAACGAGAAGATCCCCGGCATCGGCGACATCATATCCCTGGCCTACACCTCCGACGGCACCCTCTATTTCGGGTCGAGCATCGGAGGAGGCATAGTGGACTGCAGCGACCCCGAAAATCCGCGCCTCACCAAAGTGCTCACAAGCAGCGACGGAATGGCCAACGATATGGTACACAGCATCATACCCGACATAGCGAGTGGCAATGTGTGGCTAAGCACCAACAAAGGGCTCGCCCGATACAACACCGCCACGGGCGTGCTCCACAACACCACCGGCATCGCCGGCGACATCAACGAGTTTTGCGACAACTCGGGCTACATCTCCCCGCAAAGCGGCAACCTGATTTTCGGCGCCCTCAACGGCATAGTGTGCGTGAAAAAAGATGCACCGCTCATCCCGGCGGCCGACTCGGGACTGCCGGCGCCCGAAGTGGTGCTCACCGGCCTCACCGTCAACGGTGTGGACATGCTCCCCGACTACGGCCGCCTCGAAGGGGATCTCGAGTTCAACTACAACGACGATGTGATCTCCATCTCCTTTGCGGCACTCGACTATATCACAGGCGATTACATCAACTACTGGTATCAGCTCGAAGGGGTGTCGGACAAATGGATCAACCTCGGCACCTCGCCCACAGTGACCCTCAGCAACCTGCCGCCGGGCAGCTACACCCTGCGCGTGCGCTGCGAGAACGACGGCGAAAATGCCGGCCTCGCCACCTTCGTGCTCCCCTTCAAGGTCAATCCGGCATGGTACGACACATGGTACAGCTACACCATCTGTCTGCTGCTCATCGCCGGCATCATCTACTTCGTCTACTCCCGCTCGCGCCGCATCTACGCCGAAAAGCGCCGCGAACTCGAGCTGCGCCTCCACGAGCAGGAGCAGGAGCGCCTCTACGCCGACCGCAAGGAGTTTTTCACAAATATCACCCACGAATTTTGCTCGCCGCTCACCATGATCATGGGCATGTGCGAAGAAATAAAAAAGCAATCCGACAAACCCGACAATCATGAGCTGCGCCCCTATGTGGACTCGCTCTGCGAAAACTCCAAATACCTCAACGAGCTGGTGCAGGAGATCCTCGATGTGCGCTATATGGAGGAGGGCACCTTCATACATCTGAAAATCCAGCCGATAGCCATCGAAAATGTGTTCAAGCGCTGGGTGCACGGCTACGAGGAGATAGCCCATCAGAACGGCATCACCTTCATCACCGAGATAGAGCAGCCCGACATGCGATGGAACACCGATGTGTCGTGCCTGAGCAAGATAGTGACCAATCTGATGTCGAACGCCGTGAAATACACCCCCACAGGGGGCGAGATACGCGTTTCGGCCAGGCAGACGCCCGAAGGCGCCCTCCGGCTGGAGGTGCGCAACACCGGCCAGGGCATCCCTCCCGAGCAGCTGCAACAGCTATTCAACAAATTCGCCATCTTCAACAATGTTGACACCAACGGCTACCGCGAGATGTCGTCGCGCCACGGCCTCGGCCTCTTCATCACCCACGGCATGGTGGCCAAGCTCGGAGGCACCATCGAAGCCGACAGCGTGGAGGGGGAATACACCCGCTTCACCGTCACCCTCCCGCCGATGAGCGTGCAGGCCGGCATCGTGGAGGATAGCGCCGCGGGCGCCGGACAGTCCGAAGCCTCGGACCAACCCATCGACGTGCGTCCCGAGGTGCTCGTCGTCGACGACAACCCCGATATCCTGTGGCTCGTATCCAAAATACTGTCCGACGATTACAATGTGACAAGCGTGCGCAGCGTGGCAGAGGCGCGCAAGCAGACCGAGAGGCAGATTCCGGCGGTCATCATCACCGACATCATGATGTCGGTATCAGAGGAGAATGGCCTCGACTTCATCCGCCACATCCGCTCCAACAAATTCACCCGCCATCTGCCCGTGATAGTGCTCACGGCCAAGATCTCGGAGGAGGACAAGATCGAGGGCTACAAGGCCGGAGCCGACGCCTATGTCACCAAGCCCTTCAACTCAGATGTGCTCAAAAGCCTTGTGGCCAACATGATAGCACGCAAAGATGCCGACAAAGATTACTATCGCTCGTCGGAGAGCGCCATCACCCTGCAGAGCGGCCTGGAGATCTCCAACGAGGGTAAAGAGTTTATCGACACCATCCGCAAATATATCAGCGAGAACCTCGAGGACGAGAACAAGCTCTCCCCCGTGGAGCTGGCCAAAGCGGCGGGTGTGGATGTGCGCACGCTCTATCGCCGCTTCAAGAAATACTCCCCCTACACCCCGAGCGAGTTTGTGAAGAAATGCCGCTACGCCTACGCCGCACGCCTCATCCTCACCACCGATCTCACCATCCAGGAGATCATCTACCGCATTGGCATGAACAACAAAACGGTGTTCTACGCCGACTTCAAGAAGATCTACGGCATGACACCCAAGGAGTATCGCAGCTCCCGCCAGAAGGTGCCCGAATGACGCGGGCGCGACACCCCGAAGCCCGCACGCAGCCTCATACGGGCCGCGCAGCGCCTTTCCATTCCTTAATTTCTGACATATCTGTAATGAATAATGACAATTTCGCCCGCAGCGGCGCAATTGTCATTTTTTATTAACATAATTTCAGCGAGCCACACTACCCCGCTTTTATAAACAAGTAATTTTGTATCAGAAATTCTTTAACATACTTCGTAAAACCATAATGAAAAACAGGGCTAAATCAGTTATCACAGCCGCTGCTGCACTGATGCTGACAGTGAGTGCAAGCGCCGTGACATCACCGGTCGACTATGTGAATACCCTCATGGGTACCGACTCGAAAGTATCACTCTCCAACGGAAACACCGTCCCCTCCGTGGCGCTCCCCTGGGGCATGAACCAGTGGATACCGCAGACAGGCAAGATGGGCGACGGATGGGCTTACGTCTATAACAGCGACAAAATCCGAGGCTTCAAGCAGACCCACCGCCCCAGCCCCTGGATCAACGACTTCGGCCAGTTCGCCATAATGCCCGTCACCGGCGGGCTCCGCATCGACGAAGACCGCCGCGCATCGTGGTTCTCCCACAAAGCCGAGGACGCCCGTCCCTACTACTACAGCGTGTATCTGGCCGACTACGACGTAACAGCCGAGTTCACCCCCACCGACCGCTGCGCCTACTTCCGCTTCACCTTCCCCGAGGGGGATGAGAACTACGTGATTGTCGACGGCTACGACCGCGGATCATGGATCAAGGTGATTCCCGAGGAAAATACCGTCGTAGGCTACTCCACCCGCAATAGCGGCGGCGTCACCGACAATTTCCGCAACTATTTCGTCATCAAGTTCGACAAACCGTTCTCAGGCAGCTGGGTATGGGAGGAAAACGAAGTGCAGCCGGGCAAGACCGAGCTTCAGGGCAACCACACCGGTGCTGCCGTAGGCTTCGACACCACCTCCAAAGAGCAGGTGGGCGCCAAGGTTGCCACCTCGTTCATCTCCCTTGAGCAGGCTTATCAGAACCTCAAGGAGCTCGACGGCAAATCGTTCGCCCAGGTTCGCGACGAGGCCAAAGACCGCTGGAACGAAGTGCTCGGCGCCGCCAACATCGAAGACGACAACCTCGACGACCTCCGCACCTTCTACTCCTGCCTCTACCGCACCGTGCTCTTCCCCCACAAGCTCCACGAAGTGACAGCCGACGGCCGCACAGTGCATTACAGCCCCAACAACGGCAAAATCGAGGAAGGATATTTCTACACCGGCACCGGATTCTGGGACACATTCCGCGCCCTCTTCCCGCTGGTCAACCTCCTCTGGCCCGATGAGGCATCGAAAATCCAGGACGGCTGGCTGAGCTTCTACCGCGAGAGCGGATTCTTCCCCGAATGGTCGAGCCCCGGCCACCGCGGCTGCATGGTGGGCAACAACTCCGCCTCCGTCATCGCCGACGCTATGCTCAAAGGCCTCGGCACCAAGGGTCATGAGCAGGAATACTACGAAGGTATGGTGCATGGCGCCAACAACGTGCATCCCCGCGTAGGCTCGTCGGGCCGCATGGGCTACCAGTACTACAACGAGCTTGGCTACGTGCCCTACGATGTCAATATCCGCGAAAATGCCGCCCGAACACTCGAATATGCCTACGACGACTGGTGCATCTATCAGATTGCCAAGAAACTCGGACGCCCCGCCGAAGAGGTGGAGCTCTACAAGAAACGCGCCAAAAACTACGCCAACCTCTTCGATCCCGAATACAACCTCATGCGCGGCAAAAACAAGGACGGACAGTTCGCCCCCGGCTTCAACCCCCTCAAGTGGGGCGACGCCTTCACCGAGGGCAACTCCTGGCACTATTCGTGGTCGGTATTCCACGATATCCAGGGCCTGATCGACCTCATGGGCGGCAACAAAAACTTCATCGCACAGCTCGACAAAGTGTTTGAGATCCCCCCCGTATTCGACGACAGCTACTACGGCGGCACCATCCACGAAATCCGCGAGATGCAGATTGCCGACATGGGCAACTACGCTCACGGCAACCAGCCCATCCAGCACATGATCTACCTCTACGACTACGCCGGAGAACCCTGGAAGACACAGTATTGGAGCCGCAAGACCATCGACAAGCTCTATCACCCCACCCCCGACGGCTACTGCGGCGACGAAGACAACGGCCAGACCTCGGCCTGGTACGTATTCTCGGCCCTCGGATTCTATCCCGTCTGCCCCGCTTCGAACCAGTATGCCCTCGGTGCTCCTATCTTCAAGAAAGCCACCCTCAATCTGCAGAACGGCAAGAAAGTGGAAATCACAGCCGACAACCCCTCTACCGAAAACTGCTATGTGAAGAACATGCGCCTCAACGGCAAGAACTACGGCCACAACTACATCGACTACTCCACTCTCACCAACGGTGCCAAGATCAGCTACAACATGTCTGATACCCCCAACACCACCCGTGGCACAGCCGCTGCCGACGCGCCCTACTCGCTTTCTAACGAGAAATAAGCTCAAACGAGAAAATAAGATTGTTTTCCAGTTTGTAAACCGCCGATAAGACATGCAAAACAGATTGTCATTCAAAGCTTTATTAACCACCGGAGCCGCAATAGCCATCAGCATTGCGGCTTCGGCCGGCGGCCATATCGCCTATGTCAATCCCATCATAGGCACCAATGGCATGGGGCACACCTTCCCCGGTGCCTGCGCACCGTTCGGAGCCGTGCAGCTCAGCCCCGACACTGAAAACATCCCCCACAATATCGACGGCCGCTACCAGCCAGGCACCTACGCCTACTGCGCCGGCTATCAGCACGCCGACAGCACCATCGTGGGCTTCAGCCACACTCACCTCAGCGGCACGGGACACTCCGACCTGGGCGATGTGATGATCATGCCCACCACCGGCGAGCTCCGCCTCACACCCTCCAGCGCCGACAAGCATCAGGAGGGCTACCGCTCGGCCTACAGCCACGACACCGAGGTGACCCGGCCCGGCTACTACGCCGTGCACCTCGACGACTACGGCATCGACGCCGAGTTCACCGCCACGCCCCGCTGCGGAGTGCACCGCTACACCTATCAGCCCGGCACCGACCTGAGCCATATCATCCTGGATATGGACCACGGCATCTACAACTACGACGGCAAGAGCCTCTGGACCTACATCCGCGTGGAGAGCCCCACCCTCGTCACCGGCTACCGCATCACCAACGGCTGGGCACGCACCAACTACACCTATTTCGCCATCGAGCTCTCCGAGCCGATAGCCAACTACGGCTACAAAGACATGGAGCGCCCGGCCTACAACGGCTTCTGGCGCCGATTCGACCTGGAGCACAACTTCCCCGAGATCGCCGGGCGCAAGATCGTGGCCTATTTCGACGTGAATGTGCCCGCGAGCCGCAAGGTAGAGCTTCGCGTAGCCCTCTCGGGCGTCAGCACCGAAGGCGCGCTGAAAAATCTCCGCGCCGAGGCCTCCGGCCGCAGTTTCGACGAGATTGCCGCCGCCACAGCCGCCGACTGGGAGGAAAAACTCTCGATCATCGACGCTCAGGGCACACAGGACCAGCTGGCGATGTTCTACACCTCGCTCTACCACACCATGATCAATCCCTCGGTGTATATGGATGTCGACGGCCAATACCGCGGCCTCGACCACAACATACATCAGGCCGACGGATTCACCAACTACACCGTATTTTCCATCTGGGATACATTCCGCGCCGAGCACCCGCTGATGAATCTCCTCTTCCCCGACCGCAGCGCCGACATGGTGCAGTCGCTTCTAGCCCATCAGCAGCAGAGCGTGCACCATATGCTCCCCATATGGTCGCATATGGGCAATGAAAACTGGTGTATGATCGGCTACCACGGAGTGTCGGTGGTGGGCGACGCGCTCACCAAGGGTGTGTGCAGCGACTCCTCCCGCGCCTTCAAGGCCATGGACGAGACCGCCAACTGCCCCTACTACGAGAGCATGGCCGACTATCTCAAATACGGCTACGTGCCCTTCGACCGCAACGGCAGCGCCGTGTCCGTAACACTCGAATACGCCTACGACGACTGGTGTCTCTATCAGCAGGCCCGCCGCATGGGCAACGACGCCAAGGCCCGCGAATACCGCCGCCGCGCCATGAGCTATCAGAATGTCTTCGACCCCGAAATAGCCTTCTCGCGCCCCCGCTACGCCGACGGCCACTGGAAAGAGCCTTACAGCATCACCCACTGCACCGGTGAGGGATACCTCGAAGGCAACGCCATGAACTATGCCTTCTTCGTGCCTCACGATGTCAAGGGACTGATCGCTCAAATGGGTGGCGACAGGAAGTTTATCGAAAACATCGACCGCCTCTTCACCACCGACCTCGACCCTGCGGCCTATGCCGAGACCGAAGATGTCACTGCCGAAGGCCTCATAGGCACCTACAACCACGGCAACGAGCCCTGCCAGAACATCCCCTACATGTACGCATGGTCGTCGCAGCCCTGGAAGACCCAATACTGGGTGCGCGAGGTGCTCAACCGCATGTACCGCAACAACATCGACGGCCTCTGCGGCAACGACGACTGCGGCCAGATGTCGGCCTGGTACATCTTCTCGGCCCTCGGATTCTATCCCGTATGTCCCGGCACCGACCAGTATGTGCTCGGCGCTCCCTACATGCCCTACGCATGCGTCAAGCTCCCCGGCGGGAAGACCCTCGAAGTGAAGGCCCCCGGCGTGAGCGACGACAAGCGCTACATCAAAGCGGTGAAACTCAACGGCAAGCCTTACGACAAGGCCTACATCACCCACAGCGACCTCCTGGCCGGCGGCACACTCGAATTCGAGATGTCGTCGAAGCCCAACAAGCGCCGCTGCATCAGCCCCGACACCAAACCCTACTCGCTCTCCGACGAGGAGTCCTGAACCATGCTGACAGACAGCACGATACAGGGCGCCAGTCCGCACACAAGCCAAGTAATACCACACTAAATACCGTAAAAACAACAGTTTAATACCATTTAAAAGATAGGTATAGGCGGATAATGCGCCCAATCCGATATTAATCGCTACTTTTGTAGCA
>CAJLLX010000009.1 GCA_905207535.1 uncultured Muribaculaceae bacterium | reverse complement strand
AATTATTTTCCAAGAAATAACGACTTTTTAGTTACTTATTTTGGAAAAACTCAGAAAGATAAGATTGGACAGAAAATGAATGGTTGATCAGAATTTATTGATAAGACAGCCGGGGACAAAGGATATTATTCCAAGTAATTCTCTTCATCTGATTTAATATTCCCTGTGGAAGGAGCCAGAGGTTGGTCCCTTCCACTTTTTTGGGGTGAATTTTTGCGGCATTATTTTGAATCTTTTGCGCTTAAATATACCACCGGCAAATGCCGGGGAGGCGGGGTTTTTAGATTTAAAGCGGGTTGCACACATTAGGTGATTTTGTGCAATCGAAGCGGCATAAGGCGGTTAAAAAATGGCGGTGGATGGATGGGGAAAATGATAAATATCAATAATATCAATGTAAGATAATTTATAAAATAAGAAAAGGCAAGCGTTAAAGTGCAGAATTTTATTGAAAAAAGTGGCGGGAAAATTGTGCAGTATCAGAAATATTTCAGATATTTGCAAAAGTAGGGTCGGAGGGCCTCATCCATTCGTTAGCTGAGAACGTACCCGGCTATAAAAGCCAAGAATATAATCAAGTATTGAAGCCATGAGAGAGATCAGAACATTTCAGGAGATGTATGAGCGGCTGGTGCAGGAGAAGCGGAGCCGCCGGATAGCTGTGGCGTGCCCCGACGACGAGTGCACGCGCCATGCGATAATGGAAGCTCTGAAACGCGAAATGGCTGATTTCCTGCTCATCAGCACCGCCGAGGCGCTGGCCTCGCTGCCGATGGAGATCATCGACTCGCCGAGGGTGGTGACCCGCGAGGCCGAAAACCCCGACGATGCCGCCGCCAAATGTGTGGAGGCTGTGCGCGCGGGTGAGGCGGGGATACTGATGAAAGGACTGATAAACACCGACAATTTCCTGCGCGCCATCCTCAACAAGGAGTACGGGCTGCTGCCGAAAGGCGCAGTGCTCACTCATCTGTCGGTGGCAGAGACAAGGGCATACCACAAGCTGCTCTTCTTCAGCGATGTGGCTGTGATACCCTATCCCACACTCGAGCAGCGCGAGGCGATGATACGCTACGACGTGGCCACCTGCCGGCGCATGGGGATAGAGCGACCGAAAGTGGCGCTGATCCACTTCACTGAGAAGGTAAATGAGAAATTTCCCAACTCGGTGGCCTATGTGAAGCTCGAGGAGATGGCCGCGGAGGGAGTGTTCGGACCCGTGGAGATGGGTGGGCCGATGGATGTGAAGACTGCCTGCGACCGCCACAGTGCCGAGGTGAAAGGGATCAAATCGGCAGTGTGCGGCGACGCCGACCTGCTGATCTTCCCCAATATCGAGTCGGGCAACACCTTCTACAAGACCATCACCCTCTTTGGGGGCGCCGAGATCGCCGGCATCCTTCAGGGTGCTCAGTGCCCGATCATCCTGGCGAGCCGCAGCGACACCTGGAGCTCGAAGTTAGCGAGCATGGCCCTGGCATGCATCAATGCCGAATAAAGGCGAGGAAGAGAAAAGAAGAGAAGGTGAAACCGAGGGGAAGCCGAGGGGGGGAGGACACACCGGGGTGCGTCCCTACATGTGTACGGGAAAAGGGGGGAAGGAAAAACGACGAAAAAGCGCTTTACGAAATGAAGATACTTGCAATCAATCCGGGTTCGACATCCACCAAAATGGCAGTGTTTGAAGACACCACGCCGGTGTTAAATGTTACTCTGCGCCACAGCGTGGAGGATCTGGAGCCGTTTCCGAAGGTCATCGACCAGTTTGAATTTCGCAAAGGACTGGTACTGAAGGCTCTTGCCGACAATGGCATCCCCTTCGAGTTTGACGCCGTGGTAGGTCGCGGCGGTCTGCTCCGTCCTATTCCGGGCGGAGTTTACGAGGTGAACGACGCCATGGTGGCCGACATCCACAAGGTGCCGCGCAGCCATGCCTGCAACCTCGGTTGCCTGATAGCTCGCGAACTGGCCGACGAGCTCCACTGCAAAGCCTACATCGCCGACCCCGGCGTGGTGGACGAGCTCGACGAGATAGCCCGCGTGACCGGGTCGCCGCTGATGCCGCGCACCACCATCTGGCATGCGCTCAATCAGCGCGCCATAGCCCGTCGGTTCATCAAGGAGCACAACGCCGCCACCGGCGAGCACATGCGCTACGAGGATGCCAATCTGATAGTGTGTCACCTCGGAGGCGGCATCTCCATCGGCGCCCACAAAGGTGGTCGCGTGGTGGATGTCAACAACGCCTTCGACGGCGAAGGACCCTTCTCGCCCGAGCGTGCCGGCACCCTCCCCTCGGGGCAGCTTATCGACCTCTGCTACTCGGGGCGCTACAGCAAAGACGAACTGAAAAAGCGCATCAGCGGCAAAGCCGGACTGGCCGCGCATCTGGGCACCACGCATATTCCCGAAATCATAGAGCGGATAGAGCGCGGCGACGAGTATGCGCGCCTGGTGCTCGACGCCATGATCTATCAGATAGCCAAGAGCATAGCGGCGCTCGGCCCGGTGTTCTGCGGCAAGGTAGATGCCATCCTCATCACCGGCGGCATCGCCTACTCCGACTACGTGATCAGCCACCTGAAGGAGCGGATCTCGTATATGGCACCCGTGCATGTGTATCCCGGCGAAGATGAGCTGCAGGCCCTGGCTGCCAACGCCTTAGGAGCGCTCACAGGCGAGCTGCCCATGAAGACCTACACTCAGAAAGAAACGAAACCTTGCAGCTGCCCCGAGCCGCAGCTGCCCTGAGAGGGGCCGGCGGGCGCTTCGGGGATGTACTAAACAGAGAATGAAGGAGATATGGCATTGATGTCGCATACCCGACTGATAGGGCTGGTAGAGGAGATTGGGGTAACGAAAACAGGGATGAGCTTCGGGCGGCTGGCCACGCTGAGCGTGATGGCCGGTGCCTTCATCGCGCTGGGCGGGATGCTCTCGGTGGCCGTAGGGTTCGGCGTGCCGGGGATTGCGGCCGCAAATCCCGGTGTGCAGAAGCTGCTGAGCGGACTGATGTTCCCGGTAGGACTGTTTCTGATAGTGATGTTCGGCGGCGAGCTGTTCACCGGCAACAATGCCGTGCTGATGCCCGGCTGCTACAACGGGCGGTTTAACTTTTGGGCAGTGCTTCGGCAGTGGGCCGTGGTGTGGACCTTCAATTTCGTCGGCGCCCTCGCATTTACGTATCTCTTTGTGTATCTGAGCGGACTCACCGCCTCCGAGCCTTACCACAGCGCCATAATAGGAATCGCCGAAGGGAAAGCTGCGCTGCCGTGGTGGACAGCCTTTGTGAAAGGGATCGCCGCCAACTGGTGCGTGTGTCTGGCCGTGTGGCTCTGCCTGTTGGCCGACAGCATCCCGGCAAAAATGATCGCGTGCTGGATACCGGTGGGCGCCTTTGTGGTGCTGGGCTACGAGCACAGCATCGCCAACATGTTTTTCATCCCCGCCGGGATGCTGGAAGGGGCTGATGTGAGCCTCGGGGCGCTGTTTGGCAACCTTATCCCCGTCACCTTGGGCAATATCGCCGGAGGGGCGCTGCTGGTCGGGTCGCTGTTTTATAAGCTGCACAAGGAGAAATAAAGCCGGGCGTCAGGGGATGGCGAGGAGTTTGTGGGTCTGGAGCGAGAGGCGCCACCGGGGATGCGCGAGGATGTAGCCGACAGTGGCGGCCGTGATGGCCGCATTGCGCCGGGAATCGCCCACATCGCAAGGCTGGAGGTAGGGGATGGCTCCGCGCTGCGAGGCAAATTGCGCCCAATGCTCAATTTCCGCCTCAGCTTCGGGCGCGAGGGGGAGGGAATCGTAAGGAAATACCAGTTTTAGTTCGTCGATGCGCTGTATTTTCACCGGCAGCGTCTTGGGGGAGCATGTGACCCAGTGAACGAACGGAAGCGCTTCGCCGGGCAAGGGGAGGGATCCGTTGGTCTCGATATGCACCTCCCGGCCCGAGCGGCAGACGGCTTCGAGGAGCGACGCCGTGAGCTGCATGGTGGGTTCGCCACCGGTGAAAACCACCTTGCGGGTCGGATAGCGGCCGATGGCATCGACAATCTCCTGCTCGGTCATCTCGGTGAACGATTCATGGTGCGTGTCGCAGAATGAGCAGCGGAGATTGCACCCCGAGAGGCGTACAAACACCATGGGAACGCCTGTGAAGGCGCCCTCGCCCTGGAGCGAATAGAAAATTTCGTTGACTTTCATAGCAAAAATGTCAGCTTTTTCACCACAAATTGCTGCATTTTAGAGCGCAGAAGCCGCGGCGATGTCGGCTGCGGTGGCTGCTGGATCGACGTAGAGCACAGTGTTGCCCTCCGACTCCTGCACCGACACCATGAAACACCCCTCGATCTGCGAGCACACCCAGCGGGCGATGTTTTCAGCGGTGGGATTGAAGTCGAAAATCTCGTTGAAATCGGCGTGGTCCATGCGGCCGTGTATAGTCTGCTTGATGTGGGTGAAATCGGCCACCATGCCGTCGGCATTGAGCTTCTCGGCGCGGCAGAAGACCGAAATGATCCAGTTGTGGCCGTGCATGTTGCTGCATTTGCTCTGATATGAAAGGTTGAGCCTGTGGCATCCCGCCACCTCCATCCGTTTGCGTACGTAGTACATAAAGCTATCCTGTGTGTGATTGTGGCGCAAAGATACGAAAAAAGGGGCGAGCAGTGAAGCCGGGAAGCCGTAAAAGATTGGCAGCGGTTGCAACCTAATTAGAAAAGAAATTGCTTTAAACATGAACGGAAACACTGCATCGGGCCGCAGAGATGTGGGCGCCCCGGGCGGTCGGCTCCCGTAATCGTTTAGCTAACAGAGAGATTCACTATTATTATGTTTCAACGATTTGTTTATACCCTGATCCTGACGGCAGCCGTCGGCGTGCAGGCACAGGCCTCCTCGCCTGTGAGCGAGCGGTCGCTGCAAGAGCATCTCAACGATACGCTCCCGGCCCGGTGGACCTATATGCCCGAAAAGCAGCAGGAAGTGCCGTCGGGCAACGACGGATGGTGGCGCAACCTCGGCGATGCCACCCTCGACTCGCTGATCGACCTCGGTATAGACCACAACTACAACCTCGCCATGGCCATGCGCCGCACCGCCATGGCGCGCAACAGCATGCTGCAGGCCCGGAGCGGCTGGATGCCCTCCTTAGGGCTGTCGGCCGGATGGACAAAAAGCCGTCAGAGCGGCGAGATGACCGTGCCGTCGATGCCCGCCACTGTGGAGAGCGGCTTCAAGGCCGGCGTCGGACGATGCGAAAAAGTGAAAAATATGGCTGAATAACATATTATTCAGGCATTGAAAAAAGGATATGAATTTGTAGATTTGCTGCGGGGCAGCGTGCCTGAACGAGGGCGCCGCTCCGCAGCAAATCTGTCATTTAAACCGTAGTATTACCATGATTATCGGAGTACCAAAAGAGATCAAAAACAATGAGAACCGCGTGGCCGTGACGCCGGCGGGGGTGCGTGAGCTTGTGGCTCACGGCCATGAAGTGTATGTGCAGGCGACAGCCGGCGAAGGCACAGGTTTCTCCGACGACGAATACCGCGCCGCCGGAGCGACGATGCTTCCCACCATTGAGGAAGTGTACGCCAAGGCGGAAATGATCATCAAGGTGAAAGAGCCCATCGAGCCGGAATATAAGCTCGTGCGGCCCGGTCAGGTGGTGTTCACCTACTTCCACTTCGCCTCCGACCGCGAGCTCACCGAGGCGATGATAGCCTCCAAGGCAGTGTGTATCGCCTATGAGACAGTGCGTCTGCCCGACCGCCCCCTGCCGCTGCTCGTGCCCATGAGCGAGGTAGCCGGCCGCATGTCGGTGCAGGAGGGAGCACGCTTTCTGGAGCGCCCGCAGGGTGGCCGAGGCGTGCTCTTAGGCGGTGTGCCCGGCGTGAAGCCAGCCAAGGTGCTGATCCTCGGCGCCGGAGTGGTAGGACGCAATGCCGCCGTGATGGCTGCCGGCCTGGGGGCCGACGTTACCATCGCCGATATATCGCTGCCCGTGCTGCGCCATGTGGCCGAAGTGCTCCCCAAGAATGTGAAGACCCTCTTCTCGTCGCGACACAATATCGAGGCCGAGCTGCCCGACACCGACCTGGTGATCGGTTCGGTGCTGATCCCCGGCGCCAAGACGCCCCACCTCATCACCCGCGACATGCTGCGGCTGATGCGCCCCGGCACACTGCTGGTGGATGTGGCCATTGACCAGGGCGGCTGCTTCGAGACCTCCGTGCCCACCACCCACTCCGACCCCACCTACACCGTGGACGGCATAGTGCACTACGCCGTGGCCAATATCCCCGGCGCCGTGCCCTACACCTCGACCTTAGCGCTGACCAACGCCACTCTGCCGTATGCCCTGAAGCTCGCCGACAAGGGGTGGAAGAAGGCTTGTGCCGACGACCACGCCCTGATGGAGGGTGTCAACATCGTCGACGGCAAGGTGGTGTATCCCGGCGTAGCCGAGGCGTGGGACCTGCCGCTGGCCAAGCTTGACCTTTAAGAGCCGATAACCTATATTGCCGAAAAGGCTCTAATTGAGAATAATTTTGTAACTTTGCAGTCGCATTCCCGCAGCGCATCCGCGCCGCGGGGGGGCGACCGTTTTTTTAAGATTAGAAACCAAGCAAAAAAAGATAAGATATGTCGTTGCAATGTGGAATAGTGGGATTGCCTAATGTGGGCAAGAGCACGCTTTTCAACTGCCTGTCGAACGCGAAGGCGCAGAGCGCCAACTTCCCGTTCTGTACCATCGAACCCAATGTGGGCGTGATCACCGTGCCCGACGAGCGGCTCAACAAACTCGTGGAGATGTGCCAGCCGCGGAGCATAGTGCCCGCTACGGTGGAGATAGTGGATATCGCCGGTCTGGTGAAAGGCGCCTCGAAGGGCGAGGGCCTGGGCAATAAATTCCTGGCCAATATCCGCGAGACCGACGCCATCATCCATGTGCTGCGCTGCTTCGACGACGACAATATCACCCATGTGGACGGGAGCATCGACCCCGTGCGCGACAAGGAGATCATCGACTACGAGCTGCAGCTCAAAGACCTCGAGACCATCGAGAGCCGCATAGCCCGCACCCAGAAACAGGCGCAGACCGGCGGCGACAAGGTGGCCAAGATGCAGTATGGCGTGCTGTGCAAATTCAAGGAAGCCCTCGACCAGGGTAAGCCCGCCCGCTCCGTAGAGCTTGACACCGTCGACGAGAAGAAATTTGCCCGCGAGCTCTTCCTGCTCACCTCCAAGCCGGTGCTCTACGTGTGCAACGTCGACGACGCATCGGCCGTGAACGGCAACAAATATGTGGAGGCTGTGCGCAAAGCGATAGCCGACGAAAACGCTCAGCTGCTGATCGTGGCAGCCCAGACCGAGGCCGACATCGCCGAGCTCGACACCTACGAGGAGCGTGCGGAATTTCTGGCCGAGATCGGGCTTGAGGAGAGCGGCGTGTCGCGCCTGATCCGCTCAGCCTACGCTCTGCTCAATCTGCAGACCTTCTTTACCGCCGGCCCCGACGAGGTGAGGGCGTGGACCTTCATGCGCGGCTCCAAGGCTCCGCAGTGCGCCGGTATCATCCACACCGACTTCGAGAAGGGCTTCATCCGCGCCGAAGTGATCAAATATGACGACTATGTGAACCTCGGCGGCGAGACCGGAGTGAAAGAGGCCGGCAAGCTCGGAGTAGAAGGGAAGGAATACATAGTGCAGGACGGCGACATCATGCACTTCCGCTTCAACGTATGAAAAAAATCCGCTTTTTTTCGGACCGGATGCAACTAATCGCCGCGAACTGCGTCTAATATAGTCGGGAAAAGGGGAAAAGGGAAAAAGTGAATTAAAAGAATATCAACGAACAATATGAAACTTATCAAAGGACTGATGGCAGTGGCTGCAATAGCAATGGCATCGGGTGCCGCATCGGGTGCCGAGCATCTGAAGAGCGTCAACCCGGCTTACATCGACAATTCGATACCTGCCGGTGAGGATTTCTACATGCATGTCAACAAGGGATGGATGGATGCACATCCTCTCACGGCTGAATATGCCCGTTATGGCGTATTCAACATCCTGGCCGACTCGGCCGAGGCTAAGGTGAAGGAAATAGTGCTCAATCTCGGCGCTACCAACCCCGAACCCGGCAGCAACGCCTACAAAATCTGGACCCTCTACTCGCAGGGTATGGATATGGACCGCCGCAACCGCGAGGGGATCGCTCCAATCCTCGACGACCTGAAGAAAATCGAGGATACCAAGCCCGAGGAGATGACTGACCTGCTGCTGTGGATGCACAAATACTACTCGAGCCCCTTCTTCGGCGCAGGGCCTATGGAGGATATGATGGACAGCAACCGCTACGCCATGTATGTGAGCGGAGGCTCCATGGGGATGGGCGACCGCGACTACTACCTGAAGGATGACGCCGAGACCAAGAAGATCCGCAACGCCTACGAGAAGCTGATAGTGGACCAGATGATGAACGCCGGCTACAAGAAAAAAGATGCCCGCCGCATCATGAAAAACGTGATGAAGGTGGAGACCGCCATCGCCGACTCCGCTCTGACCCGCGAGGAGAGCCGCAACATCCCCGCCATGTACAATCCCCGCACCCTCGACCAGCTCAAGGCCGAGTATCCCCACATCGCCTGGGACCGCTTCTTCGTGGAGACCATGGGGATAGAGACCCCTCAGGAGTTTATCCTCACTGAGCCTAAGGGTATGAAGCAGGCCGACAATCTTATCGCAAGCCTTACCGACCGCGAGCTCAAAGACTACTACCTCTGGAAATATGTGGCTCAGGCCGCTCCCTATCTGAGCGAAAACTTCACCGACACCGCATTTGAGTTCTCGAAAGTGCGCTCGGGTGTGCAGGAGCAGCGTCCGCTGTGGAAGCGTGCCCTCGGTGTGCCCGACGGATATATGGGCGAGGCCATCGGCCGCCTCTACGTGGAGAAATATTTCCCCGAAAGCTCCAAGCAGAAGATGCTCGAGCTGGTGGGCAACCTGAAAGTGTCGCTCGGCAAGCATATCATCAACCTCCCCTGGATGACCGACGAGACCAAGCTAAAAGCCATCGAGAAGCTCAATGCCTTCACCGTAAAGATCGGCTACCCCGACAAATGGAAAGACTACTCCTCTATGGAGATCGACCCCGCAAAGTCGTATTACCGCAATGTGCATGCAGCCTCAATGTGGCACAACAACGAGACCCTCGCCAAGTGGGGCAAGCCCGTGGACAAGAGCGAGTGGGGCATGACACCTCAGACTGTCAACGCATACTACAACCCCATGGCCAACGAGATCGTGTTCCCCGCCGCCATCCTTCAGAACCCCTTCTTTGATCCCGAGGCTTCGGATGCCGAGAACTACGGCGGCATCGGTGTGGTAATCGGCCACGAGATGACTCACGGATTCGACGACCAGGGCCGCAACTTCGACCCCAAGGGCAACATGATCAACTGGTGGACCGAAGAGGACGCCGCCAGCTTCGACGCTCTGACCAAGAAGCTCGGCGAGCAGTTTGACAAGGTGGAGATTCTCCCCGGCCTGTTTGCCAACGGCACCTACACCATGGGCGAGAATATCGCCGACCAGGGCGGTCTGCGCATCTCCCACACAGCCTTCCTCGACGCGCAGAAGCGCAAGGGTGTTGACGTGACCTCCGGGGAGGCCAAGATCGACGGCTTCACCCCCGACCAGGCGTTCTACCTGAACTATGCCAACATCTGGGCCACCAACATGCGCGACGAAGAGAAGCGCAATCTCACCATCGGCGACGTGCACTCGCTGGCCGAGAACCGTGTGAATGTGACCCTCCGCAACATCGTGCCTTTCTTCGAGGCCTTCGGCATCAAGGAGGGCGACAAGCTCTACCGCCCCGCCGCCGAGCAGGTGATCATCTGGTAATCGACATTTGTAATAAAAAATAAAGGCCTGCGCCGGGAAGCGCGAACACGTTTCCCGGCGCAGGCGTTTTTTGTGGGGAGAAGGAAGGGAATGCGGGATAATTGTTGTAATTTTGTGAATTGGAAGGGGAAAGACGCCCTGGAGGCGGCCATCCGGGAGGCGGACGCACCATGGTGCGTCCCTACAGGTCGGGAAGCCATGCAGGGCAGAATGTAATGAAAAAGATGATAAGAATATGATAGAATGTGCGATAAGTGACTATGCAAGCGCCCAGTTTCTGCTCAATCTCTTTGTGGAGAATGCGGGATACTGGCTCGTGTTCCTTTTTATGGTGATAGAAAGTTCGTTTCTCCCCTTTCCGTCGGAGGTGATAGTGCCTCCGGCAGCGTTTATCGCGGCTCAGACGTCGCGACAGCTGATCTATCAGGGTGAGACGATAGCGATACCCGACATGAATGTGGTGCTGGTGGTGCTTGTGGCCACCGCCGGAGCCATAGTGGGCGCATTGATCAACTATTATCTCTCGGTGTGGGTAGGGCGCCCGATAGTCTACGCCTTCGCCAACAGCAAGCTCGGCCATGCGTGCCTCATCGATCAGGCCAAGGTGGAGAAAGCCGAGAAATATTTCGATCAGCACGGTGCCTCGAGCACCTTCATAGGGCGTCTGATCCCCGCTGTGCGTCAGCTGATCAGCATCCCCGCCGGACTGGCGCGGATGAATATTGTCAAATTTATCATCTTCACCGGGCTCGGCGCCGGGGTGTGGAACTGTATCCTCGCCGCCCTCGGCTACTGGCTTGGTAAAACCGTGAGCATCAATGCCCTCTACGACAAGGTGGAGGAGTATAACAGCTACCTCACCATGGGCGGACTGCTGCTGCTTGTGGCATGCCTGGGATATATCGTGTGGAATGTAATAAAGAAAGGTAAATCTAAAAAATAAGGAACGGGATGAAAGTATCTCCATCGCTATTGTCGGCCGACTTCGGCCATATTGCCCGGGAAGTGGAAATGCTCAACCGGAGCAGCTGTGACATGATCCATCTTGACGTGATGGACGGTGTGTTTGTGCCTAATATCTCGTTCGGTTTTCCGGTAATCAAGGCCGTGTCGGCCGTGGCCACCAAGCCCCTCGATGTGCATCTGATGATAGTGCGGCCCGAGCAGTATGTTAGTCAGGTGCGCGACAGCGGCGCCGCGCTGATGAATGTGCATCAGGAGGCGTGTGTGCACCTCAATCGCACCATCGCCGAGATCAAGCGTGCCGGGATGAAGGCGGCGGTGACGCTCAACCCCTCCACGCCGGTGTGCATGCTCGAGGATGTGATCGGCGATCTCGATATGGTGCTTCTGATGTCGGTCAACCCCGGATTCGGCGGTCAGAAATTCATCGAAAACACCATAGCGAAGGTGGGGCGGCTCAAAGAGCTGATAGCCCGCACAGGGTCGCATGCCGAGATAGAGATCGACGGCGGCGTCAACGCCGAGACCGCGCCTCGCCTGGCGGCAGCCGGCGCAGATGTGCTGGTTGCCGGAAGTTATGTGTTCGGGGCCGAAAATCCCGAAAAGGTGATTGATTTCCTGAAAGGATTGTAAGACATCCGAGGTGGCGGACGCACCCGGTGGCGGACGCACGGGGTGGAAGGACGCACCATGGTGCGTCCCTACAGGTGGGCGGGAACATTGGGAAAAGAGGGTGGAAATAAGGGGTAAAAAATGAACTGAAATGAATGAGGAGCAGTTGAGCCAGCTGTATCTGAAGGATACGGCTTTTCAGAATCTGATGCAGCGGCGCGTCTTCAATGTGCTGCTTGTGGCGGCGCCTTACGATGCCTTCATGATGGAGGAGGACGGGCGAGTGGAGGAGCAGCTCTACAACGAGTATGTGGCCCTGAACCTGTCGTCGCCCCCCCGCATCACGCGTGTGAGCCATATCGGCGAGGCGCTGGAGGCGATGTCGCAAAAAAATTTCGACCTCGTCATAGCTATGCCCGGCATGGATGTGTCGGACACCTTCACCACTGCCAAAACGCTGAAGGCGGCCCATCCCGGTGTGCCCATCGTGGTGCTGACCCCCTTCTCCAAGGAGGTGTCGCGCCGCATTGCGTCGGAGGACCTCTCGGGTGTGGACTATGTGTTCTCCTGGCTGGGCAATGTAGACCTGCTGCTGGCCATCATCAAGCTTCTGGAGGACAAGATGAACGCCGACAACGATGTGCTCGATGTGGGTGTGCAGATGATACTTATGGTGGAGGACTCGGTGAGATTTTACTCGTCGATACTGCCGCATCTCTATAAATTCCTGCTCAAACAGAGCATGATCTTCTCCACCGAGGCGCTCAACGAGCATGAGAAGATGCTGCGCATGCGCGGACGTCCCAAAGTGATCCTGGCGCGCGACTACGAGGAGGCTGTGGAGCTCTACAACAAGTATGCCGACAAGATGCTGGGCCTGATCACCGATGTGAGCTTCAAGCGCGAAGGGACGAAGGACCAGCACGCCGGCCTGATGTTTGCCGACTATGTGCGCAGCCGCGACCCCTATCTGCCTATTATAGTGGAGAGTACCGACAGCGACAACCGCGAGAAGGTGGCGCGCTTCGACGGCGTCTTCCTCGACAAAACATCGAAAAAACTGCCCGTAGATCTGGGCAACGCCATCATGAAGAGCTTCGGCTTCGGCGATTTCCGGTTTCTTGACCCCTCCACCGGGCGGGAGATCATGCGTGTGTCGTCGGTCAACGAGCTGCAGAAGCGTATGTTCGACATCCCGAGCGACTCGCTGCTCTATCATGCGCGGCGCAACGACATATCGCGCTGGCTCTACAGCCGCGCCATGTTCCCCATCGCCGATGTGATCAAACTGCACCGTTTCAACAACATAGAGGAGGCTCCGGCGGTGAAGCGGCTCTTTTTCGACCTGATAGTGAAGTACAGGAAGATGAAAAACCGCGGCGTGGTGGCCGAGTTTCGCAAAGACCGCTTCGACTACTACTCCAATTTCGCCCGCATCGGGCAGGGGTCGCTGGGCGGCAAAGGGCGCGGCCTGGCCTTCATCGACTCGATCATCAAGAAGCACCCCGAGTGCGACAGTTTCCACGGGGTGACCATCACCATACCGCGCACCGTGGTGCTCTGCACCGACATCTTCGACGAGTTTATGGCCGACAACGACCTCTACCCCCTGGCGCTGAGCGACGCCTCCGACGAGGAGATCCTGGAGCGCTTCCTCAAGGCCCGCCTCCCCGAGCGCGTGCGCGACGACCTGCTGGCGCTCACCGAGGTGGTAGACCGTCCGCTGGCCGTGCGCAGTTCGAGCATCCTCGAAGACTCCCACTATCAGCCATTTGCGGGAGTATATTCCACCTACATGATACCCCACGTCGACGACGCCGAGAGCATGCGCAAACTGCTCACCGACGCCATCAAGGGGGTGTATGCCTCGGTGTTCTACGCCGAGAGCAAGGCCTACATGACCGCCACATCCAATGTGATCGATCAGGAGAAGATGGCCGTGATCATCCAGGAGGTGGTGGGCAAGGATTACGACGGGTATTATTTCCCGTCGTTTGCCGGGGTGGGACGGTCGCTCAACTACTATCCGCTCGGCGACGAAACGCCCGAGGAGGGTGTGGCCGAGGTGGCCGTGGGACTTGGCAAATATATTGTGGACGGCGGCCGCGCGCTGCGCTTCTCGCCCAAGCATCCCACGAAAGTGCTGCAGACCTCCACTCTCGAGCTGGCGCTGCGCGATACTCAGCGCGAGCTCTACTGCCTGAACCTCAACGAGATGCGCGACGACTTTGAGGTCGACGACAGTTTCAACCTCACCCGCGCCGGAGTGCAGAGCTTCAAGGATACCGATGCCCTACATTTGACCGTGTCGACCTACGACCCCAACGACCAGATGATACGCGACAGCAGCTACGGCCCGGGACGTAAAGTAGTGACTTTCGCCAACATACTGCGCGACAACGCCTTCCCGCTGGCCGATGCCGTCAATTTCATGCTCACCGAGGGGCAGCAGGCCATGCAGCGCCCGGTGGAGATAGAGTTTGCCGGCAACATAGACGACGACGGCACGCTGAAAGGGCGCATCTACTGGCTGCAGATCCGACCGATCATCGACCGCAAGGAGGATGTGGATGCCGACCTTATGAATCTGGAAAACAGCGAACTGATACTGCGCAGCAGCACCGCCTTGGGGCACGGTACCACCGACAACATCACCAAGGTGGTGTATGTGCGCCCCGACACCTTCTGCTCGCTCAACAACCGCAGCATTGCCGCCGAAATCGGCGAGATCAACCGCGCGATGCTCGAGCGCGGCGAGGGGTATCTGCTGATTGGTCCCGGCCGCTGGGGCTCGAGCGACGACGCCCTCGGGGTGCCCGTGCGCTGGGCCGACATCTCCGGCGCCAGGCTGATAGTGGAGACCGCGCTCCACAACTACCGGATAGAGCCGAGCCAGGGCACGCATTTCTTCCAGAATCTCACCTCGTTCGGCGTGGGATATTTCACCGTCAATCCCTTCGGTAAAGACGACTACCTCGATCAGGAATACCTTGACAGTCAGCCCGCTGTCTACGAGAGCGAGCATGTGAGGGTGGTGGAGTTTCCGTCGCCCATCATCATTGGCATCGACGGCCGCCGCACCGCCGGCGTGGTGAAAAAGCCGGAGAAAAAAGACTGAAACGGGCCTTGATTCTGACTGATCGGGGCGCGGAAGGGGACTGATATTGAAAAAGTTTTGATATTTCGGTGCATCGGGTTGCATATCCCGACGATTGTTGCTAACTTTGTGAAAGTGTGTACCCCGCAGGGGGACATGCGGCAATCTTTAACCATCGAAAAATCAAAAAGGAAAGATGAGTTTTTTCAACGGCCTGAAAAAAGCGTTCGGCTTCGGCGAGGATGACCTTGACGAGGAAGTGAAGGGCATAGACGCCCGTGTTACTCCGTATCGCCGCCGCGACGAGGCGGAGCGAAGTCAGGAAGATGCCGTCGGCGCGTCGGCCGACGCCTCTGTGTCGCTGTCGGATGCCGCCCGCGATGCCGCTCAGCCACATGCGGCTGAGCCGTCGGCGCTTGAAGCCCCGGCAGCGGTGTCTCCCGATGTGATATTCGAGGCGGTGGTGAAGATTTTCAACGAAGCCCTGCCGCAATTTCTCGGGGAGAGCGTCGACGAGAAGCGTCAGCGCGAATATCTCTACCGCGCCCTCGACGGGTCGATGAAATCTTATCTCGAGCAGGTGGCCGCCGATGCCCGCCGGCATTGCGGCGAGCAGTTTGCGGCGGAGCGCCGGAGCCTGCATCAGGAGATAGAGACCCTGCGCGAGAAAGCCCGCCAGGAGGAGAACGGCCTCGAAGAGCTGAAAAAGCAGCAGCTCAGCGCCGAGCGCCAGAAGCGCGCCCTTAGCGAAAAGGTGCACGAACTGGAGAAACTGACAGCCACTCTGCAGGCCGAAAACGAGCAGTATATGCTCGAAAACAAGAGCTTGCTCAATAAGATTCGCCTCACATCGGTGACCGCCTCCGTGGCAGAAGGGGCCAACGACGAGACCGAAGCCCTCGCCGCCAAGATAGAGGAGCTCAACGCCCTGGTAGCATCGCAGAAAGCCCAAAATGAAGCCCTTCAGGCTGAGCTGGAGGCTCAGAAGGCTGCGGCCGAAGCCGCGACATCGGAGGCTGTCAAGGCCGAGACCGACGCCCTGAAAGAGGCTGCCGAGAAGGCCGACCGCGTAGCCAAGGAAAATATGATGGCTCTCGACTCCAATCGCCGTAAGCTGACCGCGGTGACAGAGCAACTGCAGACCGCTACCGCCGAGGTGGAGCATCTGCGCGAGCAGCTCGAGGAGGCCAATGAGAATCTGCGCATCGTGGAGGATCTCAACGAGAAGATGAAAAAACTCGAGGAGACACATCTGCGCTACGAGGCCGAAAAGCGCACGCTGCGCGACCAGTTGCTGGCTCAGAAAGAGGAGCTCGCCAAGCGCGATGAGGAGAAACGCACCTACGACGAAGTGATAGCGATGAAAGACAACCGGATCCGCACCCTTGAGGATCAGGCCGGCTCGCTGCGCAAGACCATAGAGAACAATCTTTACGAGCACGCCCGCACCGAGGGGGTGCTTCGCGAGGAGATAGAGCGGCTCAACAACCGCCGTTACCAGCTCAAAGAGGAGAAACAGGAGGCCTCGGCGGCCGAGCCGTCGCCGGCTGACACTCCCGCACCTGCTGATGCACCCGTGGCCGCCCCGGCTGAGGATGCCGCCAAGGAGGCAAAGCCCAAGAGCCGCCGTGGACGCAAACCGAAGATGAAGATCTCGGCGATAGACGAGAGTATCACCGACACCGACTGGCTGGTGGCCTCGCCGCCCGCCAAAAAGAAGGGGGAGGCGGAGGATGCGCCGGAATTCGGCTATCACGAGCCGGAACACCGCCCGACACCCGAGCACCCCGCGCAGATGTCGCTGTGGGACTGAGAGAAAATGAATGAAGAAAGAGACTGAAGGTATGAAGAAGATATTGTGTGCCGCTGCGGCGGCTGTGGCTGTGGCCGGTACGGCCTGTGCTGCCGGCGTGAAGGCTCCGGCGGGGGTGGTCAATGTGGAGGCCATCTCGAAGTATGTGTATCCCGGCAATGCGACGTCGACCCCCGGCGCCATGCAGTATATGCCCGACGGGGAGACGTTTCTGCGCCTGAGCGCCGACGGATCGAAGATAGTGAAGTATGACACCGCCACCGGCAAGGAGACGGAGACAGTGCTCGATGTGACCCACACCCGCGAAAACACCATAGCGCAGGTGGAGAGCTTCACCATCAGCGCCGACGGCACAAAACTGTTGGTTTGCGCCGATTCGGAGCCGGTGTACCGCCGCTCGGTCAAGGGGGAATACTACATATTCGAGATCAAGCGCAATATCCTGCGTAAGCTGAGCAAAAACTTTGACCGCCAGCAGTCGCCGCTGATGTCGCCCGACGGGCGCATGGTGGCCTTCGTTGCCGACAACAATATCTATATCAAGAAGATAGACTACGACTCGGAGGTGCAGGTGACCACCGACGGCGAGAAAAACCGGGTGATCAACGGTATCCCCGACTGGACCTACGAGGAGGAGTTTTCCACCGACTGCTCAATGGCGTGGGCACCCGACTGCACCACGCTGTGCTATTTGCGCTACGATGAGGCGAAGGTGCCCACCTTCACCTTCACCCGCTATCAGGGATGGTGCTCGCCGCAGAGCGAATATGCCCTCTATCCCGGCGAATTTTCCTACAAATATCCCGTGGCCGGCGAGCAGAATAGCCGCGTGAGCGTGCACTCCTACGATGTGGACACCCGCAAGATCAAGGAGATAGCGCTTAAAGACGGCGGCATAGAGTATATACCCCGCATAGCCTTTGGCGGCGACAATGCCGAGCGCCTGATGATTGTGACCCTCAACCGCGCTCAGAACCGCATGGAGCTTTACTCCGCCAATCCCAAGAGCACCGTCTGCAAATCGATACTGGTAGAGGAGGCCAAGGCGTGGCTCAATCCCGCCACCTATGAGGAGATAGCCTTCGAGAACGACGGATTTGTGATGCAGAGCGAGCGCACGGGGTGGAACAACCTCTACAAATATTCCTACGCCGGTCAGCAGCTGCGCGCCATCACCTCGGGCCAAGCCGACGTGACGGCATATTACGGCACCGACGCACTGGGCAACAGCTACTATCAGGCGGTGCCCGGCGAGGATGTGACCGCCGCCGTCAACCGCGTGGTGCGCCGCGTAGACCGTCAGGGGAAGAAGATCGAGATGCTGACACCAGCCGAAGGGTGGGGCTCGGCCACCTTCTCCCCGGCGATGAACTACTATACCGTCAATTACAGCACCGCCGCCACTCCTCCGACCTACACCCTCTACAACGGGAAAGGAAAGAAGCTGCGCGTGCTCGAGGATAACGCCTCTTACGCCCAGCGCTACGCCGGAGTGCCGACGAAGGAATTTTTCACCATGCAGAGCGACGGCTACACCCTCAACGGCTACATGGTGAAGCCCGCCGGATTCAGCGCATCGAAAAAATATCCCGTGATCATGTGGCAGTACAGCGGCCCCGGCTCGCAGGAGGTGGTCAACCGCTGGCGCATGGACTGGGACATCTACGCTGCTCAGCAGGGGTTCCTGGTGGTGTGTGTCGACGGGCGAGGCACCGGTGCACGCGGCACAGCCTTCCGCGACGTGGTGTACAAGCGTCTGGGCTACTTCGAGACTCAGGACCAGATTGCCGCCGCGCAGTATGTGGCCTCGCTCCCCTATGCCGACGGCGACCGCATAGGCCTCAGCGGCTGGAGCTATGGCGGATATGAGACCCTGATGGGCGTCACTTCGGTGGATTCGCCCTGGAAGGCTGCAGTGGCGATAGCTCCCGTCAGCTCATGGCGCTTCTACGACACGGTATATTCCGAGCGGTTCATGCTCACCCCGCAGGAGAACGGCGAGGCCTACGACGAAGGTGCGCCGGTGGAGCGCGCCGGGCGTCTGGCATGCCGCCTGCTGATCATCCACGGCACCGCCGACGACAATGTGCACCTCACCAACACCATAGAGTTTGTGAGCGCCCTGCAGAAGGCCGACCGCTACTGCGATATGCTGCTTTTCCCCGAGATGAACCACAGCATCAACGGCTGCGATGCCCGCGCGCTGGTGTACGGGCGCATGCTGCGCTATTTCTCTGACAATCTCTGAGAGAATTGTAGCGCAGAGTACAAACAAAATGCCGCTCCCGGCGGTTAAAAGCAAAGGTCGGCGCAGGCGGGGGAGCCGGTGGCCGTAAGCCCCGGCAGAGCATAGGGCGATGGCTCCGGGTGCCGCGACACTAAAATGAGAAAATAAGCAATGCATAGAGCGAATAAAATAAAAGAAGGAATGACGGCTGCAATCTTCGGACTGTGGCGCAACTGGGCCGTGGCCGTGGGGCTGCTGATGATGCTTGCCGTGTGCGCGCCGGTGGTGCCCAGCCAGTATCTCGCTCCGCTGAATGTGGTGCTTTTCCTTGCGCTGCAGTGGCTCCACGCGGTGATGAGGAGGAGCGACGTGCCGTCGTGCTCGCGCCTTATTCAGGAGGTGTCGGCTGTGATCCTCATCGCGGCGCTATTTGTAGTGGGAGTGTATTTCTTCGCCCGGGGTGAAGATATGGTGGAGCTCAACGGACAGCCGTTTGACATGGATTCGCCTGTGATAGAAATACTTGTGGTGGCTCCGGTGACCACCGTGGTGACCTTGTTCTTCATGCTGCGCAGGCGCTCGGAGCCGCTGGTGTGCCAGAAGTGCAAACTGCGCTACGGCAATGTGATAGAGCACGGATTCATAGGCGAGCTTTTCAGCCGCGAATGGCGCTATCAGACCAGTCTGCTCTTCACCCTGTCGCTGCTGCTGACGGTGGTCGACTGGGGATATTATCTCACCAACTATGTGAATATCAGCCTCAACAAGGCCGACCTCTTTTTCTTCGTGTGGATGCCGCTGACCATCTACGCTCTGTCGCTGGTGTATCTCGGGCTGAGGTATTACTCGCTGTGGATCTACTACTGCCACAACGACGAGGAGCACCTGGTGTCGACCCCCGGCTCGAGCACGCTTCGCTTCCTGCTGATACATGACGACTGCCTGTTTGTGGACATGATGTCGGACACCAGCCACACCTTCGCCAACGGCGCGAAAATCAAGCGGTTTGACACCCCGGCGATAGTGCACACCGACTACTGCGAGCATGAGAACCTCCACAATGCCATACGGCTCTTTCAGGAGTATACCGGCATAAGAGGGGCCGAAATAAGGCTGATCTACAGCTCGCCCGACGAGATCACCTTCCGCAATGTTTACCACTATTTCGCCTTTATCAACGACGAGGAGGAGATGCTCGACTCTAAAATCGAGGGCGAATGGCTCAAATGGGGCCATCTGCGGCAGCTGGCGCAGCAGGGGATACTTAGCCCCGACCTGGTGACCGAGCTGACGCGCGTGTGGCGCATAGCGATGGCATGGAAGACCTATGACGAGGGTGGCCGCCGCCTCTACCCGATCAAAAACTACAAACCCACCTTCCGTCTGCGCGATATCCGCAGCTGGGATGTGAACTACGACGATACGCACTGGCTGACAGTGGACCGTACCAATCAGGATAAATTCTGGTATCCCGTGAAGCGCCTATTCAACAAGCGCATGCGTGCCCACGGCTGACATCCTGACTATCTAACCGCCTCACCGACAACCCACATGATGAAAAAAATACTTTGCATAACGGGTCCGACGGCCTCGGGGAAGACCCGGCGGGCGGTGGACGCCGCGCTTGCGCTCGGCGGCGAGATAGTGAGCGGCGATTCGCGCCAGGTGTACCGCGGTATGGACCTCGGCACCGGCAAAGACCTCGACGAGTATGGCCCGGTGCCCTATCATGTGATAGATGTGGCTCCGGCGGGGAGCAAATACAACCTCTACGAGTATCTGCGCGATGCCCGGCGGGCCATCGAGGATATTTCGGAGCGCGGCCGTGTGCCGGTGGTGTGCGGAGGCACGGGGCTCTATGTGGAGTCGCTGCTAAAAGGGATGTGTCTCCCCGAGGTGCCCGAAGACAGGGAGCTGCGGCAGTCGCTCGAAGGGAAATCGCTCGAAGAGCTCACCGCCATCCTCGCCGCGATGAAGACCCTGCACAATGTGACCGATGTAGACACCGCTAAGCGCGCCATACGCGCCATAGAGATTCAGACCTATTACGATCGCCATCCCGAGACGGAAGAGCTCACAGCGCCCGCCAGGCCCCTTGACGCGGTGATTGTGGGTGTGGAGATAGGTCGCGACGAGCGGCGCGAGCGCATCAGCCGGCGGCTGCGTGCGCGCATCGACGGCGGGATGATTCAGGAGGTGGAGCGGCTGCTTGGCGAGGGGATCGCACCCGAGGATCTCATCTATTACGGACTGGAATATAAATTCGTTACCCGCTATGTGATTGGCGAGATCACCCGCGAGGAGATGTACAGCGGGCTGGAGATAGCCATCCATCAGTTTGCCAAGCGTCAGATGACCTGGTTCAGGGGGATGGAGCGCCGCGGATTCCATATCCACTGGTTGCCGTGGGATATGAGCCGTGAAGCCTTCACCGAGGCCTGTGTGCGGCTCTACAGAGGTGAGGAAGCAAAAAAAAACTGACGCTGAGGGATGAAATTCACACTGTTCACATCGCTTCTTATGGCTGTGGCCATCGCCATTCAGCCGGTGCAGGGCGCCGACTGGGAGCGCCTGTCGCTGCCTGATGCCAAGGTGAAAGCCGGGGAGACTCACACTGTGGCGCTCCCCGAGGGGTGCCGGGAATTTGTGATAGAGGCCGAGCTGGAGCTCATCGGCAACATCCATGGGCATGCCCTCGACGGGAAAGGGTGGCGGATAGAGCTGCTCGACGGCTTCGGAGCGCCGCTGAAGCGGATGTCGCTGACGTATCGCACCCGTGGCGCAGGGCTGATGGGCGATGACAAGCGTGTGGCCGAGTGCACCGTCGAGGATCTGCGAGGATGCGAGCCCGCTGACGGGCAGCCGGAGCCGCCGGAAAGCCGACTGACCATAGATGACGAGAGCTCAGTCTATTGCCGCGTCAGCGAGGTGGCGGTGGAAAATGTCGGCGACCGCGCCGGCTTTTGGGCCGGGGAAAAGGGGAGCGTCTATGGCGGCGAGGGGCACTCGGCGCAAGGGGTAAAAGCATTGACTATCAGCAGCGACCGCGACCTGCGGTTGCGCCACGGTGTGCTGAAATGGCGCCCGGCGCCCGATGCAGCATTGCGGAGCGGGCTGAGCGCGGAGGAGATTGCCGAGAGTTGCCGTAATGAGAGCCAGGCCGAGCCTGTGGGGATGTGGCGATTTCTCGACCGCGACACCGAGAGCTCTCTTGCCGAGCCGGGAGGCCGCTACATCCTTGCGGTGGTGAAACACCGGGCCGCGGAGGGCGCTTCTGACACCGTGGAGCCCGATTATGACATCATTTATATGGGCGGCGGCGTGGCCAACCGTAGCGCCTGGGAGCCGGGGATGATAAAAGGGCACCTGTGGCGCACATCCTTTGCCGGGCATTACCGTGCTGAGTGGATCGACGCCGATATGGAGCCGATGGATGGCGAAACCTCCGCCGATCTCACCCCCGATGGTGCGATATTGTCGGTGAATTTCCCTCTGTACAAGAGCACAATCCGTTTCGAGCGGATGCCAAACCATTGAAAATCAACTCGAGCGGATGTCAAACCCTTGAAAATCAATAAAACAACGGTTGGGACGCAAAACGTTGCGCCCCAACCGTTGTATATCCGAAATAGGGTGGAAAATCAGTAGATGACTTTTGTGACGGAGGTGCCGCGGCGGCAGAGGTAAAGGTTGCCGGCGACAGGAGCTGCTACGGTCTGTCCCTGGAGGTTGATAAACTGAGACTCGGCGGCGGTTGCGTCGGCTTCTACGCCATCGATGCCCCCTTCTTCGTTTTTCTCGATGGCGAGCGAGACGGTCTGGTTGCGCCAGCGCGTGCCTAAATCTTCCTTGCTTTCAGTGATTACGGTAGAGGTCTTGTCGCACTCACTGCCGCGATAGAGGGTGACTTTGTAGCCATCGGCGAGCTTCAGTGATGCGATGTCTTTGGTCTTGATGCCGAGGCGTGCGAGCTGCGTGCGGTTGTAGGAGCCTTCGGCGAGGGATACGGCATAGCCGCCATAGTTTGTATCGGCGTAGAAGGTGGCTACAGGCTTTTCGGGAGCCGGGGTGAAGATGCGGTTGATGGTGGTGGCCCACTGATGCACGTCGCGTGCTTCGCTGTTGTAGTTCCAGAGAAATCCGCCGACGGCTCCGCAGTTGTCGCGCCAGTTGGTGAATTTGCTCTCCATGCCGTTGATATCGGCGGAAGCCTCGCAGTCGAAGCCCACAAGCATGGGGATGTCGCCGAATACCTTCCAGTCGTTGGGATTGTTGTATGCGCCGCCGCCGTAGGTCTGGAGGTAGACGAGGTCGCAGGTGCCGGGAGTCTTGTTGAGTGCCGAGACGAGCTGCTTCCAGTAGTCGCGGTTGGTGTATGGAGCCACGGTGGTGGTGTAGCCGATGTCGGCGAGCATGCGGTGGAAAGTGATGGCAGTGGAGAGGTCGTAGTCCTGCTCCTGATCGTTGTTGACGGCTGTGATTTCGGGGATAGCCTCCTTGAGGGCTTTGAAATTGCGGTAGAGGGCTGTCTCCTCTCCGGCGCCG
This sequence comes from uncultured Muribaculaceae bacterium, assembly GCA_905207535.1. Classification (GTDB taxonomy): domain Bacteria; phylum Bacteroidota; class Bacteroidia; order Bacteroidales; family Muribaculaceae; genus UBA7173. The sequence continues at coordinate 9,809 of CAJLLX010000009.1, read as the reverse complement.
TGGGCATTGATGTAATCACGGATATGGCCGTAGGAGCCGTTGCCCCAGCCGCCGATGCATATCTCGATGCGGTCGATGGATGTGGGCTGGGTGAGCAGACGCTTGATGTCGCTGACGTAATTGGGCTGATATTGGTCGAAGATGTACTTGCCGTCGCGGCAGATGATGCCGCCGGCTTCGGCAGCCTGCTGTGTGGACCAGTTGAAGTCGGTGGTGAGTGAGCCGTCGTCCTCTACGTTGACATTGAAGAGGATAGCGGTGGTGTAGCCCGAATAGCAGAGCTTTTCGATGGCCTGTGTGCGGGTGCGTCGGATGTGTCCGCAGGCGTAGATGGCCGATTGAGCGCAGAGGTCGGCCGCAGTGGCCAGAAGGATGGCCGAGGCGAGTAAAAGTTTTTTCATGAATAAGGTGTGATTGATCGGTTTATGAGTGAAAAAGCATGAGGCCGCGGCGCAACAGGCGCGGCCTCATGTAGAAATCACAGTTTAGGGACGAATCTCGTAGTCGGGGATATCTTCCAGGCGTACATTAAACCGCAGTGCGGAGTAGGGGAGCACGGATCCGGAGGAGGAGCTGCCGTAGGCCGACTGATAGGGGATGAGAATCTGCACCGTGTCGCCCACGTGCATATTCATCATCGCTATCTGCCATCCCTCGATGAGCGAGGAGAGCTGGCTGGTGAACACACCGCCCTTCTGGCCCTCGGAGGAATCGGCCAGAGTGCCGTCGTAGAGATGGAGCTTATAGCGGGTGGTCACTGTGGAAGTGAGCATCGGGGAGACGCCGCCGTTCTCGGCCGGGTCGTTGAACCAGTGCATGAGCACGTAGGCCGAAGGCGCCCAGGGGGCCACTATCTTCGTATAGTAGGGCTGACCGGTGGCCTCGTCGACGAGATTGCGCTGATCCTCGAGCCAGCTGATGTTGTCTTCGCGCCACTGGCGGTAGTCCTCCCAGGTGTTGGCGTTGTTGTCGTCGTCGCTGCACGAGGAGAGCGCGGCGCCCGCCATGGCCAGAGCTGCGATGATATAAAACAGTCGTTTCACTTGATTTGCAGTGGGTTAAAATTCAACCTTGGGAGCAGCCTGAGCGTTGGCATCGGCCTGGAACATCGGTTTGGCATCGAAGCCGAACATGGCGGCGAAAAGTCGCGCGGGGAAGCGGAGCACCTTCTTGTTGTAGGTCTCTACAGCCTCGTTGTAGCGCTGGCGCTCGGTGGAGACACGGTTTTCGGTGCCTTCGAGCTGAGCCTGCAGGTCGAGGAAGTTCTGATTGGCCTTGAGGTCGGGATAGGCTTCGCGCACGGCGTTGACATAGATGCCGAGAGCGCTCTGCAGCTTCTCCTGGGCTTGCTGGAACTGCTGCAGGTTGGCGGGAGCACCGGCCTGAGCTTCGGTGTTGGCTTCCTGAGCGGCGTTGTAAGCCTCGGAGAGGCCGGCGCGGGCACGGGTTACGCTCTCGAGGGTGGAAGACTCGTGCTCGGAGTAGCCTTTGACGGTGGCCACAAGGTTGGGGATGAGGTCGGCGCGACGCTGATATTGGTTCTGCACCTGTCCCCATTGCTTCTGCACGGCCTGGTCGGCATCGACCATACCGTTGTACTGCGAGCATCCGGTGCCGCAGAGGATCACCACGATGACGGCGATGACAATGAGGATAATAGAATTTTTCTTCATTTTGTAAAATTATAGATTAGCTTCTCAGCCGAGACGGCGGAGGAGGGAGTTGAGGCTTACACGGTCGTGGATGAGGGTGTGGAGGTCGGAAATGTTAACACGCTTCTGCTCCATGGAGTCGCGCTCGCGGAGTGTGACGGTGTTGTCTTCGAGGGTCTGATGGTCGACGGTGATACAGAAGGGTGTGCCGATGGCATCCTGGCGGCGGTAGCGCTTGCCGATGGAGTCCTTCTCCTCGTAGTGGGTGTTGAAGTCGAATTTGAGGTCGTTGACGATCTCGCGGGCCTTTTCGGGGAGTCCGTCCTTGCGCACCAGGGGCATCACGGCGCATTTCACGGGCGCAAGCGCCTCGGGGAGGTGGAGCACCACGCGTGTTTCGCCATTCTCGAGTGCCTCCTCCTCATACGACGAGCAGAGGACGGAGAGGAACATGCGGTCGACGCCGATCGAGGTCTCGATGACGTAGGGTGTGTAGCTCTCGTTGAGCTCGGGGTCGAAATACTGGATTTTCTTGCCGGAATATTTCTCGTGCTGCGAGAGGTCGAAGTTGGTGCGGGAGTGGATACCCTCCACCTCCTTGAATCCGAAGGGCATGAGGAACTCGATGTCGGTGGCAGCGTTGGCGTAGTGGGCGAGTTTCTCGTGGTCGTGGTAGCGATATTTCTCGTCGCCCAGGCCGAGGGCCTTGTGCCAGCGCAGACGGGTCTCTTTCCACTTCTTGAACCACTCGATTTCGGAGCCGGGGCGCACGAAGAACTGCATCTCCATCTGCTCGAACTCGCGCATACGGAAGATGAACTGGCGGGCGACGATCTCGTTGCGGAACGCCTTGCCTATCTGAGCGATGCCGAAGGGGATGCGCATGCGGCCGGTCTTCTGCACGTTGAGATAGTTGACGAAGATGCCCTGAGCGGTCTCCGGACGGAGGTAAACGGTCATGGCACCGTCGGCTGTGGAGCCCATCTCGGTTTTGAACATGAGGTTGAACTGGCGCACGTCGGTCCAGTTTTTGGTGCCGGAGATGGGGTCGACGATCTCTTCGTCGATGATGATCTGACGGAGCTCGTCGAGATTGTTGTCGTTCATGGCCTTGGCGTAGCGCTCGTGGAGGGCGTCGCGTTTGGCCTTATGATCGAGCACGCGGGGATTGGTCTGGCGGTAGAGGGCCTCGTCGAAGCTTTCGCCGAACCGCTTGGCTGCCTTGGCCACCTCCTTGTCGATCTTCTCTTCGTATTTGGCAATCTGCTCCTCGATGAGCACGTCGGCGCGGTAGCGCTTCTTTGAGTCGCGGTTGTCGATGAGAGGATCGTTGAATGCGTCGACATGTCCCGAAGCCTTCCAGATGGTGGGGTGCATGAAGATAGCCGAGTCGATGCCCACGATGTTCTCGTGGAGAAGAGTCATCGACTCCCACCAGTAGCGCTTGATGTTGTTTTTGAGCTCCACACCGTTCTGTCCGTAATCATAGACGGCAGAGAGTCCGTCGTAGATTTCGCTGGAGGGGAACACGAATCCATACTCTTTGGCATGGGATATTATTTTCTTAAACACATCTTCCTGTTGTGCCATTTTTTTTCGGTCGTTATTTTGTTGGTGTATAGTTTGTGGCAAAGGTAAGGAAAAAATGCGAGTTATCAAAAATTAGATTGTTGTGCTAAGATAGTAGATTGTGGCGGCAGCGGTGGAATATAAAAGAAAGCGCTGCGCCGGGGTGATTGGCGCAGCGCGTTAGGGGATATGCGGGCGCGGATCCTAAAGGGAGCCGCGCGGGTGGATCAGTAGACGAGTTCGAAGTCGTCGACGTACATCACGGAGGGACCGCCGGTGAAGTAGTCGCCGTAGCGGCTTGCCGAGCAGGTGAGGATGATGTTGGACGGACGCTTGGTGTCGGTGGTGTAGTCGAGAGGTATCTCGATCTCTACAAGCTGGTCGCCGGCAGTGGCTTCGGTGAAGACGCGCTCGCCGTAGGCGATGACGTTGGACCCGTTCTTGTCGAAGAGGTTACGATCAGAGCTTTTGGTGCGGACGATGCAAGGCCAGGAGTAGGTGTTTTCTTTGTATTTGTAGCTCTGCTTGCTGTCGTCGACGAGGGCAGCGTAGATGATGCCCTGGTCCATGTCGCCCTTCTTGAGGAGGTCGGTTTTCGAATAGGTGACTGTCTGAGGCGTATATTTCACCCAAACCTTCAGCGCTTTGGGGCGCGAGGTGAAGGCGCGGCCCCATCCGAGGATGCCGTCGGTGCCGTCGGTGGCGAGGTAATCGCCGACGAAGATGTTGCCGGCGGCGAATTTACCGATGGCGCCCATTCCCACAAACTGGCTTTCGAGCTTGGCCGAGAAGTTGCCGGAATGCTTGATGGTCTCTTCGGGTGTGGTGATATTCTTGCCCATAGTGGCCGAGCCGTGGTTGCCGCTATCCCAGAACATAGAGCTTCCGTCGGCTGCGATGAGGTAGGGGGTGGAAGAGGTGTTCCATGTCTCCATACCTGCGTTGGGGAGCTGAGAGGCGGCCTCGGTGGTGAAGGTCACGGGAGTGGCGGCGGTGAAGTCGTCGGAAGTGGCCACATACTCATAGGTGGTGCCGGGGGTGAGTCCGGTGATCTCGGCAGAGTAGTTGAGGCCCTCGGCGGGAGCGGCCACATTGCCGCTGACGAAGGTCCAGGCCTGAGTGCCGGCCTCGCGGTAGTTGAAGCCCACATTGGCCACGTCAGCCTTCATCACTGTGCCGTGGAGAGTGGCGTGGGTAGCCCAGATTTCGTGGTCGATGACTTCGTCGGTCATGAGCTTGGCGTCGGAGACGACAATCTGTATGGGAGTGACGGTGGTACGGCCGTTGTTGTCGACCACAGTGACTGTGAGGGTGTGCTCGCCGTTGGGGAAGAGGCTCATGAAATCGGCGCTCATGATGACCTTGACCTCCTCAAACTCACGCTCGGCTTCGGTCTCGGCAGCCTCGTGGGTGAAGCGCTGGAAGGAGAATCCGGCGGCCTCGATGCGGGCCGTGACATCTTCGGCCATGCCGAAGATGTTGAAGTCGTTGCCCGAGATGCCGAGCAGAGTGGCGAACTCGGGGCAGGCGAACTCCAGGCGCGAGAAGCCCTTGGTGCTCTTGATCCAGAGCTTCTTCTCGGTGAGCTTGCCCTGCTCGCCGATAATGGGCTTGGTGAGGTCGAAGTTGGTGCCCTCTACGGTGGGCGCAGCGTACAGCTCGATGGTGTCCTCCACCTCTATCATGGTCTCGTCGACCACGATGCTGATGAGGGCGCCGCCGAAGTCCTCAGCGGGCTTGTCGGCATGCTTTACATGGAGCACATACTTGGTGGCGGGCTTGGCGTCGGCGATCTCACCGGTGAAGGTGAATTCGGAGCCGTCGGCCTTCTTGGCTGTGAGGGTATAGGTAAGGCCGGTGGCGCGGCTGTTCATCATGAAGTAGCCGAGGCGGTTGTCGCGGCCTTCGTAGACGAGGGAGCCGGCGACGTGGCCCACGGTCATGGTGTAGTCGGTGAGGACATTGTCGACAGCGTCGTCGTAGTCGACAGCCACCACGGTGTTGGCGATGCGGCACTCGATGTCGACCTGAGTGGTGCGTCCGCCACTTACGGCAAACGCCTCACGGCCCTTGAAGTAGCGGTGCTCGAAGGAGGCGGGGACAGAGTCGCCGGCCCACACTTCGGCCACATAGTTGTCGCTCACCAGATTCACTCCCCCCGCGGGGATGGAAGAGGTGCCGGTGTATTTGCGGACTACACCCTTGGAGTTGGAGATCCATATCAGAGCGCTCTCGTGGAGCTCCTCGTCGGTGAGGATGGCACGGCTCTCCACCTTGACGTCGCTCGAGAGGAGCGGGCGGAGGAATACGCGGCCCTCACCCCCGGTGGGGTCCTGATAGTTGATGTCGTCGGAGCAGCCGCTGAATGAAAGCATAGCCAGCGAGGCCGCACATGCGAAAAATATCTTTTTCATTTTCATTTCAGGGTTTGCTTATGCTTGGAATTTAAGTGTCATGTCCTTCTTGTTGCCCTTCTTGTCGGTGACAGTGATGCGGAACTGGTGCATTTCGTCTGTATACATGTTGAGCAGAGGAACGAACTCGGTGATATTAAACGAGATAGAGGTGACGTCATCACCGGTGACCTCCTCGCCCACGGGGAAGTGGAACGTATCGCGGAGGACTGCGGAGAGGTCCCGGGGATTGTCGCCTGCCGACATGCCGGTAGCGAGGTCGAACGTTGCAGCGAGGCCTACGTCTGTGAGCATGCTGTCGTTGAGCGAATTGGAGATAATCTCCACGAGCAGCGAGGAGAAGCCGTTGGTGGAGGTGATGTCGACCACGGCGTCGCCCGACCAGCCGGCGGAGTTGTTGACGCCTTCGATGTCGAGGGTGGTGCTTGTGAACTCTATCTTCCAGTCTTCGGGATCTTCGGGGCCGGGGCCGGGACCGGGCTCATCGGGCCATTCCTCCTTGCCGGGACGGTCGTCTCCGGGAATTACCGTCTCTTCCCAGGGGGTGTCGCCGGCGAGGTCGTTGCCGGTGACGGTGGTGCTTACGCCGATGCCGGAGCCGTCGCCCGGAGTGATCTCACCGAACTCTTCGGGGGGTATGGCGGGGTTGGTGCGAAGTGCGAACGACACCTTGCGGTGCTGGCCGGCAGCGATATCCCTCAGCGGGTAGCGGAAGTCCTCGGCAACGCCGTTGACGGTGCCGGTGAAGTGAACCTCGAGGGTAGCGAGGCCGTCAAGCACCTGGAAGTAGCCGCGACGGGTCTCCGCAGGGTTGAAGGTGAGGCTGTGGGAGTCGACCGAGGTGACGGTGACGGAGATGTCGCCGGCGGAAGCGGCTATCAGGTCGTCATCAAACTTGACGCTGACGGCGATATTGGCCAGGCGGCACACGATGGGGGCAACATCGGTGATTTCGCCCTTTTTGATCTCGAAAGTCTGCGACCCGAGGAAGTGGGGCTTCTCCCACTCGGCGGGCACAGGCTCGCAGGAGGCTACATTGATGGTGTAGGTGCCTACGGGGAAGTCGGGCAGCGAGGGCATAGCGTTGTATGTCCAGTTGGCCACGGTCTCGCCTGAGGCGTTGACCACTGTGATGATGAAATCGTCGAGCGGGTAGGAACGGCGCGCCATGGCGTGTGTGGCACCCTGCTGGTCGGAGATGATGATCTCCGCATTGGCTACCTCCGGGATGATGGTGGCAGTGTTGAGTGACCCTTTGTCCTGCGTGTCGGGCTTGTAGTCGTCGTCGGAGCATGAGCTGAAGGCGACGGCAGCAAGAGCCAGGGCAGCAAAAGTCGATAGAAATTTAGCTTTCATATTTTATGGGAGTTGCGGAGATTAGTAAGTGAGTTCGATGTCGTCGATATAGAGCGATGAGCCGGTGAAACGTCCGTTGTCGAGGTTGCCGAAAGGCGGGCGTGTGAGCCATTTGTCATTGTTCTGGCTTGTGACTTCGGGATGTCCGCTTGATTTGAAGCCAAGCTGTATTGTGGCGGCCTTCGCGCAACCGGCACCATAGAGTGTCTGAAGGTCGAAGGTTACCTGTGTATAATCGGCTACAGCCTGAAGATTCTGCTCTCTTTCAGCAATTACATTGCCGGACGCATCGAGCACTTTGGCAAAAGCATATGCGTAGTCGGCCGAATTTCTTGCCGAATACTTATACCAGAATTTTACAGCGGCCGGACGGCTGGTAAAGGCCATGCCGTAGACGGGTGCCTGTGCAGAGGCGTTGTATGAGCCGAGATATAATTCTCCTACGGTGATATGCTTTGCATCGGTCCACCATGCCTGAGCTGCATTGGCGCCCCAGCCGACGGTTTCGATTATAGCCGCATTGCTGCCGCTGTGCTTGTCGCCGGTCTGACGTGTGCCGGAGAAGTTGCAGTATGCGGTGTAGTCGCGAGTGCCCGAGAAAGATGTGGTGAGGAGATTCATCGTGCCCCATGCGGCGTTGACGTCGGCGCCAGGGTATTCGATGGACCAGTTGTTGGATTTGCCAGCGGACTTGTACCAGCTTTCCATGTCGGAGTTGGGTAGCTGGATAGCCGACTCGGTGGTGAAAGTGGCGGGCTGAGAGGTGAGGCCGTTGATGCGGACGCGCACGCTGTAAGCGGTGGCAGCCTTGAGGCCCGAGAGGGCGAGGCGGCCGCTATTGTTGGTGGCGGAAACCTCGCTGTAGGTCTTGCCGTCGGTGGAGACGAAGACGCGGGCCTTGGAGGGGTCGGCCTCGTTGCCGGTGAGGGTCAGAGTGGCCCTGGTGGCGAAGACATCGTTGGCGCTGACATTGACTTGTGCGTCGAGGTCGCGGCGCTCAAGGGTGACGGGAGCGGTCTCAGTGGAGCCGTTGTACTTCACCTTGAACGTGACATCGCCCTCCTCGCGGGTGGGGAGCACGATGGTGTAGGCCGCAGCGGCGCGGGAGGCGGCTGTGATGGAGATGGGCGCTACCACATCGTAGGTGCCGCGCTCATTGATAAGGAGGAAACTTACATCGCCCTTGCTGACAGCCTCGGCGAGGTCGCCGCCATTGTAGGTGGCGTCGATGGTGAGGCGGTTGTCGGCGGGCGAGAACTCGTAGGAGGTGAGCGTCAGCTCGATGCGTTCGATGCCGAAGGAGATAGCCACGGGGTTGGACTCCTTGGTGGCGGCATCCTTGGCCACGAGGTTGAAGGTGGTGACGTTGTCGGCGCCCTCCACGTATGCTATGTGGCTGATGACATCGGTGAAATCAACTACGGCCATGCGCGAGAGCTTGCCTGTGAGGCCGTTGTATTTGAGACCCAGCTCGGAGAGCTTGGTCAGAGTGGCGGCATCGGCGGTGGCGAAGTCGACCACGGCGGGCCATCCCTGAGCGAGGAGCGAGGCCGAGGAGGTGGTGAGCACAGCGGTGCCGACATTGCCGTTGGCCGAGATTATAGCCTGATACTTCTGAGTGGGGAGTGTGCTCTCGATGAAGTCGAAGCGGTCGCCGGAGGTGAATCCTTTGGTCTCGATGGTGGGAGCGGGAGCGGTGAGGATCTCTTTGCTGAGGTCGATCTCTACGGTCTCCTCGTCGAGGTGGGAATTGAAGGTGACATTGAGCTGAGCCTTGCCGGTCTCGCCGCCGTTGACGGTGAAGGCCACGGCGTAGGAATTGCGGGGCTTGGCGTCGAAGGTGACGGGGCTGAGTTTGGCTTTAGTGCCGTCCTGAAGCGCTACATCTACGCTGACGGTGGTAGCGCCGGGAGCGATGTAGAGGGGAGCTGTCTCGTCGAGAGGATAGGTGTGTGTGGCTCCTGTGGAGGAGGTCACGGAGATGGCGAGCGAGCTGAAGAAAGCCTTGGCCTCGTCGGAGCAAGCCACGGTGACCATGGAGTTGGCGAGTGTGGCAGTGACGCTGACGGGCGTCGAGCGGTTTTCGAGGAGAGTGATGGAGCTGCTGCCGTAGTAGTAGGGCTTCCCGAAGCCTTCTTCGGCGGCGTCGCCGTAGTAGGCTTCAAAGGTGTAGTCGCCGACATTGTACTGTGCAGGCTGCATTTCGTCGATGCTGTTCCATGTCCATTGCTGGCCGTTGGATGATGTCAGACGCAGCTTGAGGTCGGTAGCCTGTATGGCATCGGCGTCGGTGGCTGCTTTTGACATTGCTTTGGGCGCGTACACCTCCTTGTCGAGGTCGACACTGAGGAGCAGTGTTCCCTGTCGGTCGGAGGTGCTTGAGGGGTCGAATGTGTCGCTGCAAGCCGACAAGAGAGTCAGCAGCGAAGCGGCGGCCATTGCCCCGGTAAGCAATTTGTTCATAATCATAAAGATTGGTATAAATACTTAATGTGTTTTCGCACTGTGCGCGACAGAATGAAGCGGCCGCAGGTGGCGTTTTAACATTCTGCCGCATAAAAATCAAAAAATATGGCAAATTTAGCACTTTTTTGCGGAATAATAGTTAACGCGAGGGCGATTTTTTGGCCGAAAGGGAGAAATGTGTGGGCGATTTGAGGAAAAGAGGCGAGATAGTGCTTAGATAGTAGATAGGAGAGGCCGCATGATCAGAGCTGAAGCTCTGATAACTAAAAAACAATACCTGAGGCAATTCGGACGAGCCGGAATGGGCAGGGAAGGCCGCCAACAGTGTAGGGACGCACGGCTCGTGCGTCCG
>CAJLLX010000008.1 GCA_905207535.1 uncultured Muribaculaceae bacterium | reverse complement strand
GGTGGTGTGGGCCACGCCGCGGCTCGCCACGGTGAGCCCCTCAGCGGTGGCTGTGGAGTCGGATCCAGGCGATGGACGGCTCGTATCAGGCGGAACGGGTGAAAATTTCCTGTGGCTCGACGGCGTGATCACCGAGAGTGTCCCCTCCGGGCGCTACGCCCTCGCTCAGACCGGCCGCACCACCCTGGTGCAGTTTTGCAACATCGCTGAGAACCGCTACATCAGTTTTTCGTCGGCGCCTCACCTCGTGGTGCCTGCGTCGTCGATGATAGAGCTGCGGCTCGCTTCGGTGGCCAAGGGGGGCACCCGCATCATCGAGGATAAGCGGCTCAGGGCCGACTTTGTGGAGTCGAACCGCTATAAAAACCGTCGCATCCGGCTGCCGCTGCATGTGGAGCGCGCCGGGCGCTATGCCGTGGAGGTACATTATGTCAACGGCCTCGGCATCGTCAATCCGCGGCGCCGCACTGCCCTCCGCTCGCTCTCGGTCGACGGCCACCGCGCCGGAGTGCTGGTGTTCACACAGCTTTCCCCAATGGCATGGGACAGCGCCCCCGAGCACCACTGGCAGACACTCACCGCCTTCACCGCTCCGCTCATTGTGGAGCTGACTGAAGGGGAGCACACGCTGGAAATGGCTTTCTATCAGCCATCGCCGGTGTATATCGATCCTGAAAACAACATAGTGCTGGCCGACGAGGTGCGCCTATACCTCCTGCCCGACTAAAAAAAGATTTTTTTTGACTGAATTTCAGACATATATCTTACTTACATTATACCGATGAAACGACTTTCACTATTTGGAGCGGCTTTGATGGCCGGAGCATCTCTCTTCGGCGCGAAAAAGGCGCCCGTCATCACCAATGTCGAGCCTCCCTACTGGTGGGTGGGGATGGCATGCGATACCCTGCAGATTATGGTCACCGGCAACGACATAGGACGCGCCGATGTGGCTCTCGACTATCCCGGAGTGCGCATTGCCGAGCAGCTCAAGCTCGACAGCCCCAACTACAAATTTCTCTACCTCGTCATCGGCCGCGATGCCAAGCCCGGGGTGCTCCCGCTGCGCTTCAATCTCGACGGGAAGAAATTTACTTACGATTATGAGCTGCGGGCCCGCGACCGCAAGCCTGAGGAGTATGAGGGCTTTTCGGCCTCCGATGTGCTCTACCTGCTGATGCCCGACCGCTTTGCTCGCGGCGACGTGAAGGGAGCCGAGGAGCTCGCCGGACTCGACTATCCGGTGGGCTATGACCGCTCGCAGCCATCCACTCGACATGGAGGCAACATTGCCGGCATACGCGAGAAGTTGCCCTACCTCGATTCGCTCGGAGTGACCGCCATATGGTCTACTCCGGTGCTTGAAAACGATATGCCCGGAGGTTCGTATCACGGCTATGCCACCACCGACTACTACCGCATCGACCCGCGATTCGGCACCAATGCCGACTGGCAGGCCCTTGTGGCCGATGCCCACAGCCGGGGCATGAAGGTGGTGATGGATATGATCTTCAACCACTCGGGTTCGGCCCATCCCTGGGTCAAGGATATGCCCGCCGCCGACTGGTACAACCATCCCGACGGCAAGACGCTCACCAATTTCCGCCTCAGCACCGTCCACGATCCCTATGTGTCGGACTACGACTTTGACCATACGGTCAACGGATGGTTCGTGCCCGATATGCCCGACCTCAATCAGCGCAATCCCCACCTCATGAAGTATCTCACACAAAACTCGATATGGTGGATTGAGAGCTCGAAGATCAACGGCATACGCATGGACACCTACCCCTATGCCGATATGAAGGCGATGGCCGGATGGGCGCGCGATGTGCTCCGCGAATACCCCAATTTCAACATAGTAGGGGAGTGCTGGTATGGCAACGAGGCCGGTTCGGCCTTCTGGCAGTCGGGCAATCGCCTCAATCCGGTGGAGACTTCGCTCCCCACGGTGATGGACTTCAAACTCAGCATCGACGGTCACAAATATTTTGACGAGCCTACCGACCCCTGGAACGGCCTCAATCACCTATACGACCACCTGGCGCTCGACTACCTCTACGCCGACCCGCAGCGGGTGCTCACATTCCTCGACAACCACGACACCGACCGCTATCTGCTCACCCTGCCCGATTCGCTCGGCTCATGGAAGCAGGCTATCGCCTTCCTGCTCACCTCGCGCGGCATCCCGCAGCTCTACTACGGCACTGAGCTGCTGATGCACGGCACCAAGAAGATTACCGACGGCCACATCCGCCTCGACATGCCCGGCGGATTCCCCGGCGATGACCATTCGGAGTTTACCCCCGAGGGGCGCACGCCCCTGCAGCGCGAAGCGTGGGATTTCATCAGCAGCGTGCTGCAATGGCGCCGCTCGCCCGAGGTCAACGAAGTGATAGCCCGCGGCTCGCTCAAGCATTTCATGCCTCAGAACGGCCTATATATCTATGAGCGCCGTCTGGGCGACAAGCAGGTGGTGGTGATACTCAACGGCAACGACGAGCCCCGTGAGGTGACTATGGAGCGCACCGTGGAGATCCTTCCCTACGGCACCCGCATGCACAATATGGTCAGCGGCGAGGAGGTCACCGTCGCCGAAACCATGACCTTCGCGCCCCGCGAGGTGATGATCCTCCAAAATTTCTGATTACTAACTCACTCCCATCTACCATCTACTATCTACAATCCACAATCTAAGCACTAAGTGAAACGTATAGGCCTCCTTTCCGACACCCACTCGCTGTGGGACGACCGCTTCGCTCTCCATTTCAAGGATTGCGATGAGATATGGCACGCCGGCGACATCGGTTGCATCGATGTGCTGGAGCGCCTCGAGGGGGTGTGCCCTGTGGTGCGCGCCGTGCGCGGCAATATCGACAGCGGCATCGTCGCCCGCCGATGCCCCGAACTGCTCACCTTCGATGTGGAGGGGGTGCGAGTGCTCCTCACCCACATCGGAGGCTATCCGGGACGCTACAGCCGCGGCATGGCCGACCTGCTGCGCCGCGAGCATGTGGGCCTCTTCGTCTGCGGTCACAGCCACATACTCAAGGTGATGTACGATCAGAAACTCGGATTGCTTCACATCAATCCCGGCGCCGCCGGCAACCAGGGCTGGCATAAGCAGCGCACCCTGATCCGCTTCGTCATCGACGGCTCCAACATGCGCGACCTCGAGGTCATCGAGCTCAACCCTCCTTCCCCCATCCCTTCTATCACCTGATCTTTCTCCCTCCAACCACCATCTCTTTCATCAACTTGTAGGACGCACCATGGTGCGTCCTAATGCCCGGATGGCCTCTCTCCTTTTCTCCAACCTTCTCCCTCCCCGATTGTTTCTCTGTTGTAAACACCAAATTCGTATGAAAAAGATACTTATTCCCGTGATTGCCGCCCTGATAGGGAGCGTGGCTTTCACCGGGTGCAAAACCACCGAGGCCAACTATGCCCATGCCTATCAGATAGCTAAGGATAAGCGCGATGCCGCCCTCACCGAGGAGGAGATCACCGGCATGAAACGCGAGGAGGCGATCCCCAAGACCGTCTACCGCGGCGACAGCATCCCTCTGCGCGGCATGTACGTGCGTCATGTAGAGGGCGCTAAGCCTCAGCAATATACGGTGGTAGTCGCCACCTTCAAGCAGCTTTTCAACTCGCGCTCGGTGATGTCGCGCCTCAAAGATTCCGGCAGCTGGCCCGCTCCTCTGCTTTTCCAGGATCCCCGCGACAAGCGCTACTATGTGGGCGCCGCCACCTACAATTCGCTCGACAGCGCCGTCGCCGCCCTCCACACCCTCCGGGCCGCCTCCCCCGTGGCCCTCTCCTCCCCCTGCCCCTTCATCCTCTCCCGCTAATCACTTGACCGACCGACTGATAATCTGCAGTTTTGCCTGCGAGGGCTCCTCGTATGCGTTGCAGGCGGCGAGGTAGTTTTTCAGTTCGGTAAAATCGGTGCCATAGAGGTTGTCGCTGAACTGATGCAGTTTGGTCATCACGTTGATGTAAGCCATCGGGTCGCGGTGGCGTGTAAGCTTGCGCAGTGCGAGGATATAGTCTTCGCGGAAGACGGTCGGCACAATGATGCGCGCTTGGTCGGCGCGGACAAACTCGGCGTTCATCATCACGCGGGCTATACGACCGTTACCGTCGTTGAACGGGTGCACCTCGCTGATCATGAACATCATGAAAATAGCACGTGCAAACGGGTCGGTCAGCGCGGCGTAATATTTGAATCCCTGCGACAGTGTGCCCTTGACAAGCTGATGGTCTACAAACTCGCTCATCCCCGCGCGGTTGTTTTTCGCCTTGAAAATGCCGGGATTCATCTGCGGACGCCCTTCAAGCAGTATGCTGTGCCGGTGACTCAGGATGGCGAACAATTCTTTGGGCGAGGTGGGTGTCTTCATCATCTCCATACGGTTGGAGAGCACCTTGAAGGTGCCGAGGATGTCGTGTGAGTCCTCATCGCGCCGAGGCATGGGGATGCCTGAGTCGACTATGGCCTTTGCTTCGTCGATTTCAAACTCCGTCCCCTCGATATAGTTGGAAAAATAGCTCTCGAAGAACGAGAAGAGACGAAACGACTCCTCGTCGGTGTTGCGGTTGTTGCGGATTATGAAATAGCGGTCTTTAATTGCCTCAAAAAGCACTTCAAAGAGTTCTACTCTTGTGGCATCGAACGGATTGCCGGCTGCAATGGCTTTTGCCGAATCGGTGGTCAGCACTTTTGCATCGTGGGTGGAGAGCAGTGCTGAAATGATGTTGTTGATTTTGGCGAATTCCTGGTGCATCCCCAGTTCGTCGGCTACGGCCCTGAGCTCGTCGCGATACTCGTTAAGGCGGTCCTCGCCGCCGGTGAGGAGAATCTGTTCAAGCTTATTTTCGATGACATTCGGCGGTAGCACGCGCGATTCGTCGCCCGATTTGCGCGATAACTGCATATTTTCGAGCATATACCGATGTTCGCCTGAGATGTGCATCCCCATAAAGGGAATATCATGCTTCGTGGCCTTCGGACCTTTGACAAAATTGAGGATGATGCCCGGCAGGTCTGTCACACGCCTTGTGGTGGAGTTGGTGAGGAAAAAATCGCCTGTGGCCGTGGGGCGCATCTCTTTGGCGCTGCGATGGCTGATCAGAGCATCGGGATAGCGGTAAACAAGGATGTCAATAAGGTTGCGGCGCACTATATTTTCCAAACTGTCAACGAGATTGGTGGTATAAATGCGCGGCGCCACCTTGCGAAGCTCTCCCTCGTCAGCCTTTTTATTGATGATTCGGGAAATATTAGGGTCTGAGGAGCCGAAAATGATCTCTTTACGGGTGTCGATAGTCACTGCCATACAAAAAACTGCGATTAAGTGACTGCTAAGGTACAAATTTTTGCGATTATAACCGCGATTTTTACAAAAAACTGAGTTTAGCGCCCTAAAATCGAGGATCAGCGCCCGAAAATCATGCAGAAATAGCGAAAATAGAGATGAGGCTGTGATGGTGGGGTTGCTCATATTGAAGCATGTCAGGAATCTGTCTGACGAGAGCATAGTGGAGCAATGGCGTGAGAATGCGTATTATCAGTACTTCTGCGGAATGACGCAGTTTTCGGCACAGCCCCCATGCGAGGCAAGTGAACTTGTACATTTTCGCCACCGCGTCGGCGAGGAAGGCATCGAGCTGATCCTCACGGAAAGCATAAGGGTCAATGACGAGGACGAGAATCACCACAGAGGCCGAGGCCGACGGCCACAGCAGGAGACGACCGCTTTTATCGACTCCACGGTGCAGGAGAAGAACATCACCTTTCCCACCGACGCCAAGCTGCTCGTGAAGATTGTGGACTGGTGTCAGAAAGTGTCTCGGGCCGAGGGGCTGGTTTTGCGTCAGACCTACCGCAAGGAGATGAAGGAACTCAAGCGGGTCATGCGGTTCCGCGGCAGGGCAAAGAGTAAAAAAGCCGTGGCACGGGCAGACCGCAGGCTGCGAACCATCGCCGGACGGCTGTGCCGCGAGCTTGACCGCCTGCTTGATGCCGACAGCCCATGGCGGGAAAGGTTGAAGATATCACTGATGTTCATCAATGGCGAAAAACTGGACGGCCACAAGATTTATTCGCTTCATGAGCCTGATGTAGTCTGCATAGCCAAAGGGAAAGACCGGGTCAAATATGAGTTCGGCAACAAAGTGTCGATCATACGGACATGGAGCGGTCTTATCATCGGCGCGAAATCTTTCCGCAACGAATATGACGGACACACCATAGATCCGGCTCTGGAGCAGGTCGGCCGGCTATATCCGCATCCCATAAAAATTCTGGCCGGAGACCGCGGCTATCGAGGAAAGAAGCAATCAGGGCGCACCATGATAGAGATTCCCGGCACGCCCAAGGCCACAGACAGTCCATATCAGAAGCGCAAGAAACATCGACGTTTCTGTAAACGTGCCGGAATAGAACCTGTAATCGGGCATCTCAAATCAGACAACCGTCTGGGACGCAACTTCTACAAGGGTCTCTTCGGAGACTCCATAAACGTCATGCTTGCCGCCGCCGCATTCAACTTCAGAAGAGCCATGAGGGCTCTTTTTGTGACCATTTTTACAACGTTCCGACTATTGTCGGAGGCAATAACAGCCCTCCACGCGATGTCTTATGCAAAATATCGCCAGTCGTTGGCTTTTGCGAGCGCAAGGGCACAAAGCCCTGGAACAGTCGTCAATCAGGAAGTCTGCCCAATGCTTCTTTTTAAGGGCTGACTATTTATATGTATGCCTCACGGCGTACTTTCACTGGATTACGATAGATGGCAAAGCCGACAGCTACTGAATTGGATTCAATGCTGTCGGTTTTGTTTTTTGCACTTTATTGTCAAAAATGGGCTACAAATTCCAAGACTATCTTATTTTGTTCTGAAATTGCCGGAGTTACACCTTCGTTGTAAAAATATTGCTCATAGTTGAGGCGAATATCCGCCTGCAATGATTTCTTTCCCATGCTGAATGTAACACCACCGGTCAGTCTGTGTCTTTCAGGATCATCTATTTTTAGATTGCCGGATTCATCTTTCGTACCTTTGCTATGGTCTGACATATAGTCATATCTACCGAGGAATGATATGGACGTCAGCCCCTTTTTCAACGGAAGTCGATATGCGGCAAATGCGTCAACAGCATTTACAGGAGCGAAAGAGCCGTGGGCATAATGCTTGCGGAGGTACTCAGCCTCAATGTGCCATTTCTGATTTTGCCAATAGGCTCCTGCATCGTACATCATCACGTTCACATCCCCGGCATTTGCCTTTTGGCAACTGAGTGTTATATTGAATTGCCGGGCAATCATAGTATTCGCCTTGAACGAGAAATTATAGTTGTCGGTCCAGAAATTTTTTTGATTTGTAAGTCCCGAGCCGTTGAATATACCCCCTTCAAGAGTAATGGGCATACGGTCATTGAACGTCCATGACGCTGATGCTCCGACATCGCGCACATTGCCGACCTGCTTTGCTATGAAGGATCGGTTGGCGAAATATTGTAGATGTGGTGAACGATGGGCGTCAATTGTAAACGGCACTCTCATCTGACCGAAGGTGAATTTTAACGCATCCTTTGGTTGCAGTCGCACGTATGCGTCGAGCATCTTTATTGTTCCCTCGTCAGAAAGGTCTATCTCTGCCTTGTATCTCACAATGGGAATCACCTTGCCTTCCACGCTCAGCCGTGCATTGCGTATCTCGAAGCGTCCCTTGTCTATCTGAGGTTCATATTCATATTTTGCACGGATTGTTCCGTGTATCTCAGGTATGAATGGATTTTTATCCTGAGCAACGGCAGACAATGCCAATACTGACAATACCGTAATAATTATAATCTGTCTCATGCGGTAAGTTGTTTATTGTTAGTTTCTATGTTTCTTAATGCCTGAGAAAAGGAGCTGACGAAAGAATGAAGATAATACAGGAGCATAAGATAAGAATAAGCGGGAGCTCCTTCATCAAAGTCTTCATGGGTCATCCCTTTGGAATGTACGGCTATGCTGTGTTCTATAAAATCCTTCTCCAGACCTGTGTCTCCGGCAATCTTTATTATATCGTCATCAACACCGAGGATGCCGTCAGCCAATCGAGATAGCCTGACAATTCCTCCACGGATTGTCTCAATCTCGCATTTGTATGAAATCGGGATATAACTGTCGGGGGAAGTGACAAGATGCCGTGTCGTTTCGGCTATCTTGTCAGTGGCCTCAAGCATATATTCGCAATATAGTGAGGTCTTACCGATCTTTCCTTCTGTGTCTGCCGAACAATCCCGGACTTTATCGCTGATTATATCAATGGTCTGAGATCCTGTTCGATGGTTCTTACAAACCTCAATATTGTCATTGCTTGAAAGACATTCCAATGCTTTGTCGATAATCGGGCCACATGACTGCATCGTCATAATCAAACACGACTTTCCAACAGGCCGACCAGAAGAGACAAGACAAAATCTTTCCTTGATTTTTCGTCTGCTGATATGTCTTTGCAACATGACAATGACTCCTGCCAGAGATATGATGGAGATAACTGTTATGCACATGATTTATAAGTTTTCTTTGTTGCAAAGTAACCTCATTTTTATTTCACGTTTATATCGGAAATATTAGATAAATATTAAATCGCTCAGACGATTGCAATACAAAAAAGATGGAAGAATAAATCTTCCATTTCAACCTTAGGGACAATCTTTCTTACCTTAGACTTTATACTGTCGGCATCACGATTTTTGCCGGGCGGGTACGGAACTCCGAGTCGCGCAGTTTAGCAAACGCACGAAGGTATTTACGGATTGACGACACCATTTCTTGTGTCTCCTGAAGCATATTTACATAGACGTACAGAACCGCCATTGCCGATGTGTCTCCGTCGCGGAGCTGGTCATGCACTCGGTGATATGTGTCGGAAACAGTATCCTTTATCTCGTCACAGTGTCGGCGAAGGGTGCTTATTGTATCAGTGTCCCCGCTTTTCATCAATTCAAGGGTGTCATTGAACAGGATGCTGATTTGAGTTCTTATCAACTCGTATTCAGTGGTATATCGGGGCGGCAACGGGAGGAAGTTATTGTCGATGTGTTCCTTGCACACTTCGTTGATGCGTCGCAGGTTATATAGTATACCCATGCAGCAGTTATTACTGAGATAGAACCATGTGCTTTTTTCTATCGACATCTCTCGGGTCAGGTGACGGAAGCACAGAGTCTCTTTGCGGCGAGCATTTTTAAGTATCGTTTTCTGACGTGCAAGGCTTGACTCTGTTTTGCTCAGCACCCCGGAACTTTCAGTTATGAAAGCTGATGTTATATCCCGGTATTTTTCCTCGGCATAGGTCATGAATTTCTCCTGTTGTTCCGTGATATACATCATAAGCAACGGCCATGTCTGCGTTTTATCCTGAGTGGATATTATGGTCTGGAACAGTGCATCGCCATTGTCTTCCTCAGTCTTCTTTCTAAATCTCCGATTGCTGTTGATAATTATGAATATCGTCAGAGCCGCCAACAGAAGCATAACCCATTGTCCGCCATAGTGCATAGCAGCGACAATCATTCCCGCACCGATAAACGCCGCTCCCGCAGTAAGGAACCAGCCACCGATTACGGAAATCACGCCTGTAATTCGGAACACTGCACTCTCACGACCCCATGCTCTGTCAGCGAGAGAAGTACCCATAGCGACCATGAATGTGACGAAAGTGGTTGACAGGGGCAGTTTTAGTGAAGTACCGAGGGCAATAAGCGCGCCGGCAAGTACCAGATTTACAGAGCCGCGTATGAGGTCGAAAGCCGCCCCTTGATCCATAATGGTCTCATCCACATTAAAACGGCGGTTGAACCAACGGCGTACTTTTATCGGTGTCACACGGCGCACCCAAGATAGAAATGATAAAGTCCATCTAACCAATCTTCTGGCGATGCGGGATGAACCGAACATCTCATCGCCACCCTGCTGGCTTCCGAGTCCGATTTCAGTCTTGGTCACATTCCGGGCTTTTTTTGACGTTGCAAGTGACACCACCATTATGACACCGGCACCGATTAGGAAATATATCGGGGTGTTTGCCGGGCCGTTGAGCGAATCCATAAGGAAGCCTTTGGAATCTCCGCCGCCGTTGGCTATAAAATCTTGATATGAAGCCAGACCGCTCAAGGGAACACCTATGAAGTTCACAAGGTCATTTCCGGCAAATGCCACGGCAAGCGAGAATGTACCCATCAGCACAATCACTTTCAGCACATTGACCTTGCAGATATGGAGCAGTTGCATCAGCAATGTAAAAACTGCGAAACAGGACAGTATAATTAACGCTGTATTGTTTTTTATCCACGCTTTCAGTTCAGGGGTCATAAAAGAAAGATCCTTTGCCCCTTTAATCAGGAGGAAGTAAACAATCGCAGTGGCGCAGATACCGCCGAATATCCCTATCTTCCATTTCAGATTGCTCCGGTAATTGAACGAGAACACCATGCGGGATATGAACTGCACCACCGTACCGAAGAAAAAGGCTATCGCAACAGACAGGAATATTCCGAGAATAACCGACAAGGCTTTCTCTGTGTTAAGCAAGTCATCAAAACCGAGACCGATGCCTCCCGCCATTTTGATAAGAGCTACAACGAATGTAGCACCCAAAAGCTCGAAAACCATTGACACGGTTGTCGATGTCGGCATACCCAGCGAGTTGAAGATGTCGAGAAGGATGATGTCTGTGACCATTACCGCCATGAAAATGCAGATAAGGTCATAAAATGAAAAATGCTCGGGACGGAAAATTCCGTGCCGGGCAATCTCCATCATACCGTTGCTCATCGCCGCACCGATAAAAACACCGATGGAAGCGACAATCAGGACTCTTTTGAATGATGCCGCCTTAGACCCGATTGCCGAATTCAGGAAGTTGACAGCATCGTTACTCACACCTACTGACAGGTCAAACACAGCCAGCAGAAACAGAAAAATTACTACGCAAAGAAACAGTATTTCCATTGTTGTCTTAATTACTTATTCTGCTGCAAAGTAACTAAGAAAACATTTCATGAATATTTCAAAATCCTTAACCATTTATTAAAACTACCGAACAGTCAGAGAGTTTAATTGCGGTCAAACCGTATATAGCTCTGTTCGATGGGTTTATATGTGGGGTCATCCCACAGGCGGCTTGAAATCATCAGGTCGGCACTTATACGGTTGCAGGCAATCGGCACGTTGTGGAGACGACATTGACGCAAAAGCATCTGAATGTCCGCCTCGTGGGGCTGCGCATTAAGGTCGTCTATCAGGAAAACAGCGAGGTCAATCTCGTTTCTTACCACCATTGCGGCTATTTCGGCATCACCGCCCATCGGACCCGAGTTCATACATTCGACTTGGGCATCTATTCCTGCTTCTGAGAAAGCATTCTTTATAAGCCCTCCGGTCGTGCCGGTACATACCAGCTCATGTTGGGAAAGATATTGGGCGTTGAATTTTACCCAATCTACCATATCGGCTTTGCGTTGGTCGTGAGCGACAAGCGCAATTTTCAGTTTTGTCTTCATTTTGAGTTCCTTGAAAATGTTATTTTGAATAATAATCCTCCAGAGCATTTATTTTCGGCGATAATCTCGCCACCATGCATAATCACGGCGTTTTTCACTATTGAAAGGCCGAGTCCTGTTCCTCCCGCCGCACGCGACCGACCCTTGTCGATGCGATAAAACCTTTCAAACAGCCTTGGAAGGTGTTCGGATGGTACACCGCAACCGTTGTCTGACAAGGTTAACGTCACCTTGTCGCTATCCAAACCGGTTAATCCTATTTTTATCCTTGTTCCTCCACTATAAACAATGGCGTTGTCGATAAGGTTGTTGAACACCGCTTCAAGCAACGGCGAATTTCCGGCCATAACGATGTCGCGGGAAACAAAATTCTCGATTGTTATCCCTTTTGTGGCGGCAAGTATCTGTCGGTCCTCAACCACGTCATTTATTATATCAGTGAGATTGACCTGTTCCTTTATGATGGAGGTGCTTCCGTCATCCATGCGCGTAAGGAGTGACACATCGGTCAGAAGCCGCTGTAGCCTTTCCGTGTTCGTAAGGCAGCGTTGCAGGAACAACGTTTGCTTTTCATCGCTCATATTCCTGTGTGCCAGCATCGTTTCCACGCTGACCCTGATTGACGCTACGGGAGTTTTCAGTTCGTGATTTATATTGTTCGTGAGTTGCTTTTTGATGCGTTCCTTTTCAAGCTGCTCATGAAGAGCGGCACGATGCTCGCTGTCCCTGTCTGCCACCGCCTGTTGCAGACGGGCATATAGACGGACTATGTGGTTTGAAATCTCGCCAAGCTCATCGTGGGGAAACGGTTCTGTATCGGAAATCTGTGCCCCGTTTTCCACGTTCTCGGCAAATTTGTTAAGCCTGATTATGTGGAGACCTACCCTCCGGGTTGCGAAATAGCCCAGGATGCACATAATCAATGTAATAATCCCCATAATCCATAAAAAACCGTAATCTGCTTGCAATAGTCCGCTGAACGATATGGAATACGGCACTGCGGTACGGACAATATTGCCGTCATTGCTCTTTCTCGCCGAGTAAAAATAATAGTTGCCTGTACTCTCGCTGTGCCGTCTTACAGCATAGCCGGAGCCATTCAGCATTGCATCCCGGATTTCCTGACGGTCAAGATGATTTGTTTTCGGCAACGAGTCAAGAGTATTGTCGTATATTATATGTCCCTTGTCGGAAATTACGCTTATACGAATATCGTTGAACGGTTTGAACTCGTCAAGTTTTATATCCTGGACATCATGCCCTTCGCTCAGTTCTGTAAGAATATATGTGTTGATGAGCTGGAGCTGCTTGTCAATCTCCTCCGCCTTGAATTCCTTTTCCCTATGATATTGAAAAATTACAAAGCACCCGACCATCAGCAGGGAATATCCGAGAAGCCAAACGAACAGACGCTGCGGATAAGAAAGTTTATTCAATGAACCCATAACCGTATCCTGATCGGGTTACTATATTCTTGCCGTAGATTCCTATCTTCTGACGGATGCGGGTTATGTTCACGTCAACAACCCTGTCAAGCACCACAACCTCGTCGGGCCATATCTCGTTCAGCAGGTCCGCACGGGTGAAAATCTGTCCACGGTTGGAAATGAGTTTAAGCAGTATCTCAAACTCTTTTTTGGGCATTTTCACCTCTGTTCCGTCAACCGTGCAAGTCCTGTTTTTGGCAGACAGTACCAATCCTTTGTATGAAACAAGATCTGAATCCGTTTTGGCGGGTGCGACAGAAGCCCCAGTCCGGCGAAGCACAGTACGAACACGAGCGAGTACGGCATTAAGAGAATAAGGCTTCATTATGTAGTCGTCTGCTCCGAGGTCGAGACCGGCAATCATATCCTCCTCCGTGTCTTTGGCCGTGCAGAATATGATGGGAACGGAGGCAGTTGCCGGATTCGACTTCATTATGCGTGCCAGTTGAGTCCCGGATATTTCCCCCATCATAATATCAAGGAGTATCAGGTCATAGGCGGCAAGGTTGAGGGCAAGAGCCTCCTCCGCGCTATACGCCATGTCAACCTGATAGCCTTCCGCTTCAAGATTGAATCCGAGGCCGTCACACAGAGCCTCCTCATCATCCACCACAAGTATTTTCTTTTTTTCTTCCATGCCGCAAAATTACTAATAATAGGTCAAATGCTGTCCTAATGCTCAAAAGTTTAATAAAAGTTTAATGATACAATTTATTTCATAAAATCTAAACAAAACTGATAAAACCATGAAACATTATGTCCATAATTTTGCGGCAGAAAAAATGACAGCGAGAATATGAATTGTAAAAAATTACATGTATGCGTAATGACTTTGTCAATGCTCGTTTCCACGGTCAATATGGATGCCGGCATAGTCAAAGGAAGAGTCTATGATTCGGCTACAAATGAACCGCTTATTGGCGCGACGGTCATAGCGGGTAACCATACGCAGGGGGCATCGACAGATATAGACGGTCATTATACATTGCAGCTCACCGCAGGGAAATATGATTTTGCAATAAAGTATATAGGATACCGTGATACGGTAATCTCGCATCAGGTACCTTTAGGAATGGAAGAGCTGATACTTGACATTCCTATGATGCCGGATGTCACTTCATTGTCCGAAGTGACAGTAGTGGCTGTCGCACGAAGGGATACCGAGGCTGCCATGATAGAGGAGGAAAAGAAAAGCAATGTAGTGCAGACAGGTGTTTCGTCGCAACAAATCGCCAAGACGCAGGACAAAGATGCTTCGGAAGTTATAAGAAGAGTGCCGGGCATTTCGATTATTGAAGATAAGTTTGTTATGGTCAGAGGCTTGTCGCAGCGATACAACAATGTATGGCTCAACGGTAGCGCGGTGCCGAGTTCCGAGGCAGACTCCCGCGCTTTCTCATTCGACATCATCCCGAGCAGCCAGATCGACAATATGGTGATTGTCAAAAGCCCCGCTCCGGAATATCCCGCCGACTTCACCGGCGGTTTCGTGATGGTCAATACCAAAAGGCAACCGTTGAAAACCGGCTTCGACATCTCTGTCGGCGCAGGCATAAACGACAGGACACATTTCCGTGAGTTTGTAAAGGCCGGAGGCAGGTTTGCCTTCCCTGCCGGCGGACTTGACGCGCCGTTAGTGAGTTATCCCGGATTTGAAGGAAGAATCGATCCGTTGGCAAGTGCTCTGGACAACAACTGGTGGGTTAAGACCATACATCCCGTTGCCGACCTTAAGGCAAGTGCCGGATACAATCAGTCCTGGCTCATAGGTGACGGGCAGATGTGGCTTGTGGCGGCACTGAATTTCTCGAACAGCTACCGGACATTGCTGAATATGGAGAATTCGCTCTATGGTCCGTACGATGTATCCAACGACAAGAGCGTACCGCTGCGAAAGGCTTCCGACAACCAATATACCCGGGAGATACGCTACGGGGCGATGCTGAACCTGTCTTTCCGTCCTTCTGGAGGCATCCATCTGTTTGAGTGGAAAAACATCTTCAATCAAATCATCAAGAACAGGTATTCCGACCGCATCGGTTTCAATGCGCAGGCCGACAATATCAACGACATGGAATATTATCACTCGTCGCGCCCCACTTTCAACACTCAGTTCACCGGCAGCCATACATTCGATGCCGACCGCGTGGACTGGAGCGTCGGATATGCCTTTGCACAACGCAATCTGCCAGACCGGAGACTGATAGAGCGCACCGACCGCACGGAGCAGACTATGGGCATATACCGTATCGGCCGGGAATTTACAAAGCTTAACGAACACACGGGGTCACTGTCGGGAAATTACCGGCATGAGTTTGATTTCTCGGTCATCAAACCCATACTTAAAACCGGCATATACGGAGAATACCGTACCCGCGCCTACCGCACCCGTCAGTTCCAGTACGGCTGGCAGCCTGACAACACCCTCCCAGACGGATTCATGTTCAATCCCGATGTGCAGGGCGACCTTTTGACGGATTCAAATTACGGGCATGACAAACTCTATCTTTACGAGGAGGTAAACTGGCTCAACAACTACAATGCGCATCAGATACTCGGAGCGGTCTATCTTTCAGCGGACATTCCCTTGAGAAAATTCGACATTCATGCCGGTGTGAGGTATGAATACAGCCGCCAGACCCTCGAGATGAACACCCGCCAGTATGAGGAGAGCCTCCATAAGACCGATTATGACTATCCGGGGCTGTTCCCGTCGGTAAATGTTACATACCATATAACCGACAGCCACCAGCTCCGCGCCGCCTACGGGCGCTCTACCAACCGTCCCGAGTTCCGCGAGCTTTCCTCATCGGTATATTATGACTTCGACCTCGGCAGCAGCGTGATGGGTAACTCTGACCTGAAGGCGGCTACAATCGACAATGTGGATCTCCGCTGGGAATGGTATCCCTCCAGGGGGGAACAGATCTCGGTAGCGCTTTTCTACAAGCATTTCGCCCATCCGATTGAGTGGACATATACCGTGGCCGGTGGCACCGACCTCATATATTCTTTCATCAACGCCAATGGAGCCAACAGCTACGGTGTGGAGCTCGACATACGCAAGAACCTGGATTTCATCGGACTCAGAGACTTTTCGCTGTCGCTCAACGGAGCACTGATCAAAAGCCAGGTTACATTCGACAAAGGCACAAACAACATCGACCGCCCGATGCAGGGACAGTCCCCCTACTTAGTGAACGCAGGACTGTTCTATAATAACGATGAATACGGCTGGAACGCCGCATTACTCTACAATATCATCGGGAAACGCATCACCGGTGTGGGCAACCGTTACGGTACCGCATCCGACGGCACTGCACGCAACATCCCCAATTCCTACGAGATGCCGCGCCATAGCCTTGATATATCGGTGTCGAAGAAGTTCGGCAGATGGAGCCTAAAACTTTCGGCACGCGATATCCTCGCTCAAAGATACCTTTTCAAACAAATTGAGGAAGTGACAAACGAAGGGAAAGGTAAAACAATTGAAGAAACAACCCGGAGCTACAAACCGGGACGCAATTTCAACATAACAATCGGATATAATTTCTAATCAAAAAAAGTACAATTTCTAATCAAAAAAATGAGAAAAAGTATGAACATCAACATCATCAACACAGGCAGACTGCTCATGGCGGCGCTTGCCGTGGGAGCCGGACTTGCAATGGCATCCTGCTCATCGAACGACGAACCCGATTCGCCCAAGTTCACAGACCCGGAAGTGACCTACAAAGGGAATGTGGCCTACAGCAAGGGCATACTCTTCAACGAGGGCAAGGAACTCGGCAATGGTACCCAGAACTTCCACTTTACCGGCGACGTGACTCTTGAGAAGGGTGTCTATCTGCTCAAGGGATGGGTCTATGTGGATGCCGGAGCGAAACTCCGCATACCGGCCGGAACCGTCATCAAGGGCGACAAGCAGACTATGGCCTCGCTCATCGTGGAACCGGGAGGATATGTCGAGATGAACGGCACGAAGGACGCGCCGGTGGTAATGACCTCGGCACAGGCTCCCGGGCAGCGGCGTCCCGGCGACTGGGGCGGACTCATCATCTGCGGAAAAGCCCGAAACAACCAGCAGACAATGCAGATCGAGGGTGGCCCGACCACAATCCACGGAGGTGACAACGACAGCGACAACTCCGGCATCTACCGCTATGTACGTATAGAGTTCGCCGGTTATCCCTTCGACACCGACAAGGAAATCAATGGCCTGACTTTCGGTTCGGTTGGCAGCGGCACGACCGTGGACCACATTCAGGTATCATACTCAAACGATGATTCATACGAATGGTTCGGTGGTTCTGTAAACTGTAAATACCTCGTGGCTTACAAAAGCTGGGACGATGAGTTTGACACCGACAACGGATTCTCCGGCAATGTTGAATACTGTCTGTCGGTTCGTGATCCTCGAATCGCCGATACATCGCAGAGCAACGGTTTCGAGAGCGACAACAACGCCAGCGGTGCCGAGACAGCCCCGTTCACGTCAGCTCATTTCAGCCATGTCACATTCATCGGTCCTAAAACCGCCAAGAACGGAGACTTCCGCAACAGTTCTGATTATATCACGGCCGGCAACATGTTCCCCGACAATGGCTCGAAACTCGGCAAATTCCAGTCGGCCATGCAGATACGCCGTGGCAGCAAACTCAATGTAGCCAATACTCTTGCCGTAGGTTATCCCATTGGTCTGATTGTCGATGGGGAGAAAGGCAATACCGTGAAATATGCCAAGGCAGGAGACTTCAAACTCGACAATATTATATTTGCAGGTATGGATATAATCGGCTCCGACAAAAACAAAGTATATGAGGATTATTTCATAGACCTTGCGGCCGGTACTGAGGACAAAGGCCGAGAATCATTCTCCCACACCTTCTTCCTGTCGAATCCTAACGACAAGGTCATGACCGAGGTCGCTCTCAACCTCACCGATCCCGCAGGTCTTGGCCAGAATTATTGTCCTTCCACGATGCTCTCGGACGGTAAAGGCGGATACATAGGCGCTTTCAAGGATACATCCGACAACTGGCTTCAAGGCTGGACAAACTTCGACCCCCAGAACACAGTCTATTAACGTATATATCCCTTCTGTTACTATCCTCACCATCCATTTGATTAAAATTGGTCGTGAGGATTTCTGTATATAATGACATCAGTAAGTTTCACAAAAGCTAAACAAAACTGATAAACCCATGAAATAATAGTTGGCGAATTTTGCACCGTAAACAGCAATAATACAAAATACTGCGATTAAGTGATGGGCGAAAAAAGGCGGTGTGTCAAAACGCAGGGTTTTGACACACCGCCTTAGGTGGGTTATTGATGATACCGCTGCCGCAGCGGTATCGTGGATTTCAGGGGATTATTTGGCGGGAGCTTCAGCGGGGGCGGCGGTAGGCTCGAGGAGCACTACGCGGTAGGTGCCGTCGGCGTTGAGCTGCTTCATAAAGTTCTGGATGTCCTCCACAGTCATGGCTTTGTACATCTCCTCGGCGCCGTGGAAGGTGTCCACGCCGTTGAGGGCCTCGCCGGCCATGGCGTTGAGCCAGGCTTCGTTCTGGCGCTGCTGTTCGGCGACATTCTTCACTGCGAATTCTACCACTTTAGAAAGCTCCTCGGGGGTGACGTTGCTTTCCATGGCCTTGAACTCCTGTGCGATGTAGTCGAGCACCTGCTGACGCATCTCGGGCTTCATGGGGAAGACGCTCTGCATCACGGTGTTCTCCTTGCCGGCTACGCGCTGCATGTTGCCGCTGGCCCAGATGGAATAGACGGCGCCCATCTCCTCGCGCACCTTGTCGAGCAGACGGCTCGAGAGGATCTGACCTGCTACCATAGCGGTGGCGCGGCTCTTGGCGGTGTAGGGTAGGTTGCCGTATTCGAGGATTGCCACATAGGTCTGGGGCTGCTCCATAGAGGTGGTGTAGACTGTCTCCTTGTCGCCGGGCTTGATGTTGAGCGACTCTACAAACTGCGGAGCCTTGGTGGCTGTCTTGGCGTCGGCGGGGAGAGTGGCGATGTACTGCTCAACGAGCGGACGGAAGGTGTCCATGTCGATGTTGCCGATGAAGAAGAAGGTGTAGTCGGCGGCGTTGGCGGTCATCTTGTGTGCGATGTCGAGGGTCTGCTCGAGGGTTGCACCTTCGATAGCCTCGCATGAGAGGGCCTGAGCGCGGGGATTGGAGTAGAGGGTCTTCTGGAGGTCGCGCTGGAAGATGTACTGGGGATTGGTCTCCTGATTTTTCAGGATTCCCTCATACTGCTTCTGCGATGCGAGGAACTCTTCGGGGGTGATGTTGAAGCCGGTGAAGGTCATATAGATCATCTCCATAGCTGTCTTGAGGTCCTTGGGAGTGGTGCTTCCGGCGATGTCGCGCACATAGTTGTCGAACTCGCTCGATACGCTCACCTGCTTGCCCTGGAGATACTTCTGCATATCCTTGTAGGTGTAGTCGCCGAGGCCGCTCTGCTCGGAGAGCACAGGATAGGCGATGAGTGTGTTGGCGTAGCTGTCAGGGAATACCGATGTGCCGCCGAGGGCCTGAGCGTCGAAGAGGATCTCGTCGCCCTTGAAGTCGGTGGTCTTGACGATGACGTTGACGCCGTTGCTGAGCACCAGACGGGTAGCGCCCCAGGCCTCAACGGGCTCCTCTTTCACGATCTTGCCGGGAGCGGGGAGCTGCGGGATGAGCGGCTCGGCCTTAACCTCGTCGACAAATGGCTCGATGTTTTCGGCGTTAACCTCGCCCATGGCGGCGGCAAGCTGCTCCTCGGTGGGGATCACTACGCCTTCCTTCTCGGGAAGCATCATGAGCACCACGCGGTTGTCGTCGGTGACGAGCTGCTGCAGGCTCTGATTGATGGCATCCACGGGGATCTGGTTGGCGATGCCGCTCATCATCTGATACTCTGTCTCGATGCCGGGCATGGGCACATTGTCGATGAAGTGGCGCACGATCTCATGCGAGTAGGTGTCGTTTTCGGTATGGTTGCGGTTGTTGTAGGCTTTCTCGAGGCGCGAGAGATACTCGCTGCGTGCGCGGTCGTACTCCGAGAAGGTGAATCCGCCGCGTACGGCGCGGAGCAGTTCGCGGTAGATGCTCTTGAAGGCGGGCATGATGTCGTCGCCCTTGGCCACGCCGCCGATGGAGAGTGCATCCTCGGTGCTGGCTACGAGATAGTTCTCATATCCGGCGAAGGCAGCTGCGAAGGGGGCGTCGGGGTTCGACTGCATCTCGGTGTAGCGGGCGTTGAGCATAGAGGCTATCATGTCGGTGACATAGTCGCTGACGAGATAGATCATGCTGTTGCGGGCTTCGCGGGGCATGGTCTCGTTTTTGAAGTAGATGCTGAACATGGGGTACTGCTGCTCGGGATCGGCACCGATGGCGTAGATGGTGCCTTCGGTGTCGGGCACCTCCTCATATTCGCGGGTTTTGGCGTTCTCGGGCATCTTGATGGGCGAGAAGATATCCTTGATCTTCTGCTCGATAGAGTCGACATTGATGTCGCCTACCACGATGATACCCTGCTGGTCGGGGCGATACCATGTCTCATAGTAGTCGCGCAGGGCCTGCGGGGGGAAGTTGTCTACCACCTCCATGGTGCCGATAGGCAGACGGTAGCCGTACTTCGAGTCGGGATACATGGTGGGGAGCACCTTCTCGAGGATGCGCTGCTGACCCACGTTGCGCGAGCGCCACTCTTCGTGGATCACACCGCGCTCCTTGTCGATCTCCTTGGGGTCGAGGAGCAGGCCGTCGGCCCAGTCGTGGAGGATGATGAGGCAGGAGTCTACTACGGCCTCACGGGCGGTGGGCACATTGCTGATGTTGTAGACGGTCTCGTCGATCGAGGTGTAGGCGTTGAGGTTTTGGCCGAACTTCACACCCACGCTCTCCAGCCACTTCACCAGGTCGTTGCCGGGGAAGTTTTCGGTGCCGTTGAAGCACATATGCTCGAGGAAGTGGGCCAGACCGCGCTGGTTGTCCTCCTCAAGAATCGAACCGACTTTCTGGGCGATGTAGAAGTCGGCCTGTCCCTTGGGCATCTCGTTGTGACGGATGTAGTAGGTAAGTCCGTTGGGGAGCTTGCCTGTGCGAACTGCCTGATCCACAGGCAGCGGCTGATCCATCTGAGCCATGGCGGTGAATCCCGTCAGAGCCAGCGCGAACAGCATCGCTTTCCGGAAAAATTTTTTCATGTCTGTTTTTTCTATTGTAGTTTGTTTGTGATAATTGTCGATTGAGCTGACTGTCTTTAGTCGGTTAGGCAGACCGTCTTTAGTCGGGGCGCGTGCGTCCGCCGCAAGGGGGCGCAACACCTATATTTGACGCTATGAAGGGGCGGAAGTTACCGCTATTATTGTTAAAAATATTTAAATCCTATCCGAAGAGGTGGCGGAAAGCCTCCTCTACCTTGCTTACTTCCACCACCTTGATGGCCAACTTGGAGGTGTCTACCCCCTTGAGCGAGCCTTTGGGGATGATGATGGTCTCCATGCCGAGCTTCTCGGCTTCGCGCACGCGCTGCTCCATGCGGGTGACGGGGCGGATCTCGCCGCTGAGCCCCACCTCGCCGCTGAGGCATATCTGGCGGGGGATGGTCATATCCACGTTCGACGACAGGATGGCGGCGATCACGGCCAGGTCGAGCGCCGGGTCGGCCACTTTGAGCCCTCCGGCGATATTGAGAAACACATCTTTCTGGGCCAGCTTGAATCCCACTCGCTTCTCGAGCACGGCAAGGAGCATGTTCATGCGCTTGGAGTCGAATCCGGTGACGGAGCGCTGCGGAGTGCCGTAGGCGGCGGTGCTCACCAGGGCCTGGGCCTCGATGAGGAAGGGGCGGATCCCCTCGAGGGTCACGCCGATGGCGCACCCTGAGAGTCCCTGCTCGTTCTGGCGGCTGAGGAGCATCTCCGAGGGGTTGGTGACCTCGCGCAGTCCGCGCTGGCACATCTCGTAGACGCCCAGCTCGGAGGTGTTGCCAAATCGGTTTTTGATGGCGCGGAGTATGCGGTACATATATTGCCTGTCGCCCTCAAACTGCAGCACCGCGTCGACGATATGCTCCAGCACCTTGGGCCCGGCGAGCGATCCCTCTTTGTTGATGTGGCCGATGAGCAGCACCGGCACATTATTTTCCTTGGCGTAGCGCAGCAGCTGGGCGGCACATTCGCGCACCTGGCTCACGCTGCCGGCCGACGACTCTATGGTGTCGGTGGCGATGGTCTGGATGGAGTCGACGATGAGCAGCTGCGGCTCTATGTCGTCGATATGCCGGAAGATATTTTCGAGCGAAGTCTCGGTGACCACATAGCAGTTGTCGCTCATGCGCCCGATGCGGTCGGCGCGCATCTTGATCTGCGTGGCGCTTTCCTCGCCCGACACATAGAGTATGCGCCGGCTCTTGATAGAGAGGATGTTCTGTAGCACCAGTGTGCTCTTGCCGATGCCCGGCTCGCCGCTGAGCACCACCGATCCGGCCACGAGGCCGCCGCCGAGCACGCGGTTGAGCTCCTCCGAGGGCATGTGGATGCGCTCTTCGGCGCTGGCTTGTATCTCCGACACCCGCTGAGGCACGCTGAGCTGCGCTCCGCGGCCTGAGGAGCCGCTGCTCCGCTTCGTGGCGGGCACACGCTCCTCTACCATCGTGTTCCATGCTCCGCAGGCCGGGCAGCGACCCTCCCATTTGGGGGAGTCGGCCCCGCACTCGGTGCAATACCATCGTGTCTTTTCTTTCGCTTTAGCCAATTCTGAGAAATATCTGTTGGTGGTAAGTTACATTTCTGATTTGCTGCCCTTTACAGCTACGCGAGGGAGGCCCGGCGGCGAAATTCGGCCACGGTGACCGCCGTGGCCACAGCCACATTGAGCGACTCCACCGTTGTGGCGCCGGCGGGGTAGGGCGGGATGGTGAGGCGCCGGGTTACGGTCGCGGCCACCTCGTCGGTGATGCCGTTCCCCTCGTTGCCCATCACTATCACCCCTCCGAGGCTCAGAGGCGCCTCGTAGAGCGGTTCGCCCCCTAAAAACATGCCGTAAACATCCATCCCCTCCGAGCCGAGTCGCCGCAGAGTGTCGGCCAGACTGCCGACATACACCACACGCACCCGCGCTATGGCGCCCATGGTCGACTGTATCACCTTGGGATTGAAGCAATCGACGGTGTCGGCCGAGGCCAGGATAGTGTCGATGCCCCACCAGTCGGCCAGACGGATTATAGTGCCCAAATTGCCCGGATCCTGCACGCGGTCGAGCGCCAGCACCAGCATGTCGGGCGTCAGTCGGGGCACCTCAGTGTGCTGCGGTATGCGGCACACAGCCAGCACCCCCTGCGGAGTGGACATCGACGACATCCGCTCCATATCCTCGCGACGCGCCACCATTGGAGTCGGCAGCGACTTGGGCAGCCGGTGTCCATACTCGTCGAGCCAGCGCTGAGTGGCAATGACATACACCGTGTCGAAGCACGCGGCAGTGTCGAGCACCGACCTCGTGCCCTCGAGCACAAACAGCCCCTGCTCGCGCCGGTGGCGCGGCTGCTGCAGCGCCGCAATCTGCTTGCGAAGGCTCTGACTGCCTATCTGTTTCTCTCCCGCCATCGGCATCTTAGCGTTTCCAACTGTTTTTGTTTCCTTGTCCCATGGTCTCCTATCCTTCCCGATTTGTATGTCAGCGTTTTCTTACGTCAACTATGCAAAGTTAGCACTTTTTCCGATATATTTCCCCGAAAATTACTAATATTGCACTCGTCAGTTGAGAGTAGGTTTCCAAACGTTGTCTTTTTCGGGGGCAGATTTCGGGAATCTGGGAGAGGAGGTGTCGGAAAAAAGTGCTA
This sequence comes from uncultured Muribaculaceae bacterium, assembly GCA_905207535.1. Classification (GTDB taxonomy): domain Bacteria; phylum Bacteroidota; class Bacteroidia; order Bacteroidales; family Muribaculaceae; genus UBA7173. The sequence goes on along the minus strand of CAJLLX010000008.1, from coordinate 13,869 downwards.
ACTTTGCAGATAATTCGTCAGCCGGACGGTCCGTCGCGGGCGCTGTCCCCTTCAGGGAGGCGCGTGAGGAAAGTCCGGGCAACAAAGAGCACCATATTTCCTAACGGGAAGCTGCGGGCGACTGCAGAGACAACGTGACAGAAAACAACCGCCCCACTCAAGGGTGAGGGAGCATGGCCCCCCAGCGGGGACTGTGCGCTATCCACCTCCCGGGGCAAGGGTGAAAAGGTGGGGTAAGAGCCCACCGGGCTCCGTCGTGAGGCGGAGCGCCGCACGTCTTATGGGTTGCAAGGTCAAGTATACCGGCATTTAAGGGCTGCTCGTCCATTGCCGGGGGGTAGACTGCTTTAGCCGTGGCGGCGACGCACGGCATAGATAAATGACGGACGGGCGCGAGCATCAGCCCGATGCCCGGTGAGCATCCTTTGCCACCGGCCGAGCGCCTACATAACCCGGCTTATAGTCCGGCTGACGAATTTTTTTACTTCCTCCCCCTGCAACTTTTCCCTACCATGGTGCGTCAAATATATGTTCGCGCTCCCCGAGGCAGCGGTGCTGTCGGCGTCGGCGCGTGGCTTTTTACGTAGAAATGGGATGGTTATGAAAAAGACTTACCTTTTTGGTGCCATATGGGCTGTGCTTGTCGGCGTCGTGGTGTTTGTGGCGCTGACCTTCGCGCTGAGGGGTTGCTCCTTCGAGGCGCGCAATCAGAATACCTATACCACCACCATGGAGGTAGCCGATTTCAGCGCCATTTCGGTGGCGATGCCCGCCGAAGTGACCTATACCGTTGGCCCTCAGTGCTCTGTGATGGTGGAGGCCGATGAGAAGACTCTGCAGCGGATGGATGTGCATGTCGATGCCGCCACCGGCACCCTCGAGATAGGGCTCGATCCGGAGGATTCGGAGCACGAGAGCTGGTATGAGAAGCTCAATCTCTCCACATCCAAGACCAAAATTGCGGTCACGGCGCCTGCTCTGAGCGGCATCGAGGCGAGCCTCTCGGCCTCGGTGACATGCGAATCGCCCCTTGTCAGCGACGGCGAATTGCAGCTGATAGCCTCCACCGCCGGCGAGATAAAGGTCGGAGAGGTGCGATGCGCCACTGCTGTAATCGAGGCCATGACCTCGGGCGACATCGCGCTCAGCGGGCTCACGGCCGACACTGCCCGCCTCTCGGCCTCCACCTCGGGCGACATCGAGGCCGGTAAACTGCAGTGCGACACAGTGAAAGCCACCACCTCCACCTCCGGTGACATAGAAATCGAAGACGGATCCACGCGCTACATCGCAGTGGAATCGTCGACAAGCGGCGATTTTGCCGGCGGCAGGCTGATTGCCGACGAAGGGAGGGCCGAAGCCTTCACAGGGTCGGATATCGAGCTGAATGTCAGGAAGCTATCCTCCTCGGCCTCCACCGGCGGCGAGATCACCAACCGCTACGGGAAATAACCTGAGAAATAGCAGTTTAATTATATACGAAACATAAAGAGAACGTTAGATATACAGAGTTTCCAACACACAGTTTTTTAAGGTTTTATGATCAAAAACGGCGCTGCCGCGGGAGAAAACGTCCCCGCCTGCAGCGCCGTTTTTTGTATGTGTGGCCGGTGAATGTCTGAAAGCAAAACTCGTAGTCGGCAAGTGCTTGAAAGCAAAGTTCTTACTTTCACTGTTGCGAGCCGATCACCAGCAGTATCAGCGACAGAAACAGCACCCCGAGGTCCACGGCCTTGGCCCGTACATTCTTCTCATGCAGCACAAGCACGCCATAGATGAAGGGCACTATCACGCTGCCGCGCCTCACCATCGAGATCACCGAGATCATGGCGCCGTCGATGGATAGCGAGTAGAAATAGGCCAGGTCGGCCACGGTGAGAAACACCGAGATGAAGGGGATGGTCCACCGCCAGCGGAAGCCTCCGCTCTCGCGCCGCATAGCCGGGGAGCAGCGGCGAAGGATGAGCAGCGTGGCGGTCATGATGATGCACTGATAGAGCGAATACCACGCCTGCACGTCGGTGGGGCGGTAGTATTGCAGCAGATATTTGTCGTAGAGCGCGCTGATGGCGCCCAGCACCGTGGCGCCGATGGCCATCCAGAGCCAGCGCGAGTGCTTGAGCGAGAACCCTTCGCGGCTGCCGATGTGCGCTATGAAGTAGAGCGAGGCGAAGCCGAGCAGGATGCCCACCCATTGCAGCAGGTTGAGACGCTCGCCGAAGATGAGCAGCGCACCCACAAGCACCATCACCGGCCGACTGGCGTTGATGGGCCCCTGGATGGTGAGCGGCAGATGTTTGATGGCGAAATAGCCTAAGAGCCACGAGGAGAGCACTATCACAGCCTTGACGAGGATGAGCAGATGGCCGTGCACAGTATCGCCGAGGCCGAACGACCCCTGAGCCACTTCGCCGATGATCACCGGCGACATAAACATGGTCTGAAACACGGTGTTGAGCATCAGCACCATAGCCACATCGTTGCCCTTCACCGAAAGTTTCTTAAACACATCGTAGCATCCGAGGCAGAGGGCCGAGACAAGTGCGAGAAATATCCACATAGCGCTTGATGAGTGGTGGTGAAAACCTTATTATTCAATAGTTTGACGGTGTGCCACAGCTGCGAGGGCACACCGTCAAAAAATAAGGTGTTTTTGTCTTAATTTAGGTCAGGGAGCCTGACGCCGGCACCCGATGAGAGCCTTAGAGGCCGCCGGTGAGCGAGTAGGGCGCGTTGACGGTCACAGTGAAGCTGTAGGTGGTGGTGCCGGTCATGGGGATGGGCACGGTGGGGCAGGTGAAGCTGAGATCCAGGCGGTCGCCGAAGGTCACTGTGCCGCTGATGGTCGAAGCCTTGTAGGCGGGCATCTCGCCGCGCTTGGGGATGCGGGGAGTGATGTCGGTGCCCGAGAGGGTGATGCCGTTGTCGGTCATGGTGAAGTCGATGCCGGGGAACTCCATGGTGATGCCGTCGGGCATGCCTTCCAGGAACTTAGCGTTCTCGATAGTGAGCTGAGCCTTGCCGGTTGTGTAGTTGAGCGCCACCTCATATTTCGGAGCCTGACTGATGAAGGGAGCGAAGTTGCCCGAAGGGTTCACCGAGCTTGTAGTGCCGTAGAAATACTGCTTGTTCTGCACCACGGTCACATCGTAGCGGCCGCCGATGACAAACGAGATGAACGCTTGAGGACCGGCCAGCATCTTATTTCCATCGTCGTCTACGCCGAAGGTGCGGTTGGGATCAAGGAGCACACTGATCTTGAAGTTGGTGATGGAGAGATTGGCAGCCGAGCCGGTGGGGGTAAGGGGGTCGGAGTACTCTGCGCCCATGACATTGGGGTCGGAGTAGGAGCGCAGGGGCACATTGGCGATGGTGAAGGGCATGGCGTCACCGGTGGTGTATTTCAGACCGCTGAAGGCTATGGAGCAAGTGTTGGTGTTCATGTCGAATACAATCAATTGCTCCGAACCGGGGTAGGTGGCGGTGGTACCTGCGGCGAGGTCCTTGACATACACGAAGTTGGTGGTAGCCTTGGCCTGGAAGTAGTATATCGGCTGTTGATTGGTGCCATTGTCGTCGTCCTCGCTGCACGAAGTGAACGACACCGCCGTCAGCAGAGCCAGAAGGGCGTAGGTGAGTTTGAGTTTCATCTTTGGAATATTGTTTGTGTATTGATAATTAGTAGATTCAGTCCCACTGCAGGTCATAGCGCAGGGTCAGCCCCAGCTGAAATCCGTTGCCCTGCTGCAGGAAGGCATTCTTTATTGAAACGAAATAAAACGTAGAATATTGCGTGTCGGTGATATTTTTGGCCCACAGTTCGGCTGAAAATGGTCCGTGCCAGGCTCTCACCGATGCGTCGGCTATGGCGTAGAAGGGCTGGCTGACCGAGTTGGCCTCGTCCCAGTAGATTTTGCCGATGCCGCGGCAATTGATGTCGGCGCTGAGGCGGTCTATGAATCCGCGGCTGAATGTGCGGTCGTACGACAGTCCGGCGTAGAGCGTATTGCTCGGAGCATAGGGCACATGGTTGCCGGCAAAGTTCTCGCGGCCGTTGCTGAAATCCCTAAAGCGGGCGTCAGTGAAGCCGTAGGAGAGCTGTGCCGCCAGGCCGCAGTCGAAGCTGTAGCGGGCCGAGATTTCGGCGCCGCGCGAGCGCGATCGCCCGGCGTTGGCCATCACACGCCCTGTGACCGACCCTTCGGGGAACATGGTCAGCTGCTGGTCGCGACATTCGATCCAGAAAATGGTGGCGTCGAGGTGCAACCGGTGGCCCAGGAGCCTGAGGTGGGTGCCAACTTCGTAGTTCCAGGTGCTCTCAGGCTCATATTCCACCATCTCGCGGATGTCGTATTGCTGCTGCAGGCCCACCTTGGTGCGGATGCGCTGCTGCAGCACGTCGCTGAACATCTGAGTGTTGTATCCGCCCGATTTATACCCCTTGGTGACCGAGGCGAAGAGGTCGCCCCGCTTGGCCGGGAGGAGGTAGCTGAGAGTAAACTTGGGCAGTAGCTGGGCATAGGTGCGGTGAAGATTGCCGCTCATCTCCACATCCACCGGTATGGCGGGGGTGTTGACCACGGGGACGGGTCCCTCGTAATCCCAGAGCGAGTAGCTGGAATGGGAACTGTTGGCGTAGCGTATTTCGGTGCGTTCCCAGTCCCATCGCAGTCCAATGGTGGCGGTGAAATCGCCCCATATCGCCTCGCTCTCGTGGTAGAACGAGCCTCCCCCCGAGGGGAGGATGAAGCGGCTGTCGAGCGGCAGCACGCGCTGATCCCACCGCAGGGGGTAGCGCGGACCGGGGGCGTTGGCGTTCTCCTCGATCAGGTGGGTGATGCCGTAGTCGTAGAAGGTCACCGGAGCATCCATGTGGGAGCGGCGCAGGTAGCCGAAAGTGCCGAAGAGCCAGCGATAGTGGTCGCAGGCACGTCCGCGGGCCACGATGTCGGCGGTGAAGACCCATTCGTGGCGCTTCTGGGTGAGGGTGAAGTAGTCGAGCGGCGTGAAATCCTGGTCGAGGGTCATGTTGTCGTTGATATACTGGAAGCTGGCAATTCCCGAGAGGGTGACGTTGCCCGCCTGCCCTTTGACGGTGAGGCCGTCGGTGACGGTGAGGCGTTTGTAGAAGCAGGTATCGTTGTAGGCTATCTGTCCGGTGGCCACGCGGCGGTAGGGGTAGCCGTGCTGCACCGAGCGGCTCAGTGCGGCGGTATTCTCCACGATGAAGTCGGCCGAAGGGCGCCAGGTGGTCTTCCACCGGCCGCTCCACTGGCGCTCCTGCCCCACGTGGGAATTATTGTAGGCGTTGCGGTAGAAGCCGTCGGTGCCGGTGGCATAGGCGTTGAGCGCCATCCCCACTCCGCCACCCAGGCGCTTGTACAGGCCCAGCGAGGCTTTGTAGCTGTTGTGCCCGGCATATTCGGCCAGCACTCTCACCCCCTCGAAGGTGAAGGGGCTGAGGGTGTGGATGTTGATGAGTCCGCCCATGGTGTTGCGGCCGTAGAGTATGTTCTGCGGGCCGCGGAGTATCTCTATCCGCTCGATGTCGGCGAGGTCGAAGTCGAAATTGTCTTTGTTGATGATGGGCACATTGTCGATGTTGAGTCCTACCACCGGCTGGTCGATGCGTGTGCCCAGACCGCGCACGTAGACCGACGAGGTCATCCTCGACCCGTATTGCGGCATGTAGAAATTGGGCACTATCTCGCTCACCTGCTTGAGGTTGACGATGTTGAGGCGCTCTATCTCCTCGCGGTCCATGCGGGTGACGGCCTCGGTGCGGTCGGCCAGCTGTCCCCCCTTGATGGCGGTGACCGACACCTGCGGCAGTATCATCACCGTGTCGGCATATTCGGCTACAGCCTCCGCGGGGGCAGCGGCGCATAGGCCGGGCATCAGCCCTGCGGCTGCTGCGATGATTGCGGCGATATGTCGGATGCTTGATTGCAAGATTGTGTGACGATCTGTCCTGACAGGATTGAAAAAAGCGGTGCAAAGTTACGCAAATTTCACGGAAAAGGGACGGGCGCGGGGCGGAAGTGATGTTGTAAAACGTTAAAAACGGAATAAAAATCAAAAAACACGGTTTATTCCGGAGCGCTTGCAGGGGAAGAATGAAAAAAATTTGGTAAATTTGCAGAAGCACCGAAGTAATACCCGACCATAATTAGCACATCATCCCCGTCTGTGAGCCGCGAGATACCCAAGGAAAACCAGAGCCTGATAGAGCGTTTGCGACAGCCCGAAAGCTGCCGTGCGGCGTTCTCTGAGGTGGTGCGCGAGTATTCCGAGCCGCTCTACTGGCAGATACGCCGCATGGTGGAGAGCCACGACGATGCCTCGGATGTGCTCCAGAACAGTTTCCTGAAGGCCTGGCAGAGCATCGAAAACTTCCGCGGCGAGGCCAAACTCTCGACATGGCTCTATAAAATAGCCCTCAACGAGAGCATCACCTTCCTGAGCCGCGAGCGCAAGCGCCTGAATCTCAGCCTCGACGACGAGGAGTCGCATTTGGTGAACCTCATCGAGGCCGACGAGTGGGTCGACGGCGACAAGCTGGCCCTGGACCTGCGTAAGGCGGTGGCCTCCCTTCCCGAGAAGCAGCGCATCGTCTTCAATATGAAATATTACGACGATATGAAATACGAGCAGATGTCGGAAATTCTCGGCACTTCGGTGGGGGCGCTGAAAGCCTCTTATCATCTCGCCGTCAAAAAGATAGAGAAAGCCCTCGGCGAGTCGTAACCCCTAAGGCATGTTAATCTGTGTAAAAAAAATTCTTCTTTGCTGTTTAAACCTTCCCCGCATCGGTCAGTCAGAAATACAGAACGGTTAAGAAAAAGCATACCAAACATGAAGGATAAGGACAACGAATTGCTCAGCAAATATGGCCGCAACGACGGCATGACGGTGCCGGAGGGGTTCTTCGAGGACTTCGCCGAACGCCTCACTGCTTCGCTGCCTGAGAACGCCGATGCCGAGGGTACACGCGTCATTCCGCCCAAGACCGTATGGCAGCGCATCAGGCCGTATGTCTACATGGCAGCTATGTTTGCCGGCATCTGGTGCATGCTCAGGATGTTCACCATGATGAGTGGCACTTCCACCGACCTCTCCATCGACAACAACAAGATACTCACTGAGGCTCTCAGCGACGAAAACTTTGTCATCGACCATGTGATGGACGATATCAACGAGCGCGAGCTTCTCGACGAGATCTACGACGACAGCATCGACGTGAGCGAGTTTGACACGATGATCACCGACGACTCGGAGCTCATCCCGGAGGAGGATGGAAACTAACGAAAGTGCATCTCTGTAAAAAAATCAAAATGAGTTTTATGGACCTGAAAAGAATACTGCTCTCCGTCGTTGCCTTAGTGGCTCTGACTGCCGTGTCGCCGGCGCAGGACAAGGCGCAGGGCGACCGCAGCCAGTGGATGAACGAGTTGCGCCAGTACAAGCGCACCTACTTCACCAAGGAGCTGGATCTGACCCGCGAGCAGCAAAACAAATTTTTCCCGCTCTACGAGGAGATGACCCGGCAGACGACTCAGATCGATGACGATGTGCGCATGATGGAGCGCCGCATAGCCGAGGCCGACGATGCCACCGACCTCGAGTATGAGAAGGCCACAGAGGCTATCTACGACGGCAAGGTGCGTCAGGCCGAGATCGAGAAGAGCTATGTGGAGAAATTCAAGGATGTGCTTTCGCATCGCCAGCTCTTCCTGCTCAACTCGGTAGAGCGCAAATTCCAGCGCGACATCATCAGGCAGCATCAGCGGCTGCGCACCCGCAAGGCCGTGAGCAGCGTAGCCCGCGAATGACCATCCGGCGCCCATGCGGCAGCCGCGACATCAGAAAATAGAAAATTTACAGATATGTGTGTGCCGGATCGTCTTTTCCCCACACACATTTTGTTTTTATTAAAGATATTTATCACGCAGACTCCTGCCTCCGCCGGCATTTTGCCGGACTAAGAAGCTGAAACTCTGCCACATAACTGAGAAACGTCATGAAAAGATTATTTGCCGCTCTCTCAATCACGCTTTTTACCGTTATGATGCTATTTTCACAGGCCCCCGACTTCGCTTATCCGCGCAAAGTGGAGCAGAAAGCCTCGCGCGACCTCACCGCGGCTCTCGCCTCGGGCAACGGCGACGAGGTGGTAAATGCACTGGTGCGCATAGGGCTGGCACAGTCGCTCATCTCCTCCGACTCTCTGCCCGGGGTGATTGCCCGGGTGGAGCAGGTGCGAGCCAAAGAGACCAACGCTGCTACGCGCGCCATGCTTTCGCTCCTTGAGGCGGATATCTATACCGGCATCTACAACTCCGACCGCTGGACCATCGCCCGCCGAGGCGAGGTGTCGCTCCCCGAGGGGGAAAACGACTACACCCTCTGGGGTACGGCGCAGTTCAGCCGCAAAGTGCTCGGGCTGATTTCCGATGCGCTCGCCGATCCTGCGGCTCTCCGCGCCGTGCCCTTGGCAGAATATAGCAAATCTATTGAATATGAGCGCGATGCGCTTACATTCTACCCCACATTGCTTGATTTTGCCGCCTACCGTGGCATCGACTATCTCACATCGGCGTTCCTTTCCTCGGGCCGATCGCTGCCGATGGCGCTTCTGAGCCGTCCGACTGACACCTCGCTCTTCCCGTCGGCTACGGCGTCGCCCGTAGAGCACTGTGTGCTTGATATTTACCGTATGCTCCGCGAGGGGCGCGAAGAGACAGCTGCGGGGATGCATGCCATGGCCGAAGCTATGGGCTTCATCGCGCCGAGGGTTTTCACCTTCGAGCGCCCGGTGTTTGAGTTCAGCAACGACAAGGCCGACTCCGATGCCGGTGTGCAGCGCATCTTCCTCGATACCTATCTGAGCCACATGCGAGTGCCGTATGCCGTGGAACTGCTCCTCGACATCCCCTCGCTGACGGTGTCGTCGGCCATTGCGCCGCAGGTCTACGCCGCGCTGCTCGATTTCGAGAAAAACAATCCGTCGTATTTCAATCTCAGCGGAGTGAAGCGGCTCATCGCTTCGCTCTCCGACCCCGTGGCCGGAGTGACAGCGCCATCGATTGTGGCCAAGGGGATACCTTTCACGGTGAAAGTGTCGGCAAGCAATGTCAATAAGCTGACTCTCAAGCTGTATAAGATCGACGACAAGGCTGTGAAGCGCGTCGCCTCATCTTATCGCGGCGCTCTCCCCTCTGAGTCCGTCGCTACGGCCGAGGTGGAGATTCGCGGCACGGTGCCTTTCCGCTCGGATGCCGCCGCATCGTTTACCGCTAACGATTACGGCCGCTATGTGATTGTGGCTGAGGGTGATGGACTTACAGCGCAAAGCTATAACAACATTATCGACTGCTCCGACCTCGCCGTAGCGGCCATAATGCCCTCGGAGGGGAAGAAAAACGATGCAGTGGTGTTGCGCAACACCGACGGCGCTCCCGTGGAGGGGGCGAGCGTGTATTTCGCGCCCTGGGACCGCCGCACGGCTGCCACACGCCTCACCGGCACCACCTCGGCCGACGGATTCCTGAAATTTGATGTCGGCAAATCGGGAAACATCTATCCGGTACTCGGCAACGACCGCTTCGCCGATGCCATCAGCGTGTACGACAACCGGTCGACAATGCCCGAGGCACGTTTGAGCGGCACTTTTGTCACTTCGCTGGGGCTTTACAAGCCGGGCGATACTGTAGATTTCGCCGCTGTCGTATATGAGACGTCATCAAAGGGTGTGCGCCCCGTTGCGGGCCGCACGTTCAAGGTGATGATGCGCGACGCCAACTATCAGGAGGCCGGCACCGTCACCCTCGAGAGCGATGCCTGGGGACGTGCCCGAGGCTCGTTCACACTCCCCGAGGAGGGGCTGACAGGGCAGTTCTACCTCCAGTTTGCCGACGACGACATCTCGGGCGGCGAGACATTCATGGTCAGCGACTACAAACTGCCTACATTTGAGGCGCAGGTGACCTCTACGGTGCGTCCCGCCACGCTTGGCGACGCCGCCGCGATAGAGGGCACTGCGATGACCTTCGCCGGATTTCCCGTGGAGGGGGCCAAGGTGAAGGCGCAGCTGCGCGTGCGCATCGGTGCCTGGTGGTTTGCCACCACTTCGCCGGTATTTTATGAGGCAGAGGCCGTGACCGACGCTCAGGGACGGTTCCGCCTCGTGGTGCCGGGTGCGGTGATCGCCGGGTCGCCCTGTCCGCAGGGCTACTTCACAGCCGATATCGCCGTGACATCGCCCGACGGCGAGACACGCACGACCAACGCCGGCTTCAACCTCGGCAAACCCTGCTACATCTCCTCGACAATCTCGGCCATCTTCTCGGCCGACAATCCCGCCAAGACCGACGTGCAGCTGCTCGACTACGACGGCAAACCCAGCGAGGCCGAGCTGCTCTACAAGATATGCAAAGTCTCCGGCGACAGGGAGGAGGCAGTCTACTCCTCCGACATCGTGGCCGAAGGGACGGTGAAGACCGGCGACTTCGCCCCGGTGCTCGCCGCGCTCCACTCGGGCACTTACGGTGTGATCTTCGACACCGCCGACCACGAGTTGGCCGACCCGACGCGCCCGGCCATCGTCACCGTATGGCGCCAAAACGATAAAGTATGCCCCGCCGACGAGCTGCTCTGGCTCCCCACGCGCAGTGTGGTGGCCGACGGCAGCGGCAAAGCCTCGCTGACCTTCGGCACCAATGCTCCCGGCAACTCGGTGCTGATGATCGTGCGCGACAACCGCGGCGGAGTGGCTGAGACCCGCTGGATTAAGGCTGCTGGCATGCAGACCGTGGAGGTGCAGGTTCCCGCCGGATGCGACTCCGATTTCAGTGTCAATCTCTCTACGGTGCACCGCTGCGAGCGCGCTTCCGCCGCCGTGACGGTGAGTCCCGCTTCGTCGCGCCGTCGCATCGAGGTGAAGGTATCTACTTTCCGCGATAAAGTGGCGCCCGGCAGCGAGGAGAAGCTGACAATCCATGTCAGCGGCATCGACGGTGCCTCGGCCCGCAGCGCCGTGATGCTCGACATGAGCAACAAGGCTATCGACGTGATTCAGAGCAATCCCTTCAGCCTGTCGACCGACAAATGGTACGGCATCATGGCCAATATAGTTTATCCCGATTTCGGCAAGCGCTGGCTGTCGCTTTCCGGCAAGAGAAACGATTACGGGAATGTGGAGATTGAGGTGCCGGAATTCAGAATGTATGGCCGTTCGTTCGGCTTCCACAATTTACGCATCAGAGGCGGCATGAAACATGCGGCCCGCACCATGGCAGTGAACAATGATGTATCTTTCGATGCTGTGGAGTCGGTAGAAGAGGAAGCAGAGGAGAAATTGATGGACTATGGTTCGCCGATGGGCGCTCCCGAGATCACGATGGCTACTGCCGGCGGCATGGGCGGCGAGGATGAGGATGCAATGGAAGAGAATCCGGTGAAGAACAACGACACGTCGACCTATCGCCCCTCGGAGGTACCCCTGGCCTTCTTCCGCCCGATGCTCACCACCGATTCGCTCGGCAATCTCGATATCACCTACACCGTGCCCGATGCCAACACCACCTGGGTGCTCCGCTCCCTTGCCTACAACAGCGAACTGCTCACGGCTACCGACCGTGTGGAGATCGTGGCTTCCAAACCGCTGATGGTGTCGACCAACGCCACGCGCTTCCTGCGCTGCGGCGACCGCGTGGTGCTCCCCGCTTCGGTGATGAACGCCACCGACTCTACCATCGTGGCCACCACGGTGTGCGAGCTGCTGAGCGTGACCGACAAGTCGCTCCTCGCCTCCACTAAGCGCAACGACACCATCGCCGCCGGAGGGCGCGCGGTGGCCTCGGTAGAGTTTGACGTGCCGGCTACGGTAAGCGGTGTAATCTTCCGCGTGCGGAGCATGGCGGGCAATTTCACCGACGGCGAGCAGGCCTTCATCCCCGTGCTCCCCTCAGAGCAGAATGTGGTGGAATCCACCCCCTTCTACATCGCTCCGGGCGAGAATCACTTCACGATGAAGCTCCCGCAGGTGAAGAAAGGGCGCGCATATCTGCGCTACAACGGCAATCCCGCCTGGGAGGTGGTTTCGGCACTGCCCGGGCTGCGCGACGGCAAGTTTACCTCGTCGGTAGAGGCTGCCGGAGCGCTCTATTCGGCGTTGGTGGCCGACGGACTGATGAAGCAATATCCCGAGATAGCACGCACCATACGCCGCTGGGCCGACAATCCCGCCGACTCGGCGCTGGTGTCGCCCCTGTCGCGCGACAATGAACTCAAAGAGATGCTGCTCAATTCCACTCCCTGGGTGTCGGATGCCCTGAGCGAGACCGAGCGCATGCAGCGTCTGGTGCTCCTCTTCGACGGGCGCAACACCCGCCGCGTGGTGGCCTCGGCACTGGCAGAACTGAAAAAGACTTCGGCAAGCGGAGGCGGATGGTGCTGGACTACCCAGTATCCTGTGGTATCGGAGTGGGCTACGGCACAGGTGCTCGACATCCTCGGCGGACTCAACCGCCTGGGCTGGCTCCCCGACAACAAGGAGCTGCGCTCTATGATAGAGAGTGCGGTGAAATATCTCGACGCCGAGGCTGCTGAGGATTTCCGCAAGTATCCCAAGAGCGATTTCACCTCCTACTGCTACATGCGCCTGAAATACCCCGAGATCAAGGCATCCACCGCAGCTAAGGCTGTGATCAATGTGCAGGTCAACAGCATACTTTCGTCGTGGAAGAGCCACGGCGTGGTGCTCAAAGCTGCCGACGCGCAGATACTGCACTCCAACGGCTATCAGGCCACGGCGCGCACCATCCTCGAGTCGCTCTCCGAGTATGCCACCTACACCCCGCAGAAGGGGATGTGGTGGGAGCAGCTCTCCGACCGCTACTCCTTCTGGTCGATGGACAAGGTAGGGTGCACGGCCATCATCCTCGATGCCTACTCCATGGTGTCGCCCAAGGCGCCGGAGGTAGACCGCATACGCCAGTGGCTGGTGCTCAACAAGACCGACAACTCGTGGGGCAACGCCATCATCACCTCGCAGGTGGTGTCGTCGGTGCTCCTCTCCGGCAGCGACTGGACCGTGCTCCCCGAAAAGACCGCCGTGCGTGTGGGCGACACGCTCCTCGAGCCTAAAGAGGAGTATGCCACCGGAGCCTTCACCGAGCAGATCACTCCGCTGCTGAGCGAATCCAAGACCCTCACCATCGACCGTCAGGGCAATTATCCCTCGTTTGGCGGACTGCTCACCATGCGTGTGCTCCCGATGGAGGAGGTGAAGGCCGTGAAGACCGACGACCTCTCGGTGCGCAAGTATCTCACGGTGTTCGACGGCGCGAAATGGGTGCCCGCCACCTCCTTTAAGGTTGGCGACCGCGTGAAGGTGGTGCTCACCCTCGTGGCCGGCAAGGATATGGGTTATGTGGTGCTCGCCGACAAGCGCGCCGCAGCCCTCGAGCCTAAGGTGCAGCTTCCGACGCCGGTTTACAGCGAAGGTCTCTGCTTCTACCGCGAAAACCGCGACGAGCAGACCAACATATTCATCGACTTCCTGCCAAAGGGCACATATGTGCTTGAATACGAACTCTTTGCCTCGCAGGCCGGCGAGTTTGCGTCGGGTGTAGCACAGGTGCAGAGTCAGTACAATCCCGTCAACACCGCCCACTCGGAGGGTGCACGCATCGTAGTGAAGTAACTTCCCTCTGACAGTGAGTGAGATGCGCAGGATAGCAGTAATACTGATGATGCTGGTGATGCTATGCGACGCCGCCGACATGCAGGCACGCCGCCGCAGGAGCAAGAGCCGCAAACCGGCCCGCACCTCGGCGCCGGCTCCGAAACCTAAGGCGCCGTCGGTGG
>CAJLLX010000007.1 GCA_905207535.1 uncultured Muribaculaceae bacterium | reverse complement strand
GCATCTGCAGCGTGTAGTCGCCCGGCGCCAGGTCGAACAGCTCCAGCGCGCGCCGTGCACCCATCTCCTTCCACACCAATGCGGCCGAGTCGCCCCCTTCGACGAGGCGCACCTCATAGCGCACGGCGTCGGCGTGGCCCGGCACATTGGCGCCGTATTCTATCGTCAGCGAGCGCGACATGCCGTAGCCGATCCGCTCATCCTGCGTCGGCGCCAGCACGTTGCCGTTGGCTATCAGCCGCTTCACACTCACCGGCGCATGGATGGCCGGCACCTCTGCCAGCTCGCGGGGATTGAAACGGAACAGCCCGTCGACGGTGCCGAAATACAGCGTGCCATCCTTGGTGGCGAAGTGCGACGAGAAGTTCATCTGCGACGCCGGCAGCCCGTCGGCTTCGGTGAAGTGCATCGGCGCGGTGCCGTCCGACGGATAGCGGTAGAGCCCCGTGGCCGAGCTAACCCACAGACTTCCAAGCGAATCGGGCACGATGGCGCAGATGGTGGCATTGGCCAGCTCGGGAAACTGGCGCACCTTGTCGCTGCCCGTGGCGAGCATCGTCAGTCCGTTGTTGTTGCTCCCCACCAGCAGATTGCCCTGCGCATCCTCGGCCAGAGAGGTCACAAACATGTCGTTGAGCCTCAGCGGCGACGTGGAGGTGCTGATCTGCGTTATCTTGCCGCTCTTGCGGTCTATGCGGTAGAGCCCCCGCAGCGTGGTGCCGGCCCAGAGGTTGCCCCGGCGGTCCGTCATCAGGGTGTACACGAATGTGTCGTCAAGCACGCGGTGGCCGAGCTTCTCAAAGCGGTCGGCCGCGCGGTTGTAGTGGCTCAGGCCCAGGGTGGTGGAGGCCCACAGCGTGCCGTCGGCCGTGCCGTGAGGTAAAAAACGGCGTCGCTCCCTATCCCGTCTTTGATGGAGTAGTGTCGGGTCTCGCCGGTGCGCAGATTGCGCCGGTAGAGCCCGCGCAGGAAGGTGCCGATCCACATCTCGTCACTCTGCTTGTCGTAGTACAGGCTGTGGATGTTGGGCCCTATCCCATCGATGGCGGTGAAGGGCTCGGCGGTGTCCGTATCGGGGTGATAGAGCATCAATCCGCCGTTTTCGGTAGCTATCCAGAGTGTGCCGTCGGGGGTCTGCTCCATCATCCTCACCACCTTGCCGTCAAGCGTGGGGCGGTCGCTCCCCGGTTTGCGCGGAGCGCAGATGTCAAACCGGTCGCCTCCCGGCCAGTGATAATTGGCGCCGCCGTAGAAGGTCCCGGCCCACAGCGTGCCGTCGGCGGTGGCGAGCACACAGTACACCGAGTTGTCGCTCAGCGAGTGCGGCAGCGCGTCGTTGTGGGTGTCGCGGGTCACGGTGCCGTCGGGCGCTATCGTCGCCACCCCCTCGGAGGTGGCTGCGTAGATGTTGCCGGAGGCATCTTCGGCAAAGTCGCGCACGCGCCCGGTGGCAAACGCCACTTGCGAGCGCCCCGTGCGCGGATCATACCACATCGCCCCCTTGCTGTTGCGCCCTATCCACAGGCGCCCGCGGCTGTCGGTGAAAAGCGGCAGGATCGCCACCGACCCGTCGACATAGTCGCGCCACACCCGCTCCTGCAGCATGCTGCACCGGCTGAAGGCGGTGTCGCAAAGATATATCCCCTCGTTGGTCGACAGAAACAGCCTCCCTTCCGCCCCCTGCGCCATAGCTATCGCATATCCGGGGGCAAAATTCTCCATCACGAAGGTGTCGGCAGCCTCGTCGTAGGTGTAGATGGCGTCGCCGCCCACCACAAGGTGGCCCGGCTCGGTCTCCACCACCGACCCCATATCTTTGTCGGCGATATAGCTCTTGAAACTGTCAGTCTCGGGAAGATAGCGGCAAAGGCCTTTGATAGTGAGGATCCAGATCCTCCCCCGGCTGTCCTCGTAGACGCGGCGCACGAAGTTGTGGCGCAGCGAGGTGCTGTCGCTGCTGTTGTGGAAATAGTTGCGCACGCTGTAGCCGTCATAGCGGCCGAGGCCGTTGCGCGTGCCAAGCCACAGATACCCCTCACGGTCGAGGCACAGGCAATTGACCTGCTGATGCGGCAGCCCCTCGGCCATAGTGAGATGGCCGAAGCTCCGCGCCCCGGCAGCCTCCGAGCCAAAAGGCATCAGCAGCAAGCATATAATCAAACTCAGCAGTATCCGCATATCACATTCTCCCCTTCCTCGGTATCTTCTCCCCCTATCCTCGCATCGGCCTTCCCCTTTGCTTTTCGTCCACAACACTGTGCTGAGGACGCAGTCCGAAGTTCCCCGGCCTTCCCCTCAAGCCTTTGCAAAGATAGCAATTATTCCCCAACTTCATCGTCTCCCTCCCCTTTTATTTCCCTCCGCCTCACGTCATTTTTCCACTTTCCCCGTGGGCTTTACAGCGATTATCACTACATTTGCCCCCGGACAACCTGATTTACACGTTTACTCCTTAATTACCTCAATCAATGAAGAGAATACTCATCACAGCTATCGCCGCGATAATGGCGCTGTCGTCGGCCCTCTGCCACGCCGCCAAGAGCGTGCCCTACAGCTCAGAACTGGGCACCGCTTTCGGCCGACGCACTGCCGCGCGGCATCGTGATGGTGACGGTTGTCACGGCCGATGGCGCTGTATCCTCGGCCAAGTTTGCCCTCTGATGTAGAGAGCACACTCTAAAATGCTTTTCACTCCGGAAACGCCCCCGCTCGGCGGCGTTTCCGGAGTTTTTTGCTCTTATTTGCCGCTCCGATGGCAAAAAATCAGTAATTTCGCGACATGAAACCGACCACTCACCGCGCTCTACGCTTGCTTTTTGCCGTTTTACTGCTGACAGTCACTGCATTGCAGGGATTGGCATGCACCTCGGCCATTGTCAGTCGCGGGGCATCGGCCTCGGGGCGCACGCTGCTGTGGAAGCACCGCGATTCAGGCCACCCCGACAATTTTGTCGACCGTGTGCAGGCCACCGACAGCACCATGGCCTATGTGGCGCTCTTCAATGCCGGCGACTCCGCCCGCGCCGAGGCCTGGGCGGGATTCAATGAGGCGGGATTCGCGGTGATGAACACCGCTTCCTACAACCTTGCCCCCGACACCGCCTCGGTCAAGGACCGCGAGGGGCTGGTGATGAGCCGCGCGCTCGCCCGCTGCCGCACGGTGGCCGATTTCATCGGCGTGCTCCGCGATGAGATGGCCGGCGGACGCTCGGCCGGCATCCAGGCAAATTTCGGCGTCACCGACGCCACCGGCGCCGGAGCTTACATCGAAGCTTCCGACCACTTTTTCGAGGTATTCCCGCTCGACAGCGTGCCGCAGGGTTGGGCTGTGCGCTCCAACTATTGCTATGGCGGAGGCCCCTCCAACCGCCTCGGCCAGGTGCGCCACGACAACGCCAATCATCTCCTCTCCACCATCTACGACCGCGGCCACAAACCGTCGCACGCCACCTTCACCGACACCCTTTCGCGCAGCTTCTATCACGCCGGATCCGGCAAGGATCTCATCCGCCAAAGCCGCTCACGCCTCCTCACCGACCGCGGCGAGTATATCCCGCGCCGCAGCTCATGCTCGTCGGTGGTCATCGAAGGCCCGGCTCCGGGCGAAGACCCCGCCGAGGGCACCGCAATGTGGATCACCATCGGATGGCCCACGCTGAGCGATGCCGTGCGCATGACGCTCCGCGACATCCCCGCAGGACTACTCCCCGACCCCGCCACAGGCCGCTCACAGCTCTGCGACGAAGCCAACCGCCTGCGCGACCGCGCATATCCGCGCCGCGACTCCCAAGGCCGATGGCTCATCGACGCAGCCTTCATCCGCCGCGAGTTGGGTCGCCGCGAGAAGCAACATCGCTGACATCCGCCCTCTCCTCGCCTCATCACACTATCGCAAAACATGATCCGACTACATAAAAATTCATAAAAAAATGTTTGCAGGAATAAGCCCGGCCATCACCACGGTGGCCCTTTTGATTGTCTCCAACATATTCATGACCTTCGCCTGGTATGGCCACCTCAAGTTGCAGGCCACCGGCATCTCGGCCAACTGGCCGCTATATGCCGTGATACTCTTCTCCTGGGGCATCGCACTGATGGAATACTGCTTTCAGGTGCCCGCCAACCGCATGGGCTTCGAAGGGAACGGCGGCCCCTACTCGCTGATGCAGCTCAAGGTGATGCAGGAGGTGATCACTCTGGTGGTATTCGTCATTTTCAGCCTCATCGCCTTCGACTCCTTCACCCTTCGCTGGAATCACTATCTGGCCATGCTATGCCTCATCGCCGCCGTCTATTTGGTATTCATGAAATAATTCGCTAATTTTGTGTAGCATTCACGCTTAGTATTGCATTCACGCAAATCCTATTGACAACATATGAAGAAAATCCTATTGTTTTTAACATTTGCCACAGCGCTTATGACACAAGCACAAAATGTGCTCGAGAGCGATTTCAACACCGTTCACGGCACTGCTCCTTTCAGCAAAATCACCAACGCTCAGTATGAGCCGGCTATCGACCGCGGCATCCGCCTCGCCCTCGGGGGGATCGACGCCATAACTTCCAATCCCGAGCCTCCCACATTTGAGAATACCATCGTGGCCCTCGAGCGCAACGGCGAGGACCTCAACCGCGTGCTCAACATCTTCTTCCCGCTCCTTTCGGCCGATGCCGACGACGAGATGCTCGAGATCTCCAACCGCATCAGCCCCAAGCTCAGCGACTTCTCCACATCTATCACCCTCAACAACGCCCTCTGGAAGCGCGTGAAGGCGGTATACGACAACCGCGCCAACCTCAAGCTCACACCCGAGCAGCAGACGCTCCTCCAGAAGACCTACGACAGCTTCGCCCTGCAGGGCGCCAACCTCGAGGGTGAGGACCGCGAGACCTACCGCCGCCTCAGCTCCGAGCTGTCGTCGCTCACCAACACCTTCGGGCAGGATGTCCTCAAGGAGATGGCCACTTACGAGATCTGGCTCACCGCCGACGACCTCGCCGGTCTCCCCAAGGGGATCGTCGACGAAGCCGCACAGATGGCAGAGGCCAAGGGCCGCAAGGGCGAATTTCTCTTTACCCTCGCGCAGCCTACCTACATGGCCTTCATGAAATACTCCGAGCGCCCCGACCTCCGCGAGAAGTTTTACCGCCTCTACACCGGCCGCAACACCAAAGGCCAGTACTCCAACGTCGACAACATGAAGCGCATCGCCGAGCTGCGCCTTGAGATCGCCCGGCTCCTCGGCTCGCCCAACTACGCCACCCACTCACTGCAGCGCACCATGGCCGAGAACCCCGCGAACGTCTACAAACTCCTCGACCAGCTCCGCGAGGCCTACAAGCCCGCACTCAAGAAGGAGATGGACGAACTCACCGCCTTCGCCTCCGAGACCGAGGGCAAGCCGGTCACCATCCGCCCCTGGGACTACAGCTACTACGCCAACAAGCTCAAAAACGCCCGCTACAGCTACGATGAGGAGCAGCTCCGCCCCTATTTCGAGCTTGACAACGTGATCAACGGCGTCTTCGGCCTCGCCACCAAGCTCTACGGCCTGCAGTTCACCCGCAACGACTCTATCGAGGTATATCACCCCGACGTCAAGGCCTTCGACGTCACCGACGACAAGGGCAACTTCATCGGCGTGATCTACACCGATTTCTTCCCCCGCGACAGCAAGCGCCCCGGAGCATGGATGACCGGATTCCGCGACCAGAGCGTCAACGCCGAGGGTGTCGACCAGCGTCCCCAGGTGAGCATCGTGATGAACTTCACCAAGCCCACCGCCGACAGCCCCTCGCTCCTCACCCCCTACGAAGTTGAGACCTTCCTCCACGAGTTCGGCCACGCCCTCCACGGTCTGCTCACACGCTGCAACTACGCCTCGCTCTCCGGCACAGCCGTCTACCGCGACTTTGTAGAGCTCCCCTCGCAGTTCAATGAGAATTATCTCACCGAGAAAGAGTTTCTCGACTCCTTCGCCAAGCACTACAAGACCGGCGAACCGATCCCGCAGAATCTCGTAGACAAGATCATCCGCTCCGCCCAGTTCGGCGCCGGCTACTCCTGCATGCGTCAGCTCGGCTTCGGCTATCTCGACATGGCATGGCATACCATCACCGAGCCCGTCGGCGATCCCATCGCCTTCGAGCGTGAGGCCATGAAGAGTGTCGAAATCTTCCCGCCCGTCGACGGCAGCGTCACCGGCACCACCTTCAGCCACATCTTCTCCGGAGGCTATGCCGCCGGCTACTACTCCTACAAGTGGGCTGAAGTGCTCGACGCCGACGCATTCGCCGAATTTAAGGAGCACGGCATCTTCGACCGTGCCACCGCCGACCGCTTCCGCACCTCCATCCTCGAGCGCGGAGGCACACGCAACCCCGCCGACCTCTACCGCGACTTCCGAGGTAAAGACGCCACCATCGACGCCCTCCTCATCCGCGACGGCATCCAGGCTCCCTCCGCCCCCGCCGTCCCCCTCCGCAAAGACTAATTTCCTCGCCGCCTGAGCGCCTCCCTCTCTCCCGCTAAGGCAGCTTCCCCTATATCGGCGCCGCGCCATCGGGTCTTCTCCCCTTGCCGCGGCGCCGTTTTTGTGCCTGCTCAGTCATCGCCCCGGCTCGTTCAGTTATCGCGCGAGCCTGTTCAGTTATCACGCGAGCTCGCGTGATAATCCACCCTCTCCACATTCTTCTTTTTAGTTATCAGAGCTTTAACTCTGATCCTCACTAAGCTCTAAGCTCTCAGACCTAAGCACTAAAAAAAACGAGAGGCTGTGTCGTAATTAAGGTTTGACACAGCCCCTTGATGGAATACTTCTCTTTGAGCATACCATAATCGAAGCAGAGCGCCTTAGGGCGGTTCACGCGCAGCTTCTTCTGCTGAGATTCAATAGTGAAGTCAAGCGTTCCGTTCGGAAGCAGTATGTTGAAGCGGTCCTGTTTAAGACCGAGGAACGACGGCTGCACTTTAAGGTAAGTGAGCACCGTTCCCCAGTTGCCGGTGTTCTTTCCGACGGCACCGCCGGCGATGCGCCCTGTATAAAGGGCTGACACGGCAGACGGATTGAGGAACAGCACCTGTGTAGGCTTGGCGAACACCGTAGGCTCGGAGCTTCCGATGCCTCGGAATTCCGTCATGTAACGTATCTTGAAATGCGCCTTGTCGATGATGCGGCCTTGCGAGTGCAGCGAGTCGATGACTTCCCAGAAGTCAGCCATTTCAGTATTCTTCTTGCAGCCCTCGTTCTGATAGCGTATGCCGGCGAGAGTGATGCCGAACATTTCCGAATAAGTGAAAGGGAGCCGCAGCGACGACTCTAACGTTCGGAAAGCAGCGAGTGGCACGACCCAGTTGTCGAGCACTCGGTCTTCGATTTCTTCGTCGGCAAAAGCGTTCGCGAGTTCCTTTCTCACGATTGAATGGTTCTGGCGATAACCGTTCTCCATGACCTTACGCAGACAACCAAACACAACAACGCGCCCCTCGGAGATTCCCGAAGGGCGCGTATAAACTAAGTGTTGGCGCGTTAATGCGCTATTTTAAGGGCATTTTATTTTATGGCTATTTTCTCTACTTTTGAGCCTTGACGTATGATGTAAATGCCGTTGGCAAGATTTTCGACGGAGTCGGCTACGCGTACGCCGTTGAGGTTATATACTTCGACTGGGCTGCGTAGTCGATTTTACCATTGTTGCCGTTATTGAAGATTTCATCAATAGTACCTAAATCACGCCCAACTTCCACTACTACTCTTGGACCATTGGCATAAAGTGATTTGCCTATGATTCTGCATGATGTAGTTGGGATCACATCATCGAGATTGGCATGAAGAGTAACGAGGCCATTGTGGTCAACGGTAGCGATGTCGGGGTTGGTCGAACGCCAGAAAATATGTGGCAATGTCACATTTTCAGGATAGAGCTTGGCGGTGAGTTGGAAGGTATCGCCGGGCTTGCCTGAGATTTTCGTGTCGCCGTCAACTTTAAGTTCGGTGGGTTCTATCATCACAAATCCTTCGAATTTATGCCAACAGTAATCGGCGTCATAATATGCCTTGGCAGCATCTTCGCCTTGCACATACAGGATACCTGTGTAGTTACTGAACGTGTTGTCGGGAGCATCCGGGGGAGTCTGCGCCGTAATGCTTACGGTCTGGGCCGGACAGAGGTCGAAGGCTTTTTCACCAATAGTCGTCACTTTATACCCCATGATAATTGAGGTGAGCTGTGTGTCGCCTGCGAAAGCCGAAGCGCCGATTGTTTCTACCGACGGGGGCAAGATTACTTCGGTCAGGCCAGTGCAACCACTGAAAGCCTTGTCACCGATTTCGGTCAGAGAAGAACCTAATTTCAGATTATTAAGCATTGTACATTGATCAAATGCATTGTTGGGAATGGATGAGACGTTATTGCCAACATTCAAATTCTTAACATAAGGGAATGTAGAAATAGATGGGAGTGGACTTTCAAGGGCCTTTATATTTTGGAAGTAAGACCATATCGATGCAGATTTGTATGCGTCCACAGAATTGGCCGGAACATAAAGTGTTGCAGAGGTTCTAACTGTACCCCAGTTTCTTACCGAAGGCGGTGTGGGATTACGGCAAATAACTTCCTTTAGCGAAGATAATCCGGTAAAAAGATCAGCTCCGATATCGGAAACTTTTTCCCCAAGGTCAAGTGTTTCAAGTTTGGAGCAGTAGGCGAAACTGCCTCCACCAATTGAGGTGACGGTTTCAGGGACGATGATTTTAGTTATTTGTGAATCTTCGATAAATGCGTTCCCTGCAATTGATACAACGGAGTACGTGACACCATTATATTTGACATTAGAGGGGATTGAGATTATTCCGGATAGCGCGGTAGTAGGATGTGCATTGTCTGCCACTTCAGCAGTTTTTAAATCGCTGCTGAATACAGAATAATTAAGCCCATTGTACGAAAAATTTTGAGCCCCGGCAGTAAGGCAGATGCAGAATGCAACTATTAAGGAGATGGCTAAGCGCATCATATTTGATATTTTTGTTTCCATCATTTTGTAATTGTGAAATTGCGGTTAATTGTAAGGTTTTCAAGATTGGTGAAATTCTTCCAATCACCTGACAGTTCGATGGGATTAGGTCCGTCGGCGATAGTCAATGAAGACAAATTGTTACAACCCTCAAAGTAAGAGGCATCAACCGATGTGATATTATTGCCAATTGATAGCATAAGGAGATTTGAACAATTGTGGAATGCATAGTAAGGGATGACTGTTACTCCATTTGTCAGAGTAAGGTTCTTTATGCTGGTAGTCATAGCACCGCTACCACCATACGTCCAATTTCGTCCGATGCTCAGGTTTTCTATAGGAGAGTATTCGAAAGCACAGGAGCCAACGTTCAATTCGGTATCGCCATCTTCTATTATGGTGAGTTCTAAAAATTAACATTTGTGAGTGGAAGCCGTACCTTCTGAATCAGTTCAGTTGGTTTCAGTGCCTCAAAGGGCATCGTTAGCTCGCGAAAGTGTTCGTTTATCCACTCATTTGACTTGATTATTTGACGTTAAGACACAACTATCCCATGGAGGCAATAAGCTGCGGCTGGTATTTGTTGATTTGCACATATCTGAATATGTTGTATACGAGACAGGTGAGAGCCGTGGCAGCCTTGGCACGGACGATGCCGATGCTTCTGACGAAGGAGCCGTTCATGGCACCATCGATGAAGCCGAAGATATGCTCCACGCGGCATCTAATCTTGGACTTCCGGCGGTTACTCTGCTTCTGCTCGTCTGTCAGAGGATGGTTGCGATGCCCTTTCTCGCAGATGACGGGTATCATGCCACACTCCATGACCACATCGTCCTTGGCTTCATAGCCGGCATCGAGATACAGCGGCTGTCCGTTGTCCTTTTCCTCAATGAGCGGATCTATGACATTGGAGTCGTGGACACTGGCATCTGTGGTGACGTATTTCTCAATGAGTTTGGTCTTCTTGTCTGCCTTGGCATGGAGCTTATAGCCATAGTGCTTCTCGCCGCGCTTCTTGGTCCAGCGTGCATCGGTATCCTTATGGCACTTCTTGTGTGGCTTGTCATTCCACAGGTCTTTGCCTTTGCTGGACTTTATCCGCTCATTCTCCTCACGGGTGTTGCGCTGCTTGGGAGCTTCCACAAAAGAGGCATCGATAATCTTGCCTTCATTGAAAGAAAGTCCCTTGCTGTCAAGGTAAGAACGGAACTTGTCGAACAGGGCATCAAAAGTACCTGCCTTGCTTAGTATGTTCTTCACGTGCCACACTGTCTTCTCGTCAGGAATCTCATCCACAGTATGTATGCCGAGAAATTGGCGGAAACTGGTGCGGTCGATGATCTGATACTGAATCTGCTTGTCGCCCAAACCATAATAGCGTTGTAAGAATATGACTTTGAACATTAAGACAACATCAAACTGCGGACGGCCTGCCGTCGATTTGCAGTCTTTCTTTACCAGGATGTCCTCCAATTCAGGACGGAACATCTCGAAGTCCACAAGGGCTGATAGTTGCTCAAGTGGATTACCCATTGCAGACAATGCCTCTATGGTGAGTTCCTCCTCAAAGAGATTCTCATCCATCGGTCTCCTATATATCGTCGTTTTCTTCATGATTACGTCGTTTGGTACTGCAAAGGTACAAAATTATATCGAATTATCGTCAGATATATCTGACTGTCAGTTAATTAATTTTTAGAACATTCCTTATGAGAGTTTTCAGGCCGCTGCAATCGGAGAAAGCAGAGTTGCCGATAGACGTCACCGATTCGGGGATATTGACCGAAGTCAGGCCGCTGCATCTGTAGAATGCATAGTCAGGGATGACTGTTACTCCATTTGTCAGAGTAAGGTTCTTTATATCTGTAGACATAGCAAGGATACCACCATACGTCCAATTTCGTCCGATGGTCAGGTTTTCTAAAGGAGAAGATTTGAAAGCTCGGTCGCCAACGTTCAATTCGGTATCGCCATCTTCTATTATGAGAGTTTTCAGGCCGCTGCAATTGGAGAGAGCAAATTTGCCGATAGACGTCACCGAGTTGGGGATATTGACCGAAGTCAGGCCGCTGCAACTGGCGAAAGCATATTCGCCGATAGACGTCACCGAGTTGGGGATATTGAATGATGTCAGGCCGCTGCATTTGTAAAAAGCTGCATAACCAATCGAAGTCACCGTGTTGGGGATGGAGACCGAAGTCAGGCCGCTGCAAAGGGAGAATGCATAGGTGCCGATGGTCGTCAGCGTATATTCTACTTCTCCATCCTTAGGGTTCGCGGGAAGCACAAGGTTGCCACTTACCTCATTACCAGGTTGATATGAGCTCGATTGATATGAGCCATTCTTTGTTTTGCACGTCTTGGCATTCTCGTCAAGGACAGTGTAGGTCAGCGTCTGACCGCCGTACTCGTACGTAAAGTCGCGGGCAAAGGCCGGTAGCGCAATTAGCACTCCGAGCATCATGAATAGAATTTTCTTCATACTTTTTTGTTAGTTTATATTATTGTTTGTTAGTTTATTTCATATTGTTAAGTTTTTTCAGTTCGCTGATGGTAGTTGCCTCGCGTAGAGTGTCAAGCCTTACATAGCGCTGTATGCCCATCGTAAATGGCTTGACATTGCCGCGTTTGTCCTTGCAATCGTTGACAATGGGAGCGGAGATGATATCGAGATGTTTTAACTCGTAGAAATCATCGCCCTCATTCCCGTCAGTTATGCCTTGCGGCCGCGGCATAGGGCCGGCTATGACCTCATATACATCGGCGATTTCTTTATTGGCATAAAAGGCTAAGTATTTTGCATTATTAAAGTTGCGTCCATGTTGACAATGGTATATTCCTTTATCATGGGCAACTTTATGCGCGATTCTTCCCGCTAAAACAACAACTTTCTCCTCGATTGGGATGTCGACTGTATGTGTATATATTTCGTTCCACAATCCGCGCAAACCATCAATCAAGCATGTAATATGAGTATTCTTATTGGGGAAGGAATCAAGAATGTCGAAAATCTCATCCCATGAACACCATGTGATGTTTTCAGATGATGCCTCCGGCCTGCACAATCTGAAGCAGACCACGAGTCATACAGTTTTCGTTTTCCGTATAACTGTTCGTGAATAAGGTAGTAGAATTAAGTTCGGTTCCGCCCGAATTCTTCGACCGATTATCCATTTGTTGTCATGTAGTGATGACACATAGCTCACCATCGTGTCGATTGATAGGTTTATAAAAGAAAAAGCGTGAGAGCCATACCTGATGCTCGTCCCGCCACACAAGGCCTTAGCATTGCCCATGACAGTGGAACGAGCAACGCGGAGCCTCACGCTGTATGATATGTCAGCATGGTGTATGCTCGCGCATACACCTGTGCCGATATTTATCATACCCGAAAGGCGCCTATCGTTGCTGTATCCTTGACTGTGATTGAAGTTGCTAAGTTCTGTGTAGCCAAGAATAAGCGCGATAAACGCTTTTTATATGTCATTTGCACCCGCCGCTACGCCCATATCGGACTCCGCAACGATATGCAGTTGCAAAATTACGAAAAAATAATTGTCCTCCCCAAAAAAATAGAGACCTTTTGGGATTAATTGTAGAAAGATTCGATACGAAGTCTGATTAAAATTTGAAGTTTGCTCATTAGTGTCCACTAAATTACTTACAATTATGTTTGGGCAACTGTCCAATCGAGAAAGCCTGCGGGATCTCATCGTTGCGATGGAAGCTCATGCCAGTAAACTTTACCACCTCTGCATCGGCAAATCCGTAACGCGGAGCAATCTTAGCAAAGCTAACGAGCAGCGCGACTACCGCATCTTCGAGGAGTTCGCCACGTATATGATTGCGGAGGCAAGACGGCGCCGAATCAACAAAATCTTTGAACTTGACGGTCATGTCTATGCCTTTGACTCGACAACAATTGACCTGTGTCTTTCGGTGTTCGAATGGGCGAAATTCCGCAAGCATAAAGGCGGCATCAAGATGCACACCCTATATGATGTGGAAGCGCAAGTCCCTGCTTTTGTGCATATTACCCCGGCAAAGATTCACGATTCAAAGGCGATGCCTGAGATCCCTTACGAACCCGGAGCGCATTACATCTTCGACCGCGGCTACAACGATTTCGGCAATCTGTATACCATAAACCGAATTGATGCCTTCTTCGTTGTCAGGGCAAAAAACAATGTCAAGTTTAAGCCCAGGACTTGGAAAAGGAGACTTCCGGAGAACGTCATTTCCGATGCCACCGGCCACTTCACGGTTTATAAAAGCGCAAAGGATTATCCCGAAAAGCTCCGGAAAGGGGTCTGTACCGACCCTGAAGACGGGACCAGATACATCTTTCTGACCAACAATCTAACGGCGTCTGCCCAGACAATCTCGGAGTTATATCGCAACCGCTGGAGTGTGGAACTGTTCTTCAAATGGATCAAGCAGCATCTCCGAATCAAGAAGTTTTTGGGGTACATCAGAGAATGCAGTACGCATCCAAATTTATTGTGCCATAATCACTTACTGCCTTGTGGCAATAGTGCAGCATGACATGAAACTGGAGCGCAGCATATACGAGGTACTTCAGATTCTCGGAATCTCGCTGACTGACAAAACGCACCTTCGTGATCTGTTCGACAAATCGAATTTCAAAAATGGCAATGTTCTCCGCGATTCAAGTGAACCGAATTTATTTAATTTTTAACCCCGTCCATTTTTAGTGGACAGTAGTGTTCTTTAATAGTTAATTCACCGGCAAAGCTTACCCGACCGGTTTTCATAACTAATGTTTACCAAAAAGAAGTAAACACCCTCCGCCGCAACGGTGGCTTTACTACGCTCAGATTTACTCCCGGCGACGGGAATAGGGTACTTTTTTAAGGTAAATCTCCTCCGATACGACGAGAAGAAGTTCATTTATGGTAAACACTCCTGTGCTGCAACGCCAAGGAGCATATTTAAGGTCAATTCTCTTCTGATACGACGAGAAGAGGGCACGTTTTCATGGGTTCGGACGGCTGGGAGATCCGCAAATGTCCTTCAGCCGGGGATTCTAATTTCGAGAAGGTGTCGCACCGCTAAATTACTGACACCGCCACCCTATTCCAAATATTTTTGTAGCCATTTTGACACACCGTTTACATCCGAGCTACTTTCCTTCCCCTCACGCCATCCCTCCCTGCGCCCCTATCCCCCTACCCCTCTCATTTTTTCACCCATATTACAATCCGGCATGCATATCTTCCGCCATCCCCAAAACGGACATATAAAAATCCGTCCCTGATGCCAACGCGCGTTTGCGATGGCATCAGGGACGGATTAAATCGGTTTTATCCTGCGGCGGGGTTACTTTCCGGTCCCTTCGAGGGCAGCGCTGATGGCGGCAAAAATGCCGTCGACTGTGCCCGTGCCCTTGATGGCGCGATATTTGCCCTTCTCCATATAGTAGTCGCGCAGAGGGGTGGTCGACTCGTGGTAAACCTTCAAGCGGTTTTTGATGGTGTCGATATTGTCGTCGGCACGCCCGGTCTCCTTGCCGCGCTTTATCATGCGGTCTACCAGCTCATCCTCAGGCACTTCCAGCCCTATCACATGGTCGAGCTTCATGCCGCGCCCACGGAAAAGCTCCTCCAGAGCGTGGGCCTGGGGCACTGTGCGGGGAAATCCGTCGAGGATCAGCCCGTTCATGGCCTTGGGCTCGTTGTCGATGATATCCTCCAGGATGTTGATCATCAGCGAATCGGGTATCAGCTGACCCTTGCTGATATAGGTTTTGGCAACTTTGCCTATCGATGTCTCACGCGCGATATGGTCGCGGAGCACCTCTCCCGTGGAGATGTGGTGCAGTCCGTATTTCTCAATCAGTTTTTCACTCTGAGTGCCTTTGCCGCTACCGGGGGCACCGAATACCACAATATTCATCTTTGAATCTGTCTTACATTTTGTTCTGCCCGCCGCTGCCCCGCCGGGGGCTCATGGGCGGCTGACATTATATTGTACCTTATTGGTTATTGCCGGGAAAATCTGTCCACAGCCGAGGGAGAGGCAGGAGGGAGAGATAGGTAGTTGGAGAGATCAGTCGTCGGCCTGCTCTTTGAGCACATAGATATCCTGCAGATTGCGGGCTTTCCCGTCGAGATCGAGGCCGAAGCCGATGATAAATTTCGGAGGGATGGCAAAACCCACATAGTCGGGCTTCACATCGGTGCTCAGGCTCTCGGGCTTGAAGAGCAGCGTGGCAATCTTGATGTCGGCCGGATTCTCGGCGCGCAGACGGTCTACGAGGCGCTTGATCGTATTGCCGGTGTCCACGATATCTTCCACCACTACCACAGGGCGCCCCTCCACGCTTTCGGTAAGCCCCATCACCTCTTTCACCACGCCGGTCGAGGAGGTACCTTCGTAGCTCTTGAGCCTGATGAAGGCTATCTCCGCATCGGTGTCGATGTTGAGAAAAAGCTCGGAGGCGAAGGGGAAAGCGCCGTTGAGCACGCACAGGATCAGCGGGCAACGTCCGCGATACTCCTCGGTGATCTCGGCAGCGATAGCTTCGATGCGGGCCTGAATTTTATCTCTCGTAATATACGGGCGGAAGGTCAGCCCGTTGTAAGTGACTTCTTTCATGGGTCGGAAAAGTGGCATGATCACGCCCCGCAAGCAGGGCTTTTCGATTTTGATTGCAAAATTACACATTTTTTCGGTCCCGCACTCATACATATTGCATTTTTTATCCTTCGAAAACTATTATTCCACCCCGATTACCCCACTTCAGCGCCCCCCGGCGGCTGCAACTGATTTTTTTAGCAAGTTTGTGGTTATTTAATTTTCAAACGATAGCGGAAATATCTAATTTTGCATAGAGAAACTACTGACTCACAATGCGACTTTTCACCAACGAAGAAATCAGGGCTATCGAGCGCCACACCATAGAGAGCGACGGCATCACTATGGACGAGCTTATCGAGCGTGTGGCCGACGGCGTCGCCGACGAGATCTGCTCGCGATGGCGCTCCGACAAGCCCACAATCATATTTGCCGGACCCGGCAACAACGGCGCCGACGCACTCGCCTCGGCGCGCCTGCTCTGCGACCGCGGATTCCGACCCGAAATCTACCTCTTCAACATCGGAGGCAACAAGCTCTCGCCTGAGTGTGCCGCCCAGCGCGACCGTCTGCTCGACGAGCACCCCGAGGTCACCTTCTTCGAGGTCACCAACTCCTTCAATATGCCCCAGCTCAATTCGGGCTATCTGGTCATCGACGGCCTCTTCGGCTCGGGCCTCTGCGAAGAGCTGCAGGGCGGATTCAAGATGCTCGTGCAGAATGTCAACGACGAGAATGCCACCGTGGTGGCCATCGACTTGCCCTCGGGCATGTTCGGCGACTGGAATCCGCACATCGTCAACCGCAACACCATCCACGCCACACTCACCCTGGCCATCCAGTTTCCGCGCCTCTGCTTCTTCATCCCCGACAATGCCGAGCTCATCGGCGAGTGGAAGGTGATCGACATCGGCCTGGTGGTGGAGCCCCACATGGCCTCCTCGGCCAGCTTCTGCCTCGTGGAGCAGCGCGACATCCGCATGCGCCTCCACCACCGCAAGGAGTTCTGCTCCAAAGCCGATTTCGGCTCGGCCATCCTATATGCCGGCTCCTACGGCATGGCCGGAGCCGCCATCCTCGCCTCGCGCGGAGCCCTGCGCAGCGGAGTGGGCAAGCTCACCGTGTGCTCGCCCAAGTGTACCTACGAAATACTGCAGACGGCTGTCCCCGAGGCGCTTTACCTCCACAACCGCGGCGAACTCCACATCGTCGACATACACCCCGACCGCTCGTTCAATGCCATCGGCATCGGCCCGGGCATCGGCACCAACGAGCTCACCGTCAAGGCGCTCGAAAATTTCCTCGCATCTATCAATCAGCCTGTGGTGCTCGACGCCGACGCGCTCAATTGCATCGCCATCAAGCCCCAGATGCTCAACACCATACCCATCCTCTCTATCCTCACGCCCCACAACGCCGAGTTCGACCGCCTCTTCGGCCCACAGTCGAGCGGCGAGGCACGCCTGCGCACCGCCATCGAGAAGGCCCGCTACTATCAGATTTTCATCGTGCTCAAAGGCCACTACACCGCCATCGTGCGCCCCGACGGCAAGGTCTACTTCAATTCGTCGGGCACCCCGGCCATGGCCACTGCCGGTAGCGGAGATGTGCTCACCGGCATCATCCTCTCGATGCTCGCGCAGGGATTCCCGGCCGAACTGGCCTCGATCATCGCCGTCTACGTGCATGGAGTGGCCGGCGACCTGGCCGCTGCCGACCATGGCGAGTACGGCGTCATCGCCGGCGACATCGCCGACAATGTGGGCCGCGCCATCAAGCAGATCATGAACTGATCCGCCCCCCCCCACCTCCGTTACATCTACGTACACTTTTATTCATATACCATAAAGAAAAATGAAAGTATCACACCGCATAATGGCACTTGCCCTCGGGGCATCGGCGATGGCACCCGCCCTCACGGCGCAGACCGCCCAGCGCTTCGCCGCCACAAAGGCCAACGACTATGCTCTGGTCTACTCCCTCCCCACCACTAAGCTCGCCGTCACTCTCGAAGCCGAGATCACGGTCAAGGAGCCGGGAGAGTTCTACAAATATGCCAAGAAATATCTCAACATATCCAATCCCATCACCAAGGAGAGCCGCACCGTAAGGCTCAAGAGCGCCACCATCACCACCCGGGGCATCGCCAACACGGATGAGCGCTACGCCATCCAGTTTAAATCAGGCACTTCGCCCTATGTGCTGATTGCCGACAACAATGTGCCCCTGGCCATCAACACCGAGCAGACCCTTGAGGTGGAGGCTCCCAAGCTCCCCGAGAGCGTACCCGCTCCTCCCACTCCGCTCCAGACCTCCGCTGCCCGTCAGGTCATCAGCGAGGAGATGATGCAGAGCCAGTCCACCGCCAAGCGCGCCGAGCTGGCCGCCACCGCCCTCTACGACATCCGCCAGACACGCAGCGAGCTCATCGCCGGACAGGCCGAGCAGACGCCCCCCGACGGCAAGTCGCTCCAGCTCATGCTCGACAATCTCGAGGCACAGGAAGAAGCACTCATGGCCATGTTTGTCGGCACCACAGCCGTCTCCACCGATGTGGCCACCTTCCAGGTGACACCCGACGATGACATCGACCACATGGTGCTCGCACGCATCTCGCCCCTGAGCGGCATCGTCGATGCCGGCGACCTCTCCGGCGAACCCGTCTACCTTGACCTTCAGGTGACTCAGCGCGGCGAACTGCCAGTCAACGACAAGGGCGAACGCCTCACGATGCCCAAAAACGGTGTGCCCTACTGCATCCCCGGCGAGGCGCTGGTCACCGTCACCTGTGGCGGCGAGGTGCTCGCCGAGCGCGAGGAGGAGATGGCACAGTTTGGCGTGGTCTACGGCCTGGCTCCCAACTCGTTCACCGACCGCAAGGCTCCCATTTTCGTAATCTTCAACCCCGTCACGGGCGCCATAGCCAAGCAAGGGCCCGCTCAGTAATTTCCTGACGCAATATTAAAGATACAATTTTTGCAGCGCAATGCCGATGGAGGTCGGCATTGCGCTGACTTTTTTCCATTTCTTTTACAACCACCGCTGGCATTTTGCCACGCCAAGCAGCCATCTTGTAGCACAAAATGCCATTTTTTGTGACATATTCAGATTTTTTAACCGGTATGCTTGCATTATTCAGCGTTACTTTGTACTTTTGTCAGTGATAACGCCTGTCCGCCTTGCACTACATCAGCCAACAGGCGCAAGAAAACGACATTAATTTCAAAAAAATCAGATATGAGAAAACATTTGCTAACCGCCCTACTTCTGGCATGCGGCATCACGGCAAGCGCTCTCGAAGGCCTCACGGTGACACCCGCCACGGGCGATCCGGTCACCTTCCTCTTCGACCATGAGCCAGAGGTGACCTTCCTTGCCGGAAAGCTGCAGGTGAAGACCACACAGACGGCCGATCCCGTGCTGTTCGATCTCGACGACATCCGCGAGATCTCGCTGGGCACTGTTTCCGGCATCGACGACGCTACCGAAGTCTCGGGCATCGTATGCCGCTCCGAGTCAGGGAGTGTAACCTTCAGCGGATTCGCGCCCGGCACACCCGCCGCAGTCTTCACCGCCGACGGACGTCCCGTGCAGCCCATCCTTTCGGCCGACGGCGCCGAGCTGACCCTCAGCCGCAACGTGCAGGGAACAGGCGTCTACATCGTGAAAATAGGCACATTCGCCGCCAAAGTGGCTCTTTAATTCACATCTTTCATCCATCCGACATCACTTTTTCAATATGAATAAATTTTTTACTCTCGCAGCTCTCTCTCTCGCAGTGTGCTCCATGAGCGCCAAGGAGAAAACAATGCGCATACACCATGCCGACGGCACTTCCACCACTATCGCCGTCTCCGACGTGGCTAAAATCACCTTCGAGGACAGCGACACGCCCACTCCTCCCACTCCCGGCAGTGAGAAGATGGTCGACATGGGCCTCTCCGTGAAATGGGCCGCATGGAACATCGGCGGCACCAAGCCATCCGACTACGGCAATTTCTACGCCTACGGCGAAATCGAGCCCAAGACCGAATACACCATCGACAACTACCTCTGGCAGGATCCCGACTGGAACGACGACGAAGTGCTCTACGAGCAGTGGGAGCGCTACTACAAACTCGGCGCTACCATGACCGGCACCAACTACGACGTGGCCCACGTGAAATGGGGCGACCAGTGGCGTATGCCTACCCGCGAGGAGTGGACCGAGCTGATCAGCAACTGCGACTGGACCTGGACCGCTATCGACGGCGTGGCCGGCACCATGGCTACTTCCCGCATCACCGGCAACAGCGTCTTCTTCCCCGCTGCCGGCAACATGGTTGACGCCGAGCACACCCACGACCAGATCGGATGCTTCTACTGGACCTCCAGCGAATACGACGACGCTCCCTATGTAGAGTGCCGCAACTACCGCGCCAATATGGACGCCACCTACCGCTCGGCCGATGGCTACGACTATCCCGAAGTAGGCTTCTCCGTACGCGCCGTCTACGGTCCCGTGCCTGAGGCTGTCGACCACTTCGACGCTCCCTCGCAGGCTATCGACCTCGGCCTCAGTGTGAAATGGGCTCCCTGCAACCTCGGCTCCACATCTCCCACAGGCAAGGGCAGCTACTACTGCTGGGGTGAGCTCGCTCAGAAATACTACACTCATCGCTTCAACTACAAATTCTACGACCCGATTTCCGACACCGTAGCCGATCTCGGCGAGAGCATCTGCGGCACCGAGTACGACTGCGCCACCCGCTGCTGGGGCGAAGACTGGCGCCTCCCCACTGCCGCCGAGGTGAAGGAACTCATCGAGAAGTGCACCTGGACCCGCTCGGGCACCAGCGTGATTGTCACCGGCCCCAACGGCAACTACATCACTCTCCCCGCCTATGAGAGCATGAACTATCGCGGCGAGCCTACAGGCTACATCAAGAGCGGTTACTACATGACCGGCGATGCATGCACCGACACATG
This sequence comes from uncultured Muribaculaceae bacterium, assembly GCA_905207535.1. Lineage (GTDB taxonomy): Bacteria > Bacteroidota > Bacteroidia > Bacteroidales > Muribaculaceae > UBA7173. Next base: position 18,120 of record CAJLLX010000007.1, on the reverse strand, counting down.
GGCCAACGGATCTCCCAAGGACGACTACGCTCAGGGTCTGCGTTTCAACGCCGAAGAGGGCACCCACAAGATGTACGACATCTATCGCGGCATGGGTGTGCAGGTGCGCCCCGTTCACAAATAATGTCAGGCATCAAACAACCGATTCATACACACTATTTTAGCTAAGAAGTTCATCCCGCCGGCTTTTATGCCGCGGGATGGCTTCATATCCATTCATTCATTTATCCCATCACTCATGATAAGACGACTTTACACCGTGCTCGGCGCTTGCGCCCTCCTCGCCACCTCCCTGCAGGCACAGACCGAGGGAGTGGAGGAAACTGTGGTGTTCGACCTCACTACAAGGGACGCTTTCAATCAGTGCACACAGAAAAGCATCAAATACGACCACTCCGATTTCGACGCCTGGAACTACAATAATTACGGAGATTATCCCTACATGTACAACTACGATCTCACCGACGGGTACTACAACGATTATCTCACCACACCCGACCTGGAGCTGAAAGCCGGAGAGATGTATGTCATCTACACCACCCCCTCGGCTTACAACACCGGCAAAAACGCCACTCTGAGCGTGCTCCTCGGCCAGGGCGACAACGAGGAGGCCTACACCACCCTCAAGCAGTGGAAGCGCATCCCCTATGTCGGTTACGGCGAAACAGCCGAGGCGCGCGAACTCACCTTCGTGGTAGAGCAGGACGGCAACTACCGCATCTCATTCTTCGGCGAGGACTTCGCCCTCTACCTAAAGGATACCAAGATCTGCACCCGCGGCGTGGTCAACACTCCCAAATCGCCCGATGATTTCACCGTCATGCCCGACCCCGATGGCGGCCTGAGCGTCACCATCTCCTTCACCATGCCTACGATGACCCTCTCCGGCACCGAGATCACCACTCCCCTCACCTACAAGATCTACCGTCAGACACAGGCCATCAAGACCGCTACCGCCGCTCCCGGCGAAAAAGTGACCTACACCGAGGAGGTGGGCATGGAGGGCACTGCCATCTACGGCCTGCAGATTCTCAACGGCGAGGATGCCACCGAGCGTCAGACCATCACCACTTTCATCGGTCATGAGACTCCCACCCCTGTCACCGACGCTGCTTTTGCTGTCGACGGCGACGCCTACAAGGTGACATGGACCGCCCCGACTGTTGGCACCCACAATGTGCCCCTGGCCGGCGAGAAGCTTACCTACACCGTCACCCGCTACCTCAACGACGTGCCCACCGTAGTAGCTGAGAACACCACTTCCACCACCGTCTCCGACACCTTCACTTTCGACGGGATACAGATGCTCAAATACGGCATCACCGCCCATTACGGCTCCAAGAGCTCAGAGGAGGCCCTCACCGGAGCCATCAAGATCGGTACCGCCGAACTCCCCTTCGCCGACTCGTTTGCCGGAGCCACGTTCAATCCCCTCTGGGACAATGTGGCCATCTCCGGCGACAAACTCTGGGAGACATCCTCTGCCCCGGTCACTTACACCGCTCTGACCGAGCCCTATGACAACGACGGAGGCCTGGCATACTTCAAGTCATACACATACAACGCCACAAATCAGGCCATGCTCGCCACTCCCGCCTTCGCTTACCACGCCGACGACAATCCCGTGGTCAACTTCGCCCTGCTGCTCGACAGCCGCGACAGAAAGACCGACGAGGGTGTCAAGATTCAGATCTCGCGCGACTACGGCGACTGGGAGGATGTGCCCGGCGGCCATTTCACCGTCAAACCCGACGACGGCGGAGACCGCTGGCAGCCCTACAGCGTGAAGCTCGCCGAAAGCCTCGCACAGGGTTGCACCTCCTACCGCGTGGCCTTCACCACGATCAACGAATACGGCTACAACATCCATATCGACGCTGTCAACATATTCAACCAGCTCGCCAAGGACGCTGCCGTCAGCTCTCTCTCCGTGCCCGCCACCATCAAGGCCGGCAACACCATGACCATCGCCATAAAGGTTGAAAACAACGGCCTCGACGACCTCGCCGCAGCCGACTACACGCTCTCGCTCGACACCGACTTCCCCGAGGAGATCACTCTCCCCGAGAACGTTGCCATCCCGTCGCTCAGCTCGCACACTTTCACCGTCGATGTGCCCGTACACTCGCTCCACGCCGAGACTGCCACCACTTTCAGTTTCACAGCTCATGTAGCTCTTGACGGCGATCTCAACACTTCCAACGACACTTCCGCCACCGCGCAGACCGAAATCACCTTCAGCGCCGGGCGCTCCGCCGAGAATCTCTCCGGCCGTTGCCTCGACGACGGCACTGTAGTGCTCAACTGGGACTCGGCTAAGGATCTCAGCCACGCCCCCGTCGGCATAGTTGAATCCTTCGAGGAGTTCGAGCAGGATTACAATCAGCCCAACATCGGTCCCTGGAACGGTTGGTCGACCATCGACATCGACGGCAGAGCCGGCGACACATGGTATGGCGCTTCCGGTTCGATCTTCCGAGTTGACGACAACAACAACTTCCCCACCGGCCGCGACGGAAAAAACACACTTTCCGTCACCACCTCGAGCTACAAAGCTCAGGACGACTGGCTCATCTCCCCGCTGCTCGACTGCAAGGAGGGCAACACCATGGCACTCGCCACTCTCATCGCCTTCAAGGAAGCCAAATCCTACTATAGCCCCGAATACACTGTGGAGCTGCGCTACACCACCGACGACGAAATCAATGTCCTCAATCCCGCCGCCAATTTCACCGTGCTGGTTGACTCGAAAACCTACGAGTGGTCTAACTCAAATAATCGTCTGAACAACAGCATGTTCGAATTAACCTTCACCGACATACCCGCCGAAGCTCGCCGCGTGGCACTACATTTCACAGCCACTAAAGGCACCACCAACGGTGCTGTGGCCGTCGACAATCTGCGCCTCACCGAGATCGAGGACAATCCGCTCCTTGGCTATCACGTCTACTCCGTCCTCAACGGACGCATAAACGCCGAGCTCATCTCCGCAGAGGCCACTGAATACACCATCCCCGCCGGTGACAACTCCGAAGCAGCCCTCTTCACCGAGCGCCATCCGGTATTCCTCACCGCAGTTTACCCCGACGGCGAGGCACCCCGCAGCAACTATCTTGACCTCGCGGAGATTACCGGCATTGAAGACGTCATCGCCGGCTCCGAGGCTACAACCGATGCCGAAGCCGAATACTTCGACCTCAGCGGCCATCGCCTCAGCGGCGCTCCCGCTCCCGGCATCTACATCCGCCGTCAGGGCACCAAAGTAGAGAAGGTAGCCATCCGCTAAGCTCTGAGCACTAAGCTCTAAAAAGGCGAGCACTCTCAATGGGTGCCCGCCTTTTTCATTTTTGTAACTGTTGCGGAGCCTTGGCTCCGCCCCTCACCAAGTTCTAAGCTCTAAGCACTAAAAAACTTTTCCGCTCCCCGCGGCATTATATTTACATGAACAGTTCGTCACCCCTTTCCACAGCTCTTGCCCGAAATGCCCGCTATTATGGATTCCTGGTGCTTATGCTGGTGTCACTCAGTGCCCTCGGCTCGTTTGTCAACGACATGTACTCACCGGCGCTCCCGGGCATGTGCCGGTTTTTCGGATGCCAGGTGCCCGTGGCGCAGCTCGGATTGACCATGGGCATGGCCGGCCTTGGTGTCGGCCAATTGCTCTTAGGGCCGATCAGCGACCGTATCGGCCGCAAACCGGCCCTGATCGGTGCCACGGCGCTTTTCATCATGGCGGCGGTGGCCGGCACTTTCGCCACCAATATCCATATCTTCAACCTCTCGCGCTTCTTTCAGGGCCTGGGCGCTTCGGCGGGATACTTCCTGGCAAAAACCATCCCGGCCGATGTCTATGCCGGGCGACCGCTGGCCAAACTGATGGCTCTCGTCGGCGCTATCAACGGCCTCGCGCCGGCCATTGCCCCGGTGGCGGGCGGCATTATCGCCGACGACTGGGGCTGGAAAGCCATCTTTTGGGTGCTGGCGGGGTTCGCTCTGATTGTCATCCTGATGTCGCTTTTCATGAAGGAGTCGCTCGCCCCTGCCAACCGCTCGCAGGGCTCAATATGGAGGTCGTTCGGCGGCTACTCGCAGCTGCTCCGCAATCGTTCGTTCATGATCCACTGTCTGCTCAAGGCCTTTGCCTTAGGCACGCTTTTCGCCTTCATCTCCTCCGCGCCATTCATCGTCCAGACCCACTACGGCCTGTCGCAGACCGCCTACGGATATTGCATCGGCGTCATTTCGCTCTTTATGGGCGCCGGATCCATGATGTCGCTCCGTTTCAGGCCCTATAAGCGCTCGGCGTTTATCGGAGCACTCATCATCGCTGCAGGCGTTGTGGCTCAGGCCGTCTCTCTCCTGATGGTAGAGAATCTATGGTTCTACCTCGCCTGCATGGCGCTACAGATGTTCGGTGCGGGGATGATTTTCGCCACGGCCAACACCTTGGCCATGAACGAGGGACGTGCCCACGCCGGCGAGGCAGCCGCCGTGATCGGCGTCACCGGCTACATCGTCGGAGGCACGGTGTCGCCGCTGGTGGGAATGGCCAATTTCATGCACTCCACAGCCATCGTCAGCATCGTCCTCACAGTCTTTGTCCTCCTCTTCGCATGGCTTTCACGCCGACTCCCCGCCGACCTCACCTCCTCCAATCAATAGCCGCTCATTGGATATGATATAGCGCAAATACAAGGACCGTCCTCGATGATGATACACCTCGGACCCTATCGCGTTAATATTTGTTAATCACCCATCTTTCTTAACATTCTCGCCGCTATTCTCCCCCCCGAAAACCACTGTATGCTCATTTTTCCATAATTATATTCCCTTGATATTTCGCAGCGAAGCAAAAGCATTTGGTATGTCGGGAAAAAGATGTAATTTTGCAAAATGATACGTAGATAGCACCTTAAAATCTCCCTATAGACTACCTTAAATAAACTTAGGACTAAATAGCACCATAATATTACTAAAATAACCTATCAAGTATTGCAATGATGAAGAAAATATTTTGCAGAGCTGTGGCTGCGGTGTGCGCCGTGGCTATGTCGGCGACGGCTGCGTGGTCGCAGGAGGCATCGCCGCTAAAACTTGAGCCGGAAAAAATCTGTGTGGTTGTTCCGGCCGACGAGTGCGGCCCGGTGAAGCTTGCCGCCGAGGCTTTGTGCCGCGATTTCGGCAAAGTGATGGGCTACACGCCCGAGATTGCTACCGAAGCTCCTGAAGGGACGGTGGCGCTGATGGTGGTGAACGATGCTACCGAATCGACCGACGCCACGGCTGTGGCCGGCGACGAGCTCGAGGGCTTCGAGGCCCATAGCGTGACGGCCGATGCGGCACGAGGTGCTATCGTGATGCACGGCGCGGATATGCGCGGCACCATCTATGCCATCTACTCTTTCAGCGAGAAGGTCCTCGGGGTGCCCCCGCTGTGGTACTGGTGCGACTGGACGCCCCAACATCGCGATGTGATAGAGGTGCCGGCCGACTACAGCTACCGTTGCGGCTCGCCCGATGTGAGATACCGCGCATGGTTTCCCAACGACGAGGATCTCTTTGTGCCCTGGCGCAAGAAGAGCACCGACAACAACGAGATGTGGCTCGAGACAATGCTGCGCCTGAAACTCAACACTGTGGAGTACACCGCTACCGTCACCACCTCGGGCACACTCAACAGCGAGGCGATGCTCTATAAGAAATATGGCCTGGTGCTGACATCCCACCACATGGTGGCGCTCAACAACAGTTTCGCCAACTGGGAGGCTTACTGGCGCGATGTGCGCCACACTTCGGTGCCGAAGCTTTCGGTGCACGACCTCACGAGCCTCAAGGAATTCTGGCAGTATTCCATTGATGCTGTGAAGAATAGCGGTGTGGAGAATCTGTGGCAGATAGCTTTCCGAGGCAAGACCGACCAGCCCTTCTGGTCGGTGTTCACCGATGCGCCTGCCACCGATGCCGAGCGCGGACGTGTGATCAGCGAGATGGTGAAGATACAGTATGACATGATCTGCGAGTCGACAGGCGAGTCCGATCCCTTTGTGCGCATGACTTTCTACGATGAGATCTCGTCGCTTCTTGCCAAGGGATATATCGAGCCGCCTACGGCGTCGAATATGCTCTGGACATTCGTAGCCGGCCGCCGCGACCACTATCCCTACGACGACATTGTGGAGTGGGAGAATACCGACGGTGTGAAACTTGGCTACTATATGAATCTGCAGTTCTACTCCACCGGCGCACATCTTGCCCCGGCCGAGGGTCCGTGGAAGATGGAGGCCAATTACAGATATGTCATGGGCAAGGGCCCGCTGACTTTCAGTGTGGTCAATGCCGGCAATGTGCGCGAATTTCTCATGGAGATGAGCGCCAACGCCGCCATGATGTGGGATGCCGAGGCATATACCACCGATGCTTTCCTGCGCGACTTCTGCGCTCAGTATTTCGGCGAGGAGCATGCCGACGAGGCCGCCGCGCTATATCGCGACTTCTACAATGCCTACTGGAATCAGAAGACACCCGATTTCCCCGGCGGCTTCCCCCGCCAGTATATCTTCCAGGATCTGAGACATTCACAGGTGATAAAGATGATTTACAACACCTGGAACACCTATAAGGACAACCCTCTCACCGAGATAGGTTATGAGAGTGTGCCGGGCCGCACATTCCGCATCGAGGGCGACAGCCAGGTTGATGCCATGCTCACCGGACTGGCACAGGAGGCTGCCGACTTTGCCGATGTGTCGGAGCGCTGCGACGCTATGCTCAAGGAGATCGATGCCGACAAGGCCACATTCTTCTACGACCACCTGGCCGCCTACGCATCGTATATGGCCAATCTGGCCGAGGCCACTTATCGTTTCGTGCATGCCTACAAGTATAAGGAAAATCGCTACGACGACCTCATGGCTTCGCTTGAGGCGATGAAAAGCGCCAAGAAGGCACTTACCGACTCGGAGCACGGTGTGTTCGACGGATGGTATGACACGGACGACAAATTCGAGATGGATCGCCGCATAGAGATGATTGCAGCTCTGGTGCCCGACTCGGAGGATCTCACTCTCACCGAGCGCCTCATCAAGAATTACGACTTCGAGCTGAACCACGACGGCAAGCCCAACGCCTCGGGCATCGTGCGCGGCATACCCTACGGCTGGGAGTCGGAAGGCACTCTTCGCAAGGGTGCCAACGGCCTCGACTCCTACGGCATCAATCAGGACGCGAAAAACTTTCACGGCAACAATGTGTGCTGGATCAATTCGGTGCCCATGCCCGAGAAGTTCACGCTTTATCAGACCATCCCCGCCTCGGAGCTGACTCCCGGCAAATATCGCGTGGCCTGTAAACTGTGGGTGGAGGTTGGCCGTAAGACCAGCTGCCGCCTGTTTGCCAACAACAATGTGCAGTATTTCGGCACCGAGGCCGACTACACCAATCTGCTCACTCCCGGCGAAATCAACACCTATGCCGGCTATCCCGGCGGCAACACATCGGACATCGTGCTGCGCGACATGGAGGTGGAAGTTACCGTCAATGCCGACGAAGACCTCACCATAGGCATCAAGAGCGGCAACCGCATGAACAACGGCACCACAGCCACCAACAATGCCGGATGGTTCAAGGTAGACTTTTTCCGCATCCACCGGCTTGAGGAATCGGGCGTGGAGGCTGTGTCGCCCGACAGCGCCGAGGGCATTGCCCCCGATGCCGCCTCCGATGCCATCTACAATCTCCACGGCCGGTGTGTGGGCCATGGCGCCGACGGCTATGGCCGCCTGCAGCCCGGAGTGTACGTGATGTCGGGCCGCAAACTCCTCAAGCGCTGAAAATTTCAAACAAAATCATCCGTGCCGTGAACTTTTGCCGCGGCACGGATGTTTTATTTTCAGAATGGCGAAAATGCTTTTTTCCCCATTGCAAGAAATGTGATAATGATTGGTTTATTATTTAATGAGAAATTACCGTGACGGTTGTTTCTCGTTTTTTTATGCCCTTAGCCCACCCTAAAAATCCTAAAGGATTGCAAAACATCCGCTGCATGATCAAAGCTAAAGCTTTGATAACTAAAAACCTTTACATGAGAGATGAGAAAAACAACATCCGCTGACGCGCAGGGATGTGTGCGACAGCGGATGTCAGGTATACTCAGTAAAATTGGGATTAGCAGCGGATTCGTGTTTTATTCGACGTGCATGATTTATCGTGCGTGATTTATCGTGCGTGATTTTATTCGGCGTTGGCTTTGAGCCACTCGGTGCGGACAGCGTCGGGCAGATGCTTCACTTTGAAATCGGTGAAGGTGGCCTTGAAGCCTGTGCCGTCGGGACTGGCGGCAAACATGCCGATTTTCACGGGGCAGTTGGCCTTCATCCACGCATTGCGCATCATGTGATACTCCTTGTCGTCAAACGAATAAAAGATCTCTATCGCATCTTTGCGGCGCACGGCCTTGATCCATATCGCCTCTACGGGGCGGTCGAGGGCGGTCACGCTCCAGTCGGATGTGGTGTGGGTCACCACTGTGCTGACATTGTACTTGCCGTCGACATATTCGATACCGGACTTGATATAGTTCTCATGATCGAGCCTTATCATCATGCCGGCCTGGTCGAAGCGCACCTTGTAGTCGCCTGAGATTTTCACTTTGGCCTCAAACTCGCCCCCATATTCGGCATAATAAAACGGGGCATCGTCAACGGTAAAGCCGTAGTGGGAGATGCGCCAATAGTCGGTGTTGGGAGTCACCTGCATGGTGAGGGCGCCATGGTTGATATCCCACTGCTCCGGCTCGTTGTACCAGTTCATTTTTTCGAGTGTCTGACCGGCGGCCGACAAAGTGGCCGCAATGGCCACGAGAGTAAGTGCAGTCTTTTTCATCGGATAACCATTATTATTGATTAACTTTGCAAAAGTAGTTCAAAATATTTGATATATGAAGACAGCCTTTGAAGAATACAATCGGATAGTGTCATCTATACCGGAAAATATCCGCAGGGAGGTGGATATGGAGATGGCTGTGTCCAACAGAATCTACGACCTTATGACCCAAAAAGGGCTGTCAAAGGCTGAATTTGCCCGCTCAATTGGAAAGCGTCCGTGTGAAATCACCAAATGGCTGAGCGGCCAGCACAACTTCACCCTTTCCACCCTCGCGATGCTCTCCTCGTTTTTCGGTCAACCAATAATAACGGTAGGCTGAGAAATGCTGGGCGGATAATCTGAACGAGTATTTGTGAAAGTGCTGCGAAAGTAAAGGGGAAGTGGGGGTAATTGTTGGAAAATTGCTAACTTTGCATGACGGCACTTGCTGTGCCATCCCCGGTAGAAGGGGAAGGTAAAATTTCCAACAGACCAACAAAATGAATATCAACAGAATACATGTGGCTGCACTATGCCTGGCGGCGTCAGCGCTGATGGGCGCCGGCCACTCGGCACAGGCCTACGACCTGCTGCTTCCCGCCGGAAGCGGCGCTGTCGGCACTTACGACCGCGGCATGGCCTTCGCCACCCGAGGGCTGCTGATGGCCGATGATGCCAATCTCCACGGTGCCGCCGACCAGCTCGGGCAGGCTCTCGCTGCACTCCCCGATGGGTATGAATATGAAAAGACTGTCTGGGCCAACACATTAGCCAAACTTTCGCTCCCCGGCACCGACGGTATGAAGCTGGTGGAGGATTTCCTCCTCGAGTATCCTTCGTCGGCCAGGCGGCAATTAGCGCTGATGGCCATCGGCGATCTGCTCTACGACAAAGGCGACTATGCCGCGGCTCTCAAGGCCTACGGCGAGGTGTCGGCTGATGCTCTCGACAGCGCCTCGGCCGATGCTCTGATGTATCACACCGCCTTCTGCCTGCTCCGCATCGGCGAGTACGACCGCGCTGCGGCGATACTCACCCCGCTGACTTCCGTCAAGGCTTATCGCGACAACGCCGGATTCTATCTCGGCTACATCGATTATATCAAGGGCAACTACACCGAGGCCGCTCGCCGCATGGAGGCTGTAGCGGACAACGCCGAGATGCCCGCGGCTATGGCCGGATACTATCTCGCACAAATCTATTATCTCAAGCACGACTACAAGCAGGCCGCAGCCATGGCGCAGCGACTGACAGCGCGCACCGATGTGGAGCCTGAATATCACAGCGAGGCCCTGCGCATCGCCGGCGAATCGCTCTACGAGACCGGCGCCGCCCGTGAGGCGCTCCCCTACCTCGAGGAGTATGTGGCCACCACCTCCGAGCCGCAACCGTCGGCACTCTATATCCTCGGTGTCACCGACTACCGCAACGGTAAATATAAGGAGGCTATCGACCGCCTCACTCCGGTGGCCCAAGACCTCACGGCCATGGGTCAGAGTGCCTATCTCTTTATCGGCGAGGCCTATATGCAACTCGGCAACTACAATGCCGCCAGCATGGCGCTCGAAAAGGCCGCCATGCCCGGCGGCGACGAAGCCGTGATGGAAGCCGCTTTCTACAATCTCGCCGTAGCTAAGATGCAGGGGGGCAAGACCCCCTTCGGCAATTCGGCCGCGATGCTCGAGGAGTTTCTCCAGCGATTCCCCCGCTCGCAGTATGTGCCTCAGGTGGCCGACTACCTCGTGAAGGGGTACATGAACGACAACAACTATCAGGCCGCACTCGACGCCATCAACCGTGTGCAGCGCCCCACCGACAAGGAGCTGGCACTGAAACAGACGGTGCTCTACTCGCTCGGCACACGCGAGCTGCAGCGCGGCGAGGCCCGCAAGGCCATCACCCATCTCACCGAGGCCGCCTCGATGAAGCGCTACAGCGCTCAGACTGCCGCCGAGGCCACCCTCTGGCTCGGTGAGGCACAGTATAAGACCGGAGACTTCGCCGGCGCCGCCCGCAGCTTCAACGAGTATCTCCGCTCAGCCAACGGCGCCGAACGCAACCGCCCCATGGCCTATTACGATCTGGGCTACGCACGGTTCGCCATGAAGCAGTACAAGGACGCCAAGGCCGACTTCCGCCGGTTTCTCAAGGCCCCCGGAGCCGCTGACAAATACATGATCGCCGACGCCGGCAACCGTCTAGGCGACTGCGACTACTATCTGCGCGACTTCGCCGCTGCCGCCGAAAGCTACCAGGCGGCCTACGAGGCCAATCCCGCCGGGGGCGACTACTCCGTCTTCCAGCAGGGTATCATGAAGGGGCTCCAGCGCCAGTACCGCGAGAAGATCGACATCCTCACCGACCTCACCGACCGCTTCCCCTCGTCGGCCCTGCTGCCGACGGCTCTGCTCGAGATTGCCGAGAGCTACGGCGAACTCGGCGAGACCGGCCGCGCCGTAGAGAGCTACACCGCCCTCACCGCCCGCTACCCCTCCACCGATCAGGGACGCCAGGCCCAGCTGATGCTCGCCATCACATATCTCAACTCCGGCAACACCGCGAGCGCCATGACCCACTACCGCAAGGTCATCGAAATGTATCCCTCCTCCGAGCAGGCGCGCGTGGCAGCCGAGGACCTCAAGCAGCTCTATGCCCAGCAGGGACGCGTCGACGAATATCTGCGATTCATCAACAATGTGCCCGAGGCACCCAAGCCCGACTCAGCCGAGGTGGCCGAGCTCACCCTCCGCAGCGCCGAAGCCGCCCGCGACAAGGGCCGCTTTGCCGATGCTGCGCGCCTCGCAGCCGAGGTGGTGGAGAAATATCCCGATTCGCCCCAGGCGGTGGAAGCACTCTCCATCCAGGCCGAGAGCGCCATGCAGACCGGCGACGTAGACTCGGCACTCGCTTGCTACAAGGCTCTGGAACAGAAGGCTTCGGACGCCGCTACGCTCAATGCCGCCCGTCTGGGCATCATGCGCGTGAGCCGCGACATGGGCGACAACGCCACTGCCCTGCAGATGGCCGACGTGCTGCTCGATTCGCCTATGCTCGGCTCCACCGACAAGGCCGATGTGGCATTCACCAAGGCTCTGGCCCTCAGCGAGACAGGTCATGGCAACGAGGCTGTGGCCATCTGGGAGGAACTCGCACGCGAGCCCCAGCAGCTCACCGGCACCAAGAGCGCTATCTATCTGGCGCAGTATCACTTCGACAATAAGCACACCGAAAAGGCGCTCGAAAGCGTCAATGCTCTCATCGAAGCCAATCCGCCTCACGACTACTGGCTCGCACGCGGATTCATACTCCTCAGCGACATCCTCCGCGCAAAGGGGGAGAAATTTGAGGCCGACGAGTATCTGCGCTCCCTGCGCAAGAACTATCCCGGCGAGGAGCCCGACATCTTCCGCATGATCGACGAGAGACTTGACAGAAAGTAACTTACCACACGACTACACAACCCAAGCAAAATGAAGCAAATTTTGCATCACACCATATTTGCCCTGTCGGCCCTGACGCTTGCCGGCACTTTTACAGCCGCCGCACAGCAGCTGAGCAAGGAGATTACCATCGAGCGCGAGATTGAGCCGGAAGTCAGGGCGGCCTCCCGTCTGGAGCTCTTCCCCCGCACACTCACATTCACCAACGACAAGGGCTCGCTGCAGTTTGCCGACTACACCGAGGCCTCGGCCATCAATCCCGGCATCAGCCAGCTCGGAGCGGCACGCACCATCCCCGCCATCGGCCTCACCCCCTACCGCGGATATGTCGATGCCGGCTATTTCCCCACTGCCGACGTGGGCGTGTCGGCCGGATATGCCATCCTCAACAGCGACCGCACACAGCTCAACGTGTGGGGGCAGTTTACCAACGCATCCTACAAGGCTCGCCCCTTCTCCACGCTTGACAAGGTGACCTACAGCCGCCTGTCTGCCACCGTCGGCGCCGCTTTCGCAGCCAAAATCGGCGACTTCGGCCGTCTTTCGATATCCACCGACGTCACTTTCAGCCGTTTCAACAACCTCAGCCGTCTGCTGCTCGAAGCCGACCCCGACGTCAGCGACAATGCCGGCCTGAAAAAGTGGCAGGGGCTTACCGACTGGAGCATCCGTGCCGGATGGGACGGCCACAACTCCGGCGGTCTGCTCTATCACGCCAATCTGCGCTTCGGTCTGACCGATTTCACCTCCACCGGAGCCACAGGGATCGCCATGACCGGCGACGGCGAATGGCAGGCAATGACGTTCAAACCCGTTCATGAGACCCGCTACGGTGCCTCGTTCGGCGCCTCGCAGAGCATCGGCGAGAGTCAGCGCGCCGGAGTGGAGATCAATGCCGATTTCTCCAACATCAACCGCTACCGCACCGTGGCCGACCTGATGGCCATCGCCCCCGAAGGCGACGTCGAACTGTCGGCCGGCGCGCTGCAGCATATGGCCGACGCCAAGGGGCGCACCTTCGGCGTGGTGTCGCTCACCCCCTACTATCGCTATGCCCCGCAGGGCTCGCCTGTGAGCCTCAAGGTGGGCGCACGCGTAGATTTCTCCATCCATTCGGCCAAGGCCGTGCACGTGGCTCCCGATGTGACCTTCGGAGTGAACCCCGCCTCAGGCTTCGGCGCCTGGATCAAACTCGACGGCGGCGAGCATCTCAACAGCATCGCACGCCTGAGCGACTTCACCTGCTACATCTCCCCTCTGCTCGGCTACGGCATCAGCAACATCCCCGTCAAGGGTGAGGTGGGGCTCCGTTTCGGTCCATTCAAGGGTGCATCCATCACCCTCGACGCCGCATATGCCGCCGCCAACGACTGGCTGATGCCCGTCTGGGAGGCCGGCACGGAGCAGATAGTCTTCGAAGCCTCGCGCCTGCGCTCCTGGAAGGCCGGAGCACACATCGTGTGGGACTTCCGCTCTCTCCTCTCGCTCGAAGCCGGATTTGAGACACTGCTCACCAACGACCGCGACCACGCGTGGTACAGCTGGCTCGACCGCTCGCGCAGCCGCCTGACAGCCTCGCTGAGCATCCGGCCCATCTCCCCGCTGACCATCGACCTCGGATATACCATGGCGCTCCACCGCCGCATGATCGCCACGGTCAGCGATGCCGCCGGGGTGCCCGAGAGCTGCGAAATCAACCTCAAAAACCGCCACCGGCTCAATGTCGGCGCCTCCTACCGCTTCAGCCAACCCTTCACCGTCTTCGCACGTGTGGAAAATCTGCTCAACCGCACCGAATACGACGCCGCAGCGGTGGCTTCGCAGGGGATCACCGGCGCCATCGGCGTAGGATTCAAATTCTAAGTCAGGAACACCCAACAGAAATCTCACAGTGGAAAAAGCCAAACTGCTTCACGAGACCGCAGAGATAGCCCTCACCGAAATCAAGCGCTACTTCGAGCCGCGGCTGATGGAGGCACTGTCGCTGAGGCGCGTCACAGCGCCTCTGTATCTGCCTGTCGGCTCGCCGCTGCTCGACAAGCGGCATCCGGGAGCGCAAATCTACCTCCCCGGTTCGCGGCGCGAGGTGGAGATAGTGGGTTCTCTCAATGTGTGGCTCCGCGGACAGTTGCGGCGCTACGACATCGCCCCGGGATTCGGCGTTTTCACCATCATGAACGCCCTGCGCCCCGAATTGCCCGACAACAGCACCTCCTCGCCCCACATCGCGGCCTGGGCATGGCAGCAGGCTGTGGACCGGCAGGAACTCACTGAAAAACATATCGTAGAAACGGCCAAAAAGGTGCATCAACTGGTGTCAGCCACCGAGAAAATGGTGCTCACGCTCTTCCCCCACATGTCGGCTACAATCGACAAGGAGCTGCGCGTGGTCAACGAGAAGCAGCTGGCCGAACTCTACCCCGACCTCAACGAGGAGCGCCGCCTCTACGAACATATGCACCCCGACAACCGCGACAACGACACCGACGTGCCGCCGGTGCTCCTGCTGATCCGCGAGTGCGACGACCTCAAAGCCCTGGGCGAACTATGGACGTGGAACCGTCTGCTCCGTCGGCCCGTGATGATAGCCGACATCGCCGCCTGGGATGCCGACCATGTGGCCGGACCCTCGGTGGGAGGCAACATCTACCGAGGCATGCTCGCCCTGCAGATCCTACAGCAGGACAAACTCATCTAAAGCCTCTGATTTTCAGACATAAGGCTCATCTGTAACACATTAACTCATTTTTTTAACGCTCCGCACATGCGCATAGATATTATCACCGTACTTCCCGAGATGTTCGACTCGCCGCTCAACTGCTCCATCCTGCAGCGCGCGCAGAAAAAAGGGCTTGTGGAATTTCATATCCACAATCTCCGCGACTACACCACCAACAAGCACCGCAAGGTCGACGACTATCCCTTTGGCGGTGAGGCAGGTATGGTGATGCAGGTAGAGCCGATAGACCGCTGCATCTCGACCCTCAAAGCCGAGCGCGATTACGACGAGGTGATCTTCACCTCACCCGACGGCGAGATTTTCGACCAGCCGATGGCCAACAGCATGTCACTGCTCAACAATATAATCATACTTTGCGGCCACTATAAAGGGGTAGACTATCGCGTGCGCGAGCATCTGATCACCAAAGAGATATCTATCGGCGACTATGTGCTCACCGGCGGCGAGTTGCCCGCCATCATCATCTCCGACGCCCTGGTGCGCCTCATCCCCGGAGCCATCGGCGACGAGCAGAGCGCCCTCTCCGATTCGTTTCAGGATCATCTGCTTGCCGCACCTGATTACACCCGCCCGGCCGAATACAAAGGCTGGCGCGTGCCCGACATCCTCCTCTCGGGCCATGAGGCCAAGATCGCCGAATGGCGCCACGAGCAAGCTCTGGAGCGCACGCAGCGCCTCCGCCCCGACCTGCTGAAGTGATCGGGACAGCCTGAAGTCAGCCGGAGTCAAAAAAATCCATCCGGTCAAAGACCCGGTATAATTATCTGTCAGTAATCTGCGCCGGCGGCTTATTTGCCCTTCAGGCGGGCTATGGTGGCCGCCACATAGGGGGTGGGCTTCAGAGCGTAAGCCTGCTCGAGAAAGTCGATGGCGATAGAGCGCGAAGTCTCGTCGTCGTGCATGGCATAGATGTTGCCCAGATTGAGCAATGCGTTGACATTTTTCGGATCCACCACCAGGATGCGCCTGTAGGTGGTGACAGCCGCCGGCTCGTCGGCCGTGAGCATCTGTCCCTCGGCCAGAGTGGTGAGAAAACCCACATTGTCGGCAGCTCCGTCGAGCATCTTGCGGCTGTAGAGAATCATCCCCTCGCCGTTGCGCCGGAAAGTGTAGTAGGCGAGCAGCCTCGCATCCACCGCGCGCCGCATCCAGGGATAAGACCGCTGCGCCTCCTTGAGAAAATGCTCATACAGATGCGTCTTGCCCAGGTGGAAGCTCCATTGGCGCACCCGCGAGAAGATAGAGTCGAACGGCACATGATTGTCGAGCGCCCGCTGCAGCAGCCGCATCTGAGCGATGGTGTCGGAGCGTATGGCATTCGATACTATCGCCTGGCCGTAGGTCGACGGCACCTTCGGCCGCTCCTCGAGCATCAGATCGAACAGCGCCGAAGCCGAGGCCCACTCGGCGTGGGTGAAAGCCCGCTGAGCCTTCGCCTCGAGCTGCGGATAGGGATTTACCGCCGAGGCAGGAGCAAAAATCCATACCAAGGCCAACAATACGGATAACAGTCGCGAAATTTTCATCATTCTATACCACGCAGGCTTTGACTAATCAATTACAATGTCACATTTACAACACCCCACAGGGGCCTTCGGTGCGGCCTCATATGCAAATATCGGTATTTTTTATGAAAAATCGGCTGTAGAAGTTGCAAATATCAATACTAAATCATAATTTAGCAATCTACAAACCACACTTGCATATTTCATGACACAAAACCATCGCTATTGCGTGATAATGTGCGGAGGAATCGGCTCCCGCTTCTGGCCCTACAGCCGCTCCTCTCGCCCCAAACAGTTTATCGACTTCTTAGGCACCGGCCGCAGCCTGCTGCAGATGAGCTACGACCGCATCCTGCCGCTCGTACCCAAAGAGCATGTGCTCATCGTCACCAACGAGCAATACGCTCCGCTGGTGCGCGAGCAGCTGCCGGAGATACCCGAAGATAACATCCTGCTCGAGCCCGCCCGCCGCAACACAGCTCCCTGCATCGCCTGGGCCATGTATCACATCGCCGCCAAGGATCCGCAGGCCAGCGTCATCGTTGCCCCGAGCGACCACCTGATCACCCGGGAGAACCTCTTCATCGACTCCATCAAGAAGGGATTTGAGTTTGTCGAGGCCAACGACGCTCTTCTCACCCTCGGCATCAAGCCCACGCGTCCCGAGACAGGCTACGGCTACATACAGATCGGCCCCAAAGTGGAAGGCGACATCTACAAAGTGAAGACCTTCACCGAGAAGCCCAAGCTCGAAATAGCCGAAGTATTCATCGAGACCGGCGAATTTTTCTGGAACTCAGGCATCTTCATCTGGACCGCACAGAACATCATCCGCGAACTGCGCACCAACGCCCCCGACGTGGCCGGCATGTTCGACAAAGGAGCCTCCGTGTTCGGCACACCCGGCGAAATGGCCTTCATCAACGAGAATTTCCCCGGCTGCATGAGCATCTCCATCGACTTTGCCGTGATGGAGAAAGCCAAAAACGTCTACGTGGAGTGTGTGGAGTTTGGCTGGAACGACCTCGGCACCTGGAGCGCCCTCTACGACAACTCGCCCAAAAACCGCCAATCCAACGTGACCCAAAACTGCAACGTGCTCTCCTACAACTCCACCGGCAACATCTTTGCCGTCAACGGCGAGAAGCTCATCGTGGTCGACGGCCTCACCGACTACATCATAGCCGATGCCGGCGACGTGCTGCTCATCTGCCCCAAATCGCAGGAGCAGCGCATCAAGCAGATGGTCAACGACGCCCACCTCGCCTTCGGCGAAAAGTACCTCTGATCCCCGCCGCTCCCTCTCCCGGAGGCGCCATTCGACGATTTCCGCCCCCCTTTGGGAGCGATGATTTCAGCACCCTTCAGGAGTAGAAGCCGTGATTTCCGCTTCCCTTTCAGGGGTAAAGGCGATGATTTCCGCGCCCCTTTCAGGAGAAGCTGGGAAATGCGAGGGGAAGAATCGCGGGTTTAACCCATTGACTTCATGCGAGGTATTGCCATGGAGGGCGAAAAATGCCTAAAGTCAAAGTCGAAACGCAATTATCCCCCGCGCGTAAGCCCTCCCATTTTT
>CAJLLX010000006.1 GCA_905207535.1 uncultured Muribaculaceae bacterium | reverse complement strand
TATGCGCAACTTTTTCATTATAAATATTTTAAGAAATTAATTCAACCAACAGGTTCACTTATGCAACAGCCGGCACGATTTGAGCAGGATATGCCGATGAGAAGTGTGATCGCGGCCGATCCGTCGCTGCTTATGGTGATGGCACGCTTCGGTATTTCGCTCGGTTTCGGCGATCAGACGGTAGGGGAGGTTTGCCTTGCCAACGATATCGATATCCCTACATTTCTTACCACAATCAATTTTATGTCGGGCCGTCCCAGCGGTCGCGAGCAGCTCGATCTGGCGCAGTTTATGAGCTATCTCAAAAACGCTCATGAATATTTTCTCGGATTCGCATTGCCGATGATCCGCCGCAAACTAATCGAAGCCATCGACTGCTCGTCGGAGGATGAACTCGGATTTCTCATCCTGCGCTTTTACGACGAATATGTCACCGAAGTGCGCAAGCATATGCAGGTGGAGAATCAGAAGGTTTTCCCTTATGTGGAGCGGCTTCTCGAGGGTGTGCGCACATCGGGTTACACCATAGAGCGCTTCGCCTCGCAGCACTCGCATATGGACCCAAAACTGAAAGAACTCAAGGATATCATCGTGCGCTATTATCCCGGGAAGGGGAACGACCTGCTCAATTCGGCGCTCTTCGATATCATCAACTGTGAGCGCGATCTGAGGCTCCACTGCCAGGCTGAGGACTCGCTTTTTGTGCCTGCGGTAAAGGCTTTCGAGAAGAGTGTGGCCGTCAACGCTGAAATGCCAGCTGAAGAGGAGAAAAACGGCTCCGACAAACTCGAAAAGCTCTCCGACCGCGAGCGCGAAATAGTGAGCCTCGTTGCAAAAGGGCTGAGCAACAAGGAGATTGCCGCACGGCTATACCTTTCGGTGCATACCGTCACCACTCACCGCCGCAATATCGCCGCCAAGCTGCAGATCCACTCCACGGCCGGCCTCACAATCTTCGCCATAGTCAACAAACTGATCACACCCCGCGAGGTGGGAGCCATCTGAGAGTGTTTTCATCCCTTTGATCCCGTTTTCCCGCCGAAAATACGGGTCGAAATGCAACTTTTTCCCTCTTTGCCCCGTCTAATCGTATAAAAAGCGCCTAAATGCACGGATATGGTGCACTCTTACACTTTTTTATGTTTAAAAATATTTTGATACTGAAATAATTTTCTTACTTTTACAGAAAATTCACAACTAAAATTCTCAAACCAAAAGATATGAAAATATGCCCTTATTGCGGAGCAGTGCTCGACGATAATGCCACTCATTGCATGTATTGCAACCGTGATCTACCCGCATCCCAGCCCTCGGGCAACGCACATAATTATGCTAATCAAGGCAATGGTTATCAGCCCAATGGCTCTTACGGCTATCAGCAGCCGACCGACGCATACTACGTTCGCAACAACGCCTTCGACGACGGCCCTTACGGCAAGAGCCGCGGCGTGGCCGCTCTGCTTGCCATCCTGCTCGGAGGCCTCGGCGTGCAGTATTTCTACCTTGGCAAGGTTGGCGCAGGATTGCTCACCATACTGCTGACGCTGGTCACCTGCGGCTTATGGGAGATACTTACCCTCATCCAGGGCATCCTGATGTTCTGCATGAACAATGCCGACTTCGAGCGTAAATATGTGACTACCACATCCTCTTTCCCTCTTTTCTGACGTCTCTCTCCAAGACTCTCAGACAGTAAGAAGAAATGGACGATATCCGCGACATTTTTATTGATGTGCTCAATCAGGCCGGAGGCATCGACATGGCCGAGGCCGAATTTAAAAAGATGATAGGCGCCGACGACGAGCTCCACCGGCAGTATCGCGAATGGTGCCAGGAGACCGGCAGCAGCGAGCGCATGGGTTTCATCGACTTTTGCGAGGAGTATCTGAGCGAACGCAACGAGGCCTGGGATTCACTTAACAACGATTTCGACGAATGACACTCAACGAGTCAGCATCCAAAGCCTCCGGTGCAGTGTTAAGGCGCGTTCCCGCCGAATGGGAACAGTTTGACACTGTGATGATAGCATGGCCTACGGCCGACACCGATTGGGCGCCCATGCTCGCCGAGGTGGAGGAGTGCTACCTCGCCATGGCCCGTGCACTTGCCGACTGCGGCATGCGTCTGCTGGTGATAGACCCCGAGGGCGATGTCCGCCAAAAGCTCTCCTTCATTCCGGCCTCGCAGCTCCTCACGGTGCATGTGAAGAACAACGACACTTGGACCCGTGATTACGGCCCGATCACGGTAGAGGAGGCTGACGGCACGCTGCGTCTGCTCGATTTCCGTTTCGACGGATGGGGACTGAAGTTTGCCGCCAATCGCGACAACCTTATCAATCTCAGCATGGTGAGTATAGGTGTGCTGGATAAGAAATGCTACGAGTGTCACCTCGATTACACTTTCGAGGGGGGATCGATGGAGGTCGACGGCAAGGGTACGATGCTAAGCACATCGGCCTGTCTGCATGCCCTGAACCGCAACGGCAGCCGCACCGAAGAGGAGCTGTGCGCTTACTTCGCCCGCACTCTCGGCATCAACAGGCTGCTGTTGCTGCATCATGGCGCCCTTGCGGGCGACGACACCGACAGCCACATCGACACCCTGGCTCGCTTCGCGCCTCACGACACCATCCTCTATGTGAAATGCTACAACAGCGTCGACCCTCACTACAAGGAGCTGGAGCTTATGGAGCAGGAGTTGCGTGAGCTCCGCACCCCCGAGGGGCAACCTTACAATCTCATCGGCCTACCGTTGCCCGATGCGATCTACGACGAGGACGGAGAGCGCCTGCCGGCCACCTATGCCAATTTTCTAATCACCCCCCGCGCAGTGCTCCTGCCGGTCTACGGTCAGAAGGACAACGACCTCATGGCGCATCAGATGATGCAGATTGCTTTCCCCGACCGCGAGATAGTGGATGTCGATTGCCGTGCTCTCATCCGCCAGCACGGCTCGCTCCATTGCTCCACGATGCAACTCCGCAGCGCCACGCTCGATATGTGAGAAATGTGCGGAGTTAACCGCTTGACGAATAACAAGATAACAGTAGAAGAGATATTATGAGCCGATTGTTAAAGACAGGAATCATACAGCAGGCCAACGTGGGCGACACCGCCGAAAACCGTCGCCGTCTGGGCGAAAAAATCCGTCTGCTTGCATCCCAAGGGGCGCAGCTGATTGTGAATCAGGAGCTTCACGATTCGCTCTATTTCTGTCAGACCGAAAATGTGGATCACTGCTCCCTGGCCGTGGCCATCCCCTCGGAAACTACCGAATTTTATGCCGAACTGGCGCGCGAGACCGGCTGTGTCATAGTCACTTCGCTTTTCGAGCGTCGTGCACCGGGGCTTTATCACAATACGGCTGTGGTATTCGAGGCCGACGGCTCCGTCGCCGGCAAATACCGCAAGATGCACATCCCCGACGATCCGGCCTACTACGAGAAGTTTTATTTCACTCCCGGCGACCTTGGTTTTGAGCCGATCGACACCTCGGTGGGGCGTCTCGGCGTGCTCGTCTGCTGGGATCAGTGGTATCCCGAGGCTGCCCGTCTGATGGCTCTCCGCGGGGCTGAAATCCTCATCTATCCTACTGCTATCGGGTGGGAATCTACCGACACTCCCGATGAAAAGAAGCGTCAGCTCGATGCCTGGATGACTGTGCAGCGCGGACATGCCGTGGCCAACGGTCTGCCGGTAGTCACTGTCAACCGCACCGGCCTCGAGCCCGACCCCTCGGGGCAGACCAACGGCATCACCTTCTGGGGCAACAGCTTTGTTGCCGGTCCGCAGGGCGAAATACTTTTCCGTGCTCCCGCCGATATGGACACCACAGCCATAGTGGATATCGACCTCGACCGCTCTGAGCAGGTGCGTCGCTGGTGGCCCTTCCTCCGCGACCGCCGCATCGACTGCTACGACGGCCTCACCCGCCGCTTCCTCGACTGACCTCCGGGCCGTTAACGCTCTCCTCACATAGGTTGGCGGCTACGGCCCTGCAGCAGTGATAGCAGCAGTGATAAAAGCCTGCGGCTTTTATATCCTTCCCCTCTCTTTCCTCTTCACCTCGCCATACTTATAAGCCATGAAACTATTACTCCCTCCCAAAGCCGACGGCAAGCGCATTGAGCTCCCCGAGGATGCCCGCCAGGTGACTATCATCGGCGCCAACGGCAGTGGCAAAACCCGCTTCACCGAGTATCTTCAGCAGATGCCCGAGATGAAGGTGTTTCGCCTTTCGGCACTCGAGGCACTCACCGATGTCAACTACCGCATCCGCGAACAAGGCTCTATCGATGAGATTTTCAACGAGGCAGTCAAGTCGCCCGCATTTCTTCACGGCAGCGGATCCACCACCATGTTCGACCGCCTGATGACGCTTCTGCTCAACGAGGAGATGCAAAAACTGGTGGAATGGAAGATGGCCTCGGTGCGCGGCGATGTGCAGCCCATACCCGAGAGCCGTCTCGATGCCGTGATACGCAGCTGGCAGGAAATGTTCCCGTCCAATCATGTGCTTCGCGAAGGGGGAGCGCTCCTCTTCTCCCGCAGCGGCGAGATCGGCTCTTATTCGCCCAAACGGCTGTCGCACGGCGAACGTGCCGTGCTCTACTATTTCGGCGCCGTGCTTTATGCCCCTGAGGGCTCTACGGTATTTGTCGACAACCCCGGCATCTTCATGCATAGCTCCATGCTTCGCGTGCTATGGGACACCATCGAGGACATGCGACCCGATTGCCGCTTTGTCTATACCACTCACGATGTCGATTTCGCCGCCTCCCGTCTGGAGAATGTGATAGTGTGGGTACGTTCCTACGACCCCGACCGCAATACCTGGGACTACGACCTGCTTCCGGCTGATGCCGGTCTGTCGGAGGAAGTCTACATGGCGCTTGTAGGCGCCCGCAAACCGGTGCTTTTCATCGAGGGCGACTCTACCCACAGCATCGACTCCAAACTCTATCCGCTCATCTTCCGCGAACATTCGGTAAAGGCGCTCGGCAGTTGCAACAAAGTGATAGAGGCCACACGCGCTTTCAACGACCTCAAGGGTTTCCACCACCTTGACAGCTTCGGCATCGTGGACCGCGACCGCCGCGACTCGGCCGAGGTCAATTATCTGCGCGGCAAAAATGTCTACGTGCCCGAGGTGGCCGAAATCGAGAATATCCTCATGCTCGAAGATGTGATCCGCGCTGTGGCGCATGCCCACGGCCGCGAACCTCACCGTGTGTTTCGCGCGGTGAAGGACTCGATAATAAGTCAGTTCCGCCACGACTTGCGCCAACAGGCGCTGCTACATACGCGTCACAGGGTGAAGCGCACGGTGGAATATCGCATCGACGGACGGTTCACCAACATCAATGCCCTTGAGGATCACATGAACTCGCTCGTGCGAGAGATCAATCCTCGGGGACTTTACGAGAGTTTTTGCCGGGAGTTCTCGCGGTATGTGGCAGATGAGGACTACGCCTCGATCCTTCGCGTATACAATCAGAAATCCATGATTCCGCGCTCCAATGTCAGCGGACTTTGCGGCCTCTCGGGAAGCAAGGATGCCTATGTGCAGGCCATCCTCTCGATTCTCAAAGGCAATTCGCCCGATGCTCTGCGCATCCGCGAGGCCATCCGCCGCTGTTTCGGTCTCGACAAGCCGGCTGAGGACGCCAAAAAGGAACAGGCTCCGGCACCCGCTGAGGGGCAACCCAAGAAAAAGAAAAACTAAAAGGAACAGAAGTTTGTTAGATTATCAGACGGGGCCGACCTGTCTGACGCTTTCGCTGTAGCCTTGCGCAGAGGTGACGCAGCAACGCGAAAACGCCGGTCTCACCCCTCTGAATCAAACGTTTTAACTTTGTTCCGATGAAAAAAATATTCACTATCCTTGGGCTGCTGGCGCTGATGCTCACATCATGCTCCCCCTATCAGCTGGTCAACAGCGAGGTCTACAACGACGCCGACCTCTCGCAGTATCATACATTCCGCATCGTCACCCCCGACATGGGCAAATTGCCTCCCGGCATGGAGATGGTGACCTACTACAACATCGCCGCAGCCATCCGTCAGGAGATGCTGATGCGAGGCTTTGAGGAGAGCTCCACATCGCCCCTGCTGGTGAATATCGCCGTAACCACCCATCGCGAGATCGAGACAAGTCCGCTGGTACCGCCGGGCGGCTACTTCCCCTACAACGGCCCCTATTATCCCTACTACATGTGGCCGCGATACAACTACGGCCCCTATTGGGATCCGGCCTATTACTCAAATGCCCAGGTGATAACCGGCATCTACAAGGAAGGCGTTCTCACCATGGATCTGGTGAACATAGACACCAAAGTGCCTCTCTATTCGGCCTCTGTCGCCACCATCCTCAATGGTGGAGGCAACGGCTACCAGGAACTCTCCGGCATCTCCGAGGCCGTCACCACCCTCTTCAGCAAATTCCCCGTGCCTCTCCTTCCGCAGTACCGCACCAAGAAGTAATCAACCCCTTTGAAGTAATCACCCCCTTTCAATAAAACTTAAGCCCGGCCTCCGCATCCCCTCGGATCACGGGCTCTTTTACATCCCCTCGCTGCCCAACAGTGGGGTGATGTTTGCTCAAGATTCAATGGGTCAGCTTCTGAAGGAGCGGAGGGTGCGGTCGATGAGGCTGAGGACATCGGCATAAGTGGCGGAGAAGGGGCCTTTGTCCTGCAGTTTGATGGTGCACATGGCGGCGGCGAAGGTGCCGGCTTCGAGGTAGGAGGCGCCGCGCGAACGCATGTAGAGGTAGCCGGCCATATAGGTGTCGCCGCATCCCGTGGTATCTACGATTTCGGTGGCCGGAATGGCGGGGATATCATAAAACCGGCCGCCGGCATAGATGATAGATCCTTTGTCGCCGAGGGTGAGGAGCACTTCCTTACATCCCCAGTCGGCAAGGATTCGGGCGGCTTTGCGGGCGTCGGACTCACCGGTGACCACTTCCATCTCTTTTTCGTTGCATTTGATGATGTCGATGTAGGGCATTGCCTCGCGTTTGAGGCCGTAATCGACGGCCACCACCCGTTCACCCTCTACTTTGCGGAGATATCCCTGCACGTCGACCGACACTTTGCTGCGCGATGAGAGATCTTTGATGACTTCGAGGCTGAAATCATCGGCCAGGAGTGTGCCGAGGTGGAAGATGCAGGCGTGGATATTGCGGAGATTTTCCACCGTGAAGGGGTCGGCTTTTGCGAGCACGCGCTGCTGACGGTCGTTCATATCCTCGCCGTATTTGTTTTCAAAATATACCGAGCGGCGGCTGGGGATGAGATCTACGTCGATCCCCTCGGCGCGCAGGTCGTCGACCACGGAGCGCTCGCTGTCGCCTACCGATGTGACGAGGCGAAAACCGTCGTGGGGGAAATTTTTCAGTGCTTTTGCGAAATAATATGCAGTGCCGCCGGGCATGTGGGCCGTGAAGCGGGGAGTGATCACTTTGTCGAGAGTGATGTGGCCGATGCAGCAGATATCGGCATGAGTGGATGCGTGGTTGTCGGTATTTGAGATAGCCATACGGGATGGAGTTTATTTCAGTCGTTTATTCATGTATAGGGAGTAGAGGAGCACCATGGCGTAAGCCGCAGCCGGCACCAGGAAAGAGGTGGAAATGTCGGCATGATCGGCGACAGCGCCCATGAGCAGGGTGCCTACGGCTCCGCCGATAGGGGTCATCATCAGAAACGACGATGCGATTTTTACCGATTTTCCGGCTTCGGTGATGGTGATGGCGAATATGGTGGGAAACATGATGGCCTCGAAAGCATAGCAGGCGAAGATGCCGGCACGCGACAGGAGTCCGGCATTGAGGCTCACGGCCAACGCTCCCGCCACGGTCATTACGGCGCAGAAGAGCAGCACCTTGCGCGCCGCGATGCGGCTCATCACCCAGCTACCTGCGATGCGTGCGGTCATGAAGAGGCCGAGGGCACCGAAGGAGAGGACGGCGGCGGCCGTCTCGCGGGTCATCCAGCCATCAGAGGTGGCGTAGTTGATGAAGAGGCTATTAATGGAGATTTCGGCGATCTCGTAGCAGAACAGAGCCATCACGCCGAGGCGAAATTTGGGTTTGCTCCAGAGATGTCGGATGGTGGCGGCGATCCCCGAGGGCTCGTGGGTGTCGTCGGATGCTTCACGGCTGTCGGGAGCGATCTCCGGCAGACGCACGCGGCTGAAAATGAATGCCACTGTCAGCACCACTATCCCCATCACGGTATAGGGCACCGCTACGCGGTTGCTGCTGTTGGAGAAGAGGAAGCCGCCCACCACCGCCGGCGCCAGGATGCAGCCCAGGCCGTTGAACGACTGTGCCAGATTCAGACGGCTGGCAGCGGTGGATTTGTCGCCAAGTTCGGCGGCGTAGGGGTTGGCGGCCGTCTCGAGTATCGCCAGACCGCAACCTATGACAAACAGTGCGCCCAGAAACACGGGAAACGACATGATGCTCTCCCCGGGGATGAAAAGCAGCGAACCGATGGCAAAGAGCAGCAGACCGGTGACCACTCCCCGCCGGTAGCCGTAGCGGGTGATGATGATGCCGGCCGGAAGCGCCATCAGGAAGTAGCCCAGATAGGTGGTGGCCTGAATGAGGGCCGACTGGGTGATGGATATCGAAAGCGCCTCCTGAAAGTGCTTGTTGAGTACGTCGAGAATAGCTCTGGCAAAACCCCACATAAAAAACAGCGAGGTGATGAGGATAAACGGGAGGAGATATCGCTTGCTTACGAGTTTGCTCATTGATGTTGTGGCTTATTTCAGGAAAAAATGTATACCGAAAAAAATCTTTCAGCTATGCTTTTCGGGGGTGATGATTAGCAGGAGGTCGGAGAAGTCGGAGATGATGTAATTTGCTCCGGCAGCCTGAAGCTGGTCTACTGTGCCATTGCCGTAGGTGACGCCGCAGGTGGAGGCGCCGGCGCGGTTGCCCATCAGTATATCCACATCCATATCTCCCACTACAAGTGTCTGATTCTTATCCCATTGCTGAAGGAAAAGGATGAGGTTGACGGGCTCGGGTGAGGGCTTGCCGTCTTTCACATATTCGCCTCCTACGTATTGCTTGAAATAGTCGGCAATCCCAAGCTCGGCGGTGTATTCACGCAAAGAAGGCACGCTGCGGCTTGAGGCGATGGCCATCTGCACTCCGGCCTGATGCAGCGCGGCAAGCGTCGGAGCTACATGGGGGTAAAGATTGACTTTAAACCGGTCTTTGATTGTGTTGAAAATCTCGCGGTAGGTCTTGACGTAGCGCGGAGCGATGTCGGGCTGATCGGGCCACAGATGCAGGGGGATATCCTCGAGACGGTAACCGATCATGGAGCAGCACCGGGCATCGCTCATGTCGGGCAGCCCCAATGCACTGATCGTGCGGTGCATTGTCGCCACAATCACGGAGGCGGTATCTGCCAATGTGCCGTCGAAATCAAATATTACATACTGATATTGCATATGCAAAGGTAATACTTTTCGGGCTAAATACCATAGGCGGCCATCTCGCCCCGTCGGCATTAAATAAGGGGAGGCTGCGCCATAGCCGGCGCAGCCTCCCATCAGGGGTGCGTATCACAGTGTCAGAAACCGATGCGTGTGCGGGAATTTTGTGATATTCGCTCGCAACGGCAATCGGCGATAATCTCGTCAAGGTCTACCCCTTCGCGGCCGGAAAGGATGGCGCTGACCGAGTGCTTGCGGGCGATGTTTTCGATCTCGCCGCCGGAGAGGTCGAATTGCGAAGCAAGTTCACGCGCATCGCGCTCCGAAAGGCCCGGAATCATTGTCTGCCAGATCTTGCCGCGAGCCTCGGGTGTGGGGCGGTCGAAGCGGATTTTGTAGAGGAATCGGCGCTCGAAGGCTTTGTCGAGGTTGGTGGTGAGGTTGGTGGTGGCGATCATGATGCCGGGGAGGGTCTCCATCTCCTGAAGGATGATGTTCTGGATGGAGTTTTCCATCTTGTCGACAGCGTGGGAGGCGCCTTCCATGCGTACGCCCAGCACGGCGTCGGCCTCGTTGAAAAGGAGGATGGGCGCCAGAGTGGACTCCCGGCAGATGTTGCGGTAGCGGTCGAAGAGCGACTTGATGTTCTTCTCGCTTTCCCCTACCCAGCAGCTTTTGATCTTGTCGACATCTACGCGCAGGATGTTTCGGCCTGTCAGGCGTGCTATCTGATAGACGGTCTCGGTTTTGCCGGTGCCGGGTGCGCCGTAGAAGAGGCAGCAGAATCCCGCACGCATCCCTGCCTTGAGGAGGCGATCCTGCACCCGGGCAAAGCGTTCGGGCGAGAGGATTGACGAGAGTTCGCCGATCTGCTCCTTCTCCGAGGAGTTGTAGATGAGCGTTTTAGCCGCGAGGCTGTCGGCTGTGATAAGCCCTTTGGAAGATTTCCCGATTTTATTGAGGCTAAGCTCTGCGAGGAGCTCCTCTTTGGCCTTTTCGGTGAGCTTGAAGGCATCGCTGCGGGCCATGCCGTTTTCATTGACATTTTCTATCAGGCCTTTCTCGAAGAGTTCGGACGTGCGGCCGCGAAATTCGCATTTCACCCAGCCGGGAAGTTCGTCATCATCGAAGAGGTCGTCGATGTCGTGAAATCCGATGTTGTCGTCGTCATTTTCCACGTAGAGGTGCGCCATAAATACGAAGAGCAGCATATCCTCGTCGCAGAGGCCTTGGCGGCGCAGCTCTTTGGCGAATGTCGTATCCTGAATCTCCTCGAGCATCATCTTGGTTTCCTCCTTGATTGATTCGTGGGTCTGCTCGTCGTCGTCTTTCTCGTCCATCAGACGGTCGAAACGGTCGAAAAAGGCCTGTGTATCAGGCACGGGTTCAGGCTGGTAGACAAATGGGTGGTTGCCGCGCAGCGATTTAAGCACGCCTGCCGGCACGCGATAGCTGAGCGATTTGCGGCTGCGGGCAGCGCGGAGATAATGCTTCTTTTCAAGCACGTCGATTTCGTCGGAGAGCCTCAGAATCTTGGTGGTGCGGCAGCCGGCATATTTGGCTATATCTGAAATCATGATGCGGCTGTCCTCGCTGCGGTCGACAAACATCGCGAGCAGCACCGTCTGCATCGGCGTCAGTTTTAATTTGCGCGCGGCATATTTGATGTGCACCGAGGCCTTCTCGAAGAAGTTCTCATCGAGATTGGAGTCCTCTGCAAGTTCTACGATATACTCGAATGCCTCGAGGATGCTTTTGGGGCGGGTGCTCATAGCTGACTCTTTTTTAGTTCTCAACTCACTGTGGTCTACGCTCGGAAGATTTGGCTTTCTCATAGTCTCAAGTTGTTATTACGTTGCAAAATTATCCCTCACCTGTATCGTTTGCCGATACAGCTTTCTACAAATTTTTCTCTATGATTGGATTTTTACCGGTAGTGAGCGCAAAGTTCGCAGGCCGGTGCGCAATAGATTTGCGCATCAGCAGAAAAAATTATTATTTTTGCAAAAAAATCATCGTTATGCCCCTCAATCGCGCCACTCTCATCCGCATTTCCACCATCGACAAATGCCTACAGAACCATTATCGCCGCTGGACCATCGACGACCTCATCGACGCCTGCACCGATGCGCTGGCCGAATATGAGGGGAGGAGCAACCCCGTGAGCCGTCGCACGTTTCAGAACGACCTTGCGATGATGCGCAGCGACCGTCTGGGCTACAACGCCCCGATAGTGGTGCGCGACCACAAATACTATGAGTATGCCGATCCCGACTACAGCATCACCCATCTGCCGCTCAACGACGATGGTATCGATGCGCTCAACTCGGCCCTCGACATCCTTCGTCAGCTTCAGGACTTCCCTCAGTTGGTCTCGTCGATCGATACCATCAGCAAACTCAACGAGCAGATCTCGCGCCAGACCGGCTCGTCGGCTCCGGCCATGGATATGGAGCATGTCCCCGGCTATAAGGGTAAGCAGTTTATCGGCATCATCTACGAAGCCGTGCGCAAGCAGCAGACTCTGGTGATAAAATATCAGTCGTTTCACGCCCGCCAGCCTCAGGAGCTGGTGGTGTATCCATACCTGCTGAAGGAGTTTCGCAACCGCTGGTTTCTTATCTGCGAAAAAGCCCGCAACCGCACTCCGCAGGTCAACATTTTCGCCCTCGACCGCATGCAGTCCGTCAGGCTCGACAAGGAGCATCCTTTCAAACAGTGCATCGACTTCGATCCGGCCCACTTTTACGACGATACAATAGGAGTGACAAAGCAGATCCGCGACAAAGCCAGGCGGGTGGTGCTGATCATCGACAGTGATCAGGCGCCCTACATAGAGACCAAGCCCTTCCACAGGTCGCAGAAAGTGGAGGAGCGCTATGCCGACGGCAGCATCAAGATGTCGCTTCGAGTGGTGCTCAACAACGAACTCGAGCGCCTCATCCTCGGCTTTGGCCGCCACATAGAGGTGGTATCTCCTCCCGAGCTCCGCGGCAACATCGCCTACCACGTGCGAATGGCTTATCGCCATTACGAAAACTCTTGGCTGTCAGATGATTTCTGAAGCGTGGGGAAGGAATAGAGCGATGAGGCGCAGGCGCGAGTCGCTGTCAGGTAGCGATTTGAGAGGGATGAGGAGCAGATTGGCCGGTTGAGAGGAGTGGAGATGCAGCACGAGGGTGTGGTTGCCCTTGAGCGAAGCTTGCGAGACGAGGGATGGAGAGAGAAGCCATGGGGCGGGAGGCGCGACGAGGGGAGTGGAGTCGGCGTCGGTCTCATAAGGGAAGGAAAGGGGAGTGATGACCACATGGTCCGTGGCATCGGAGGGGATTGTCACCGTGTAAGGCCGGAGAGCAGAGGCCGCGGAGGGGAGGGAGAGAATCCAGGCGACGGCGAAAGCCATGGGTAGGATGATGAGGATGAAGGCGAGAGCCACCACGAGCCAGCGCCAGTCGGCGGTGATCGCCGCCACGGCAAGAAGTGACAGCGGCGGGAGAAACCAGAGCAGAGGCCGGCGGCGCAGCAGCGTAGCGAGATGATGACCCGCTATGGAGGAGGGGGCAGTGCGGATGGGTGCGGATGTGACGGATATGGTGGGGGAAGGATTGTTCATGACGGCACAAAGATAAACATTTTTAAAAATTCGCAGAGCATATTTATGCTGTGATGAGGAAATAAGGAGAGGAAAAGTGCGTTATCTCTTTATACGCAAACATAATTTTACAGGTACACATTTGTATTTGGAACAAAAAAGGTAAAAAACAACAGGCGATGAATAAAACCGAACACACAAATATGGGGGGCTGCACCGGAAGCCCGCAAGGGGGCGCAGGCGACAAGAAAGGCGGTGGCGGCAAGTTTGTGACCCGCATGGGTGTAGTGGCTGTGACCGTGGGGAGCGCCGTGGGGCTGGGCAACATCTGGCGATTCCCGTTTGAGGCCGGTGCCGGAGGTGGCGGAGCTTTTCTGCTGCTCAATATCCTGATGGTGCTTGCCATCGGAGTGCCGGTGGTGTGTGCGGAGTTTGTGATCGGTCGCCACACCGGATCGGCCGCTACTGCAGCGTTCAGGCAGTTGGTGGGCGAGCGCCGCGGCCGCTGGTGGGGGATAGTGGGCGTGAGCGGCCTCGTGGCGTCGGTGCTGATTCTCGGATTTTACTCGGTGGTGGCCGGCTGGACTCTGGAATACTCGGTAATGGCGGCTATGGAGGGTTTTTACGGCAACAGTGCGGCCGATCTGCATGATCGCTTCGGGGAGATGTCGGCCAATCCCTGGCGTGCAGTGGGTTGGACGCTGATATTTCTTGCGATAAACTATTTCGTGCTCAGGCGCGGAGTGGAGAAGGGGATAGAGCGGATGGCTAACGTGCTGATGCCGCTGCTGTTTGTGATTTTGGCTGCATTTTGCATCAATTCCATGCTGATGCCCGGGGCTGCCGATGGACTCAGCTTCCTTTTCAAGCCCGATTTTTCAAAAGTGACGCCGCAGGTAGTGCTGAGCGCCATGGGACAGGCATTTTTCTCGCTTAGTCTCGGCATCGGGTGCCTGATAACGTATTCGAGCTACTTCCCCAAGAGTGTGCCGCTGGTGAGGACAGCCTCGATGACTGCGGGACTCGACCTGCTGGTGGCCGTGATGGCCGGTATGGTGATATTTCCGGCGATGTTCACCTTCGGGCAGGAGTCGGTGGGAGGTCCGAGGCTGGTGTTCGAGGTGCTTCCTTCGATTTTCGGGAGCATGCCCGGCGGGAGGATATGGGGAGTGCTGTTTTTCATACTTTTAGCGATGGCGTCGCTGACGTCGACGGTGTCGATGAGCGAGATTTCCATCGCGTGGCTCACCCGCGAGAAGGGGATGAGCCGCAAAGCCGCCGTGAATCTCAATATGGTGGTGGCAGTGGTGTTAGGAGTGCTGTGCTCACTGTCGTTCGGTGTGCTCAGCGGAGCTAAACTGTTCGGGATGACGATTTTCGAGCTGTTTGACTTCGTGGCGTCGAATGTGCTGCTGCCGCTGGGCGGTATGCTGATTAGCGTGTTTGTGGGATGGGTGCTCAAGCGGAGCCTGGTGCGCAGGGAGCTGCTTCAGGGGGTAAAACATCCAGGAAAAGCAATGAACCTTACAGTGAATGTGATCATCCTCCTGCTGCGGTGGGTGGCACCGGTGTGCATCGCCATGGTTTTTGTGGCAGGAATCGTGTAAAGTGCTTAGAGCTAAGAATGAATAAAAAGACTGAGCACTAAGCTCTTAGAACTAAGAACTAATCAAATCGGGTCGACGTCGTAGTAAAGTATGGCGCCTTTCATCTGGGGGAGGGAGTGCATCTCGATGTAGGTCTGACGGAGGAGCTCCTTTACCTTGGCCATGGAGGCGTTGGTCTCCACTTTGAGCATGATCTTGCGGATGTAAAGGCCTTGCACACGGCTTACTGCCGGTTCCTCGGGACCGTAGACGCGATTGCCTAATAGCTGGCGGAGCCGCTGAGCCAGGGCATCGGCCACATATCGGAGCGACGCTGAGTCGCGATGC
Organism: uncultured Muribaculaceae bacterium; assembly: GCA_905207535.1. Lineage (GTDB taxonomy): Bacteria > Bacteroidota > Bacteroidia > Bacteroidales > Muribaculaceae > UBA7173. The sequence continues at coordinate 25,051 of CAJLLX010000006.1, read as the reverse complement.
TTGATATACAGATAGATAATGCGCGAGAACGGGGGATAGGTGAAGCGCCGGCGCTCCTCAAGTTCGCTTTTGAAGAATGCATCGTAGTCGTGTCGGGCAACGTAGCCAAGCACCGGATGGGCGGGGTTGTAGGTCTGCACCACCACTATGCCCGGATTGCCTTCGCGTCGGCCGGCACGGCCGGCCACCTGCTCGAGCATGCAGAAAGCTCGTTCGCAACTGCGGAAATCGGGATAATTGATGATAGAATCGGCATTGAGCACCGCCACCATCTCCACTCCTCCGAAGTCGAGTCCCTTGGTAACCATCTGAGTGCCAACGAGAATGGACGCCTTGCGGTCGGAGAAATCATCAATGATGCGGGAATAGGCATTTTTGTTGCGCGTGGTGTCGAGATCCATGCGCAGCATCTTGTGGCCGTGGAATTGCTGCTCCACCTCCTCCTCGATGCGCTCTGTGCCGTAGCCGATGGTCTCGATCGACGGTTCGTGGCACTGCGGGCAAACCGTAGGTAGCGGATACACGGCGCCGCAGTAGTGGCATTGCAGCTGGCGGAGGTGGCTGTGATAGGTGAGCGCCACATCGCACTGCTCGCATCTCGGCACCCAGGCACACTGTTTGCAGCGGGTGATGGGGGCGTAGCCGCGGCGATTCTGAAACATGATGACCTGAGCACCCCGCGAGATGGTCTCGATGGCGAGGCGGTGGGTCTCGGCGGCAAAAGCACCGGTGACAGTCTTGGCGCGATACGCCTGCTTCATGTCGATGATGCGGATCTCGGGTAGAGTGACCGCCCCGTAGCGCTCCGAGAGGCTGACGAGGCCGAATTTGCCCTGCTGAGCCTTGTAATAGGTGTCGATGGCCGGTGTGGCCGATCCAAGGAGCGTCTTGGCGCCGTGCATCGAGGCCAGCATGATGGCCACATCGCGGCCGTTGTAGCGCGGAGCGGGGTCAAACTGCTTGTAGCTCTGATCGTGCTCCTCGTCGACGATGACCAGTCCGAGATTGGCGAAGGGTAGAAAGACCGCCGAGCGGGCGCCGATGACCACCACCGGCGACGGGTCATGGAGGAGGCGCCGCCAGATGTCGACACGCTCGTTGTCGGTGAAGCGCGAGTGGTAGATGACCACCTTGTCGCCGAACACCTTCTGGAGGCGACGGGTGAGCTGAGTGGTAAGTGCTATCTCCGGCACAAGCATGAGTGCCTGACGCCCCTGATGCAACACAAAGTCGATCAGGTGCATGTAGATCTCGGTTTTGCCGCTTGAGGTGACGCCATGCAGGAGCGAAACGCTGTGCGACAGCCATGAACGGTGGATCTCGTCGAGCGCCTTGTCCTGAGCGGGAGTGAGAGCCGGCAGCTTTCCGGAAGGAGTGCCGTTGTAACTGAACCGGTTGACCTCTTTTTTGACCAGCGAGAGAACCCCCTTTTTGACAACAGCCTGAAGGACAGCCGGAGTTACCGCCGACTTCTCGAGGAGCGCCTCACGGCTGATCTCCGCGGCCCCTCCGCGGGTGTAGCCTGTGAGCTGGAGCATGGCCAGAAGGAGTTGCTCCTGCTTGGGAGCGCCCTTGACGGCCTGAAAAGCCTCGTCGGCCCGGTCGGGCGGGAAAGAGAAAGCCACGAAAGTCTCTTGCTTGACCCGATAACGCTCCACCAGCTTTTCGGAAATGATGAGGATGCCGCGGTCGATGAGGCGGTTGACAGCCGAAGCCACTCCGCGGCGCCCGTCTAAAGTCGAGGAGATGGCGCTGACGCTGAGGCCCTTCTCCTTGTGGTCGAGGAGCTGCACGATCTCGGCCTCCATATCGGATAGCGGCTGACGGTCGGCCGGCGGTATGTCGGGGTTGATTTCGACAAACGTTTCGCTCTCGATCTTCATGCCCGCCGGGAGGGCCGCTTTGAGCACATCGCCCGGGGCGCAGAGGTAGTAGTCGGCAATCCATTGCCACAGTTTGAGTTGCGGATGGCGCACCGCCGAGTGGTCGTCGAGCACCATGGCGACATCTTTCAGTTCCATCCCCTCGGGGGCATGCGACGGTATGCCGACCACGATGCCGGTGTAGAATTTCTTGCGTCCGAAAGGCACGATGACACGGTAACCGACATCCACCGTAGCGTCGGCCAAGGCCGGAGGAATGCGGTAGGTGAAAGTGGCCTGCAGAGGGAGCGGGAGAAGCACCTCCACCAGGCGCAGAGGCGGATTATCGAAAAGAAGCTGATTGTTGTCGTCGGGTTGCATAAGTGCAAAGTTAGAAAAAAGTTTTTTTAGGGTGGAGGGAAGCCAAAAAAAAGTATTAACTTTGTCAGAAGAGAAGGGGAGCGCCGGGAGGGGATGCGGAGCTGCAGACGCAGAGCCGCCGGCATAACCAAAAAGAATCACAAATTATCAAAAACTAATAACATGAAACTTCAGAAAAAGACATTCGCATCTCCGAAAGGGGAAATCGTACAGTATACCATCACCAACGACAAAGGGACCGAAGTGGTGCTGTCGAACCTTGGTGCCGGTATAGTTGCTATAAAGTTGCCCGAAGCCGACGGGAGCAAGACCGACGTGGTGCTCGGTTATGACGACCCCGAGGCATACTTCGCCGACGGTCCCTGCGCCGGCAAGACCCCCGGCCGCTACGCCAACCGCATTGCCAAAGGGCATATCGAGGTTGACGGAAAGGAGTACAGTCTGCCGATCAACAACGGTCCCAACCACCTGCACGGAGGTCCCGAAGGGTATCAGAACCGCCTGTGGAAAGCCGAAGAGATCAGCGACAACTCCGTGCGTTTCAGCCTGCACAGCCCCGACGGCGACTGCAACTATCCCGGCGCCGTAGATGCCACAGTGACCTACACCTGGAGCAACGACAACGCCCTGAAGATCGAATACAGCGCCAAGACCGATGCCCCGACATACATCAACCTCACCAACCACACCTACTTCAACCTCGACGGACACTCGAGCGGCACAGTGCTCAACCACCTGCTGAAGATGAACTGCTCCACTTATCTGCCCACCGACGAGACCCAGATACCTCTGGGTGCTCCCGCACCCGTGGCCGGCACGCCGATGGATTTCACCAAGGAGACCGCTATCGGAGCACACATCAAAGACGACTTCGAGGCGCTGAAGATAGGCAAGGGCTATGATCATTGCTACATGGTCGACGGCTACGACGGCACAGTGAAGGAGGTGGCAACCCTCAGCTCTCCCCGCAAGGGCGGACATAAGCTGACAGTTTACTCCAATCAGCCCGCAGCGCAGGTTTACACCGGCAACTGGCTGGCCGGATGCCCAGAAGGGAAGGGCGGCTACACCTATAGCGACTACGACGCAGTGGCCATTGAGTGTCAGGGCGCTCCCGACGCTCCCAACAACGACAAGCTCCCCTCGCAGCGGCTCAACCCCGGAGAGGAGTATAAGAAGGTGATTGTCTTCGAGCTCAAGTAAGCAGCCGGAAACATAGCTGCGAAAGCGGCAATATAGAAAACGGGCGGTGTGTCACACAGACACATCGCCCGGTATATTAAAAAGAGAGCTGCAAAAGGCAGCAGACGCTCCGAAAAAGTTGCGAGGAAAGGACAATTGCGAATCCTCGCGGGGGGGAGGGTCAGACGGCAGCAAGGAGGGCGCGTAGAGAGCCCTCGGTGGGGTCGACTGCTTCGATTTCGCCCTTAGGGTTGATGACGAAGGTGCGCAGACCTTTGGTCATGGCCCATGAGCGGCAGATCTGTTCGGTATTGTCGTCGGCGGGGTTGAGATGGAAAGTGGCAGAGGAGTCAGTGTCCATACCGTCGATCTTCATAATCTCGTGCATGAGTTGCTCGCTGCGGTCGAGATTTACCGAAATGAAGGTGACATCAGCGTCGCCTTTGGTGTGTGTGGTGTCGTTTGCCATCGAGAGGAGCGATCGGCTTGCGATACGCGAATGAGCATCGGAAGCAGACCAGAAAGAGAGGATCACCCATTGGCCTTTGAAGTGGTCAAGAGCCACGGATGTAGAATCGTTGGCAAGCACCAGTGCGGGAGCCTTTTGTCCGATAGCCGCTTCCATATTTTTGTCGGTAAACGCAGAAGTGGCAATCATGAGCAGGGCCAACGCCGCAAAAATGATTTTCAGATTCTTCATTACATTGCTTTGAAGTTCACAGATGAGGGAACCGCAAGGGGGAAAGACGGTGTGGAGAGAACCACGAGAGTGACTCTTAGCCCCTTGTATGTGTGCTGACTGCGCGTTATCTTCATTCCCAACGTGCGAGTCGCAATTCTTTGCCACATTCAGGTCCGCGAGCCCCGGAAAAGCGGGGCGAAGGACCATCCGATGGCCGGATCCCTTGCCGATTTTCGGCGAAGGAGTGCCTCTGCACTCCGGTAGATGTGAGTTTTTCACAGGCAAAGGTACGCATTAATTCGCTGATAGCCAAATGTGACGGCCCGCGAAGGGGGTTAAATCGGTTTAAAGCATGTTATAAAACATATTTCTGCGGCATGTGGGCGGGTTGAGTTAAAATAAGTTAATGAACGATGAGAAGGGGCTGTGCGTTAGAAATATCAGGCGAGATGAAGGAAAAAATGCTTACATTTGCTAAGAAATCGAAAGGCCTATGAAAGAAAAAGGGGAAAGCACCAAGGCAAAAACTGCGACGCAGGCCGACGGCTCGGGGCGTCCCGGCCTGTTGGCACGGCTCATACAGAAAGGTATGCGCTGGTACGACTATCTGGTGGACGGCGTGTGGAATGAGACCCGCAAGTCGGCCAAGGTCGACTTTGTGAAGACCGTGAGCCTCTCGGTGAGGTCGTTTTTGAACTCCGACCTGCAGATGCGGGCCGGATATCTGACATATCAGACCATCCTGGCCATAGTGCCGGTGCTGGCGCTGCTCTTTGCGATAGGCCGAGGTTTCGGATTTCAAAATCTCCTTGAAACACAGCTGTTTGAAAGCTTTCCCGGCCAGCACGAGGCCCTGGAGAAAGCGTTCAGTTTTGTTGACTCCTATCTGGCACAGTCGAGCGAGGGCGTATTTGTAGGCGTGGGCCTGCTATTCCTGTTGTGGACCCTTATCTCGCTGATAAGCAACGTGGAAACGAGTTTCAACAGCATCTGGGGTGTAAAGCAGGGGAGGAGCTGGTGGCGAAAACTCACCGACTACACCGCCATCTTGCTGGTGCTCCCTGTGCTGATGATCTGCAGCAGCGGCATCACGGTGTTTATGAGCACCACGCTTGAGAATCTGCTGCCCTTCGGCTTCCTGTCGCCGGTAATCAAGTTGCTGCTCGACTTAGGCTCGCTGGTGCTCCTCTGGCTGTTTTTCGCCGGGAGCTACATGCTGATACCCAACACTAAAGTGAAATTTAAAAACGCCTTCATCGCCGGCATGATGGCCGGCACGGCTTATGCGATACTGCAGTGGCTCTTTGTGTCGGGGCAAATGTATGTGACGCGCTACAACGCCATCTACGGCTCGTTTGCTTTCCTGCCATTGCTGCTGATTTGGCTGCAGCTTGTGTGGGTGATAACCCTCTCGGGCGGTGTGCTCTGCTTCTCGTCGCAAAATATATTTGAGTTCAGTTTCAGCAACGAGGTCGGTAAAATCTCGGAGAATTATAAGTGGAAGCTGACCCTGGCGGTGATGACCATCGCCGTGGAGCGCTTTCAGTCGGAGAACCCGCCGCTGACGCCCCATCAGATGGCGGTGGAGTATGGCCTGCCGATCACCCTGGTCAACGAGGTGGCGCATAAGCTCGAGGATGCCGGCCTGATACAGAAAGTGGTGGTGGGAAAATCAGAGGACGAGTATGCGATAGCGCCGAGTATCGACCCCTCTAAAATCACTATAGGTGAGGTGATGGAGCGGATCGGAGCGCAAGGGTCGTCGAACTTCATTCCCGATTTCGACAACCGGTTCAGTATGCTGAGCGACGCCGTGAGCAAGCTGCGCAGCGACTGCCTCAGTCTTGCCAAAGCCTACCCGCTGACAGAGATTGAGGTGGCTCCGGTGGTGCAGAAGGGGAAAAAGAAACGGAAGGACGTTTAACCTAAAATATATCAAGAAAATGAAGACTCAGATTGCAACCGCCAAGGCTCCCGGGGCGATAGGCCCTTACAGCCAGGCAATTGACACCGGCTCGATGGTATTCGTGTCGGGTCAGATACCTGTCAATCCCGCTACCGGCGAGATACCCGAGGGTATCAAGGCACAGTCGGCCCAGTCGCTGGCCAATGTGAAGGCAATCCTTGCCGAGGCCGGGTTGACAGTAGACAATGTGGTGAAAACCACCGTATTCCTGTCGGATATGGCCAACTTTGTGCCGATGAACGAGGTATATGCATCGGTATTCACCGCCCCCTTCCCCGCTCGCTCGGCCGTGGCCGTGAGAGAGCTTCCCAAGGGAGTGCTGGTAGAGATAGAGGTGATAGCCGTAAGATAATCCCTGAGTAAACGACGACGAGGCTGTGCCGGTTTTGGTGCAGCCTCGTCGGTATATAATGAGGGGTGATTATGCGGGGTCGCCGAAGCGGTTGGTGAACGGTTCGCCGGGTTTGATAGCCCAGATGATCCAGAGTATCTGACCTACGAGGGGGATAAGGTTGATGAAGAACCAGCCTCCGCCCTTGCCGATATCGTGCATGCGGCGCCAGGAGACTGCCAGTGTGGGGATGAGGAGCGCTATATTGGCGGCATATCCCATCCAGAGGAATAGAGATCCGAGAATAGAATCGCCGAAGATGGCCGAGACGGCACTGAACACAGCGCTTACAAGAAATGTGAAGAGATACCACCACCAATACTCTGCACGTCCGGCGCGGCCATTGAAAGTGGCATATTTATTAAAACACCGCTGGATGGCCTCGCCGAAGGTCATCGGGGGCACGGGAGGCATGCCGTAGGGAGGCATAGAAGAATAGTTGTCCATTAAATAAGAAAATTTGTGAAAGTTGTCTTCACAAAGGTATGTATAAAAATTTGGAATTGCTATTTTTGCAATGTAAAAATATTCGGGAGGGAGGAGGTGAACAGGCGAAGGGGGGAGGGCGTTAAGGTTTTAAGTGAGGTGTATGTCACTTGACTTGTGAATGGTGGGATGACTTATTTAATATGAGACTGAGAGGATGAAAGTGAAAAGCTATATAAAAAGTACCCTGATGGCTGTGGCGACATTCGTTGCAGCTGCGGCAACCGCTGCCGAGGTGAGCAACGATGCCGGCGTGGGAGCCGAAAGTGGCGTGAAGTCGGGTCAGTCGGTGGGCCTTGTGCTCAGCGGCGGCGGAGCCAAAGGTATAGCGCATATAGGCGTGATCAAGGCGCTCGAGGAGCATAACATACCTATAGATTATGTGGCCGGAACCTCGATGGGCGCGATAGTGGGCGGACTCTATGCCGCAGGCTATACGCCCGAGGAGATGCTCGATCTGATACTGTCGCCGGGCTTTTCGATGTGGAGCACCGGCCAGATAGATCCCAACCTCACATATTACTTCCTGCGGTCGCCGCAGACCCCCGCCTTCGGGCATGTGAATATCAATCTGAACCGCAGCGACACCACCGCGACATCCAATCTGATGCCGTCGAGCCTGATATCGCCACTGCCGATGAACTTTGCCTTCATGGACCTCTTTGCGGCATATACGGCGCAGTGCGGAGGCAACTTCGACAACCTCTTCGTGCCCTTCCGCTGCGTCACCTCCGATGTGGTGCACAAACATAAGATAGTGTGCCGCGGAGGGGAGCTGTCTGATGCCATCAGAGCGTCGATGAGTTTTCCGGCTGTGTTCGCTCCGATAAAGATGAACGGCGTGGACGTGTACGACGGAGGCATCTACGACAACTTCCCGGTGGATGTGATGCGCGAGGATTTCGCGCCGTCGATCATGATTGGTGTCGACGTGCACTCCGAGGACCCCGAGCCTCAGACCGGCATCGTGGCTCAGCTTGAGAATATGATCATCCAGAACAACAGCTATGAGCTCCCTGCCGATGAAGGGATAAGGATACATGTGGATGTGAGCCAGTATTCGCTGCTCGATTTCGGCAAGGCCCGTCAGATCTATGCCAAGGGATATGAGCGCGCCATGGAGATGATGGACTCGATAGAGGGGAGAGTGACGGCACGAATCCCCGGCGAAACCCGCCGCGTGAAGAGAGATGTCTTCAAGTCGAAGTCTCCATACGTGCGCTTCAACAAAGTGGTGGCCACCGGCGGAAGCGAGAACCAGAACGAATACCTCGAGCATCTCTTCAAAAGCTCCCGTACCGACACCTTCGGCATTGACCATGCTCGCCTCGCTTATTACAGGGCGTTAAGTCCGGGTAAGATCAAAAATCTTATGCCACGAGCCGTCTACAATGAAACCACAGGCCTCTTCACCCTCGACCTCGATGCCAGCCTGAAAGACAATTTCACCCTCGGCGCGGGAGGATATCTCACCTCGTCGGTCAACTCGATGATATTCGTGTCGGCCGACTACTCGAGCATGTCGTTTTCGTCGTGGAACACTCGGCTGATGGGCTGGATAGGGCAGAGCTATATGGCGGCACAGTTTGACTGGAAATTGTATCTGAGCAACAACCTGCCGTCGGCTCTCGAGCTTCAGGCGGTGTACTCGCGTCAGAAATATTATGAGAACGACAAACTGTTTTACGAGGACAACACCCCTTCGTTTATCAGCGAATACGAAGCCTTCGGACGCCTCGACTATGCCTGGGCAGCCGGGCGTCGCGGCAAAGCGATGATAGGTGTAGGGGGAGGACAGCAAAGAACCAAATTTTACTCCAACGAGCACTTCGACTTTACGCAGACCAGCCGCGAAGAGACCAAGATGAACCTCGGGCAGCTTCTGGCAAGCTACGAGTACAACACTCTCGACAACAACAGCTACCCGAGCAGCGGCACCAAGGTGCATGTCACCGCCATGCAGACTCTCGGCATGTATCACCACATGCAGGGCGCCCCCGACGGTAAGCCGATGAAGTATAAGGAGAATCAGCATTGGTTTCAGGCCGAGGCCCGTGGGGAGAGCTATTTCCCTATCGGCAAGCACTTCTCGATGGGGATGGTGTGGGATGCCCTGGTGTCGAACCGCCATCTGCTCAATACATATTATGCCTCAGTGGTCAACGCGCCGTCGTATACCCCCACGCCGGCCCTCGACGACGTATTCAACAAAGCATTTCATGCCAACTCGTTCGTGGCTGTCGGTGTGGCGCCGATTTGGATCCCTTTCCAGCGCGCTCAGGTGCGACTCACAGCAGCGGCTTTCATGCCGTTCCGCAAGATCCTGCCTCAGGACGATAGCCCTCGGGCACGTTACGGCCGATGGTTCTCGGATCCGGAGTTTATCGCTCAGCTCGATGTGGTCTACAATCTCCCCTTCGCCTCGGTGACACTCTACGGCAACTACCTCTCTGAGCCGTCGGGCAACTGGAACGGCGGCATCTCGTTCGGTCTATATTTTACCGCCGACAAGTTTTTACGGTAAATTTCTGCTTAAAATCTGTTAAAGTTATTGAATAAGGAAATAATTCCGTATATTTGCAATGCCGCAGAGTGATCTCGTGGGAAAGGGGAGCGGCAGATAGGAAAAAGAGAATATAAACCATTAAAAAAATATACGTAGCAATGTCAAAAGTAACTGTAGTAGGCGCCGGCAATGTAGGCGCCACCTGTGCAAATGTGTTGGTTACCACTCAGATAGCCGACGAAGTAGTGCTGATCGACATCAAAGAAGGTGTGTCGGAAGGCAAAGCCATGGACATCATGCAGACAGCCAACATCCTTGGCCTGCAGACCCGCCTGACCGGCGTGACCAACGACTACGCCATGACCGCCAACTCGGATGTAGTGGTTATCACCTCCGGTGTGCCCCGCAAGCCCGGCATGACCCGTGAGGAACTCATCGGCGTGAACGCCGGCATCGTTAAGTCGGTGACAGAGAGCGTGCTGAAGCACTCGCCCAACGCCGTGATCATCTGCGTGGCCAACCCCATGGACACCATGACCTATCTGATCCACAAGATCTCCGGTCTGCCCAAAAACCGCATCATCGGTATGGGCGGCGCCCTTGACAGCGCACGCTTCAAATATTTCCTGAGCATCGCCCTCGGTGCCAATCCCACCGAAGTGGAGGGTATCGTGATCGGCGGCCACGGCGACACCACCATGATTCCTCTCACCCGCTTCGCAGCATACCGCGGAGTGCCCGCTTCCAACTACATCCCCGCTGAGCAGCTTGCCAAAGTGGCTGCCGACACCATGGTAGGCGGCGCTACGCTCACCAAACTGCTGGGCACCTCGGCATGGTATGCTCCCGGTGCAGCTTCGGCCCAGATGGTAGCCGCAGTGCTCCACAACGAGAAGAAACTGATCAGCTGCTCGGCTCTGCTCGACGGCGAATACGGCGAGAGCGACCTTTGCATCGGCGTGCCCGCTATCATCGGCCGCAACGGCATCGAGAAGATCGTGGAGTTTGACCTCAACGACGAGGAGAAAGCTCTCTTCCACAAGAGCGCTGAGGCAGTGCACAAGACCAACGCAGCCCTGAAGGCAGCCCTTAACTAATCTGCAATCATGATGATGAAAAAGATCTTCGCAGCCGCTGTGTGCGCGCTTTGCCTGGTGAGCTGCGGTCAGAAAAAAGAGGCAGCTCCCGCTGAGGAGCAGCAGCCCGCTACCGAAGTAGCAGCCGAGGAAAAGGCTCCTGCAGTGATCAAGCTGGCCAAAGGCGCTACCATCGCCAAGGAGGCTGAGAAGCTGGTGGTGATCGACTTCAACGCCACCTGGTGCGGTCCCTGCCGCCAGTTCGCTCCTACATTCGACAAAGTGGCTGAGGAGTACGCCGACCGCGCAGTGTTCTACAGCGTGGATGTCGACGACCACAACGACCTCGCAGCACAGTATAATGTGCAGAGCATCCCTATGGTGGTGTATCTCAACCCCGACGGCACATACACCTCGACTGTAGGCCTGATCCCCGAGTCGGAATTTACCGCAGCCATCGACGCAGCGCTTTGACATTCAGGAGATTCCCTCCGATATGGGATTCCTGAGATATAAATACCGATCCCGCTTTCCGCTTCACGGCGGAGGGCGGGATTGCTGTATCCCTGAAGGTGGGAAATATATGACGGTGAGCTATGTTGCATAACATAGCGAAAAAATGGGAATCGAGATTAAGATTTATTATATTTGCGAAAGGCAAAAAGGCGCTCTGAGCGCCCTGAAGCCATGTCCCAATCTTAAACCTTACCATGAGCAGTAAAAGACTATTACTCGGCGACGAGGCGCTGGCACTCGGTGCCATCAATGCAGGCCTGTCGGGGGCTTACGCCTATCCGGGTACCCCATCGACGGAGATACTTGAGTTTGTGCAACAGGATGCGACGGCGCAGCAGCGCGGCATCCACAGCCACTGGTCATCGAATGAGAAGACAGCCCTGGAGGAGGCTTTGGGGATGTCGTTCTGCGGCAAGCGCAGTATGGTGTCGATGAAGCATGTGGGGCTTAACGTGGCCGCCGATCCGTTTGTCAATTCGGCCATGACCGGCGCCAACGGCGGCATGCTGGTGATCTCGGCCGATGATCCCGGCATGCACTCGTCGCAAAATGAGCAGGACTCCCGCTTTTACGCCGATTTTGCCATCATGCCCGTGCTCGAGCCGAGCAACCAGCAGGAAGCCTACGATATGGCGTCCTACGGGTTCTCGCTGTCCGAATCGCTGAGGATACCGGTGATGGTGAGGATGGTGACCCGTCTGTCACATTCGCGCTCGGTGGTGGAAACCGCGGAGAGCGCTGTCCGCGAGAATGAGATGCACTTCCCCGACAATCCGCGCCAGTGGGTGCTGATGCCCGGCAACTCTAAAGTGAGATACCCGCAGCTCCTCGAGGATAGGAAAGTAATGGAACAGGCCGCCGAGCGCTCGCCGTTCAACCGTCTGCTCCCCGGCACCGATCGCAGGATAGGAATCCTGGCCTCTGGAATAGCTTACAACTATGTGACGGAATGTTTTGAGGACGGATGCCCCTTCGCCATACTGAAGATCTCGCAGTATCCGCTCCCTGCTACACAGGTGGCACAACTTGCCGACCTCTGCGACGAGATACTGGTGGTAGAGGAGGGGCAACCCGTGATAGAGCGTCAGCTTCGCGGACTGCTCGACCGCGGACTGAAGGTGAGAGGAAAACTCGACGGCACGCTGCCGCTCACCGGCGAACTGACCCCCGACGCCGTAGGGCGCGGGATAGGGATGCTCGTGCCGGAGTTGGCACCGCAAAAGGTGGACACCCCCGATGAAATAGCTACAGAAAACATTGTGGTGGGTCGTCCGCCGGCCTTGTGCCAGGGATGCGGCCACAGAGATGTGTTCGCCGCCCTCAATGCCGCTCTGGAGGAATTCGGAGGGAAGGCGAAAGTGTTCGGCGATATCGGCTGCTACACCCTCGGATGGCTCTCGCCCTTCAATGCGCTCGACACTACGGTGGATATGGGTGCATCGATCACCATGGCCAAAGGCGCAGCCGATGCCGGCTTGCGCCCCTCGGTGGCCGTAATTGGCGACTCTACATTCACCCACAGCGGCATGACGGGCCTCCTTGATGCCATCAATGAGAACACTCCGATGACTGTGATCATCTCCGACAATCTCACCACCGGCATGACCGGAGGACAGCCCTCGCAGGGCACCGGAAAACTGGAAGAAATATGCCTCGGGCTGGGAGTGGATTCTGACCATCTGCACACCATCGACTCACTGCCGAAAAACTTTGACGAGATGAAAAAGCTCTTCGGCAACGAGATGCGCTACGAAGGGCTCTCGGTGATAGTGTCGCGGCGCGAGTGCATACAGACCGCACGTCGCCATGCAAAGTCGAACCTCAAAACTCCACAGAAATGAAGACCGATATAATACTTGCCGGAGTGGGTGGCCAGGGCATCCTCTCCATCGCCACTATCCTCGGAGCTGCCGCACTGGCCGACAATCTCTATCTCAAACAAGCCGAAGTGCACGGCATGAGCCAGCGCGGGGGCGACGTGATGTCGGGACTGCGCCTCAGCTCCCATGCCATAGCTTCTGACCTGATACCTCAGGGGAAAGCTGACCTGATAGTGTCGCTCGAACCGATGGAGGCGCTGCGTTATGCCAAATGGCTGAAGCCCGAGGGGTGGATAGTGACCAACAGTGTGCCGGTGCTCAATATTCCCAATTATCCCGAGATGGAGAAGGTGGAGGGTGAGCTCAGGCGCAGGAAAAACACTGTGGTATTCGACATGGATGCCGCAGCCGCCGAGGTGGCCACTGCGAGGGCATCAAATATGGTGCTTTTAGGCGCTGCGTCGCGCTTCATAGATCTTCCCGAGGAGAAGATAGCCAAAGGGATCAAGACCGTGTTCGGCCCGAAAGGGGAGAAGGTGGTGGAATCTAATCTCCGCGCCTTCCGCAAGGGGAGAGAGGAAGCAATGCGCAATTCGTAATTCGTAAATCTTAATGCGCAATTCCTAATCCCTTAACACCTAATTCCTAATACCTAATTTCTAAAACGATATAAAAGTGAAACCGGTATCAGTTCAGCAACTTGACAGCGAAATGCGGGCGATGAATATACCGAACATCGCTTCCGCCACCATCAGGCAGATTTTGGCTCTTGCCGTCAGGCTCGAGCGGCATCTGGGCGACAGATTCGTGCACCTGGAGATGGGCAATCCCGGGCTGCCGGCCTCGGAGACGGGAATCGAGGCCGAATGCGCGGCTTTGCGCAGCGGCATTGCCAACCAGTATCCCAATATCTCGGGAATACCCAAGTTGAAAGAGGCGGGTAGCAAATTTCTGAAAGCATTCATGGATGTGGATGTGCCTCCACGGTGCATCATACCCACCGTGGGGTCGATGCAGGCCACATTTACCCTCTTTTTGCTCTTAGGGCAGAGGATACCCGGCAAAGATACCATTCTTTTCCTTGATCCGGGCTTCCCTGCGCAGCACAATCAGGTGAAACTGCTCGGGCTGAAACAGGAGTCGATCGACATGTACGAAGCCCGGGGGGAGAAGCTTGAAGGACGACTTGAGGAGAAACTCAGTAAGGGAAATATCTCGGCGATACTCTACAACAATCCCAACAACCCCGCCTGGACCAATCTGACAGATACGGAGTATGCCGCCATTGCCCGCATGGCCGAGAAATATGATGTGCTGATAGTGGAGGACCACGCTTATATGGGGATGGACTTCCGCCAGCGTTACGGGGTGCCTTATCAGGCGCCGTTCGTCCCGACGGTGAGGAAATGGACCGACCAATGCATTATGCTTGTGTCGGCGTCGAAGATCTTCAGTTATGCCGGTCAGCGCATTGCCATGGTGTGCATGAGCGAGGCGGTGGCCGACAGGGTGTATCCGTTCCTGGAGAATTTCTACGAAATGCCCACTTTCGGCGATGCGTATGTGTTCGGGGTGCTTTATTGCGCCTCTTCGGGCACATCCCATTCGGCCCAGCATGCTTTTGCTGCCATGCTCGAAGCTGCCGTGGAGGGTAAACTCGACTTTGTGAAGGAGACTGCCGAGTATGGAAGACGTGGAAAACTGGCTAAAAAGGCGTTTTTGGACAATGGATTCCACCTTGTCTACGAAAAAGACGGCAACGAGCCGATTTCCGATGGATTTTTCTTCACGGTGGGTTATCCCGGCATGACCGGAGCCGAGCTGCAGAAGGGATTGCTGCGCTACGGTGTCTCGACCATCTCGCTCCCCTCTACCGGCAGCCACCAGGAGGGTGTGCGCGTGTGTGTGAGCATGCTTTCTACGCAAGAATTGGTAGATAAACTCGGCGAGAGGCTGCGGGCATTTCATGCCGATCATCCTGTAAAACAGTAACGACAATGAGCCACTACATGACAGCCGACGAGGCTGTAAAACTGATAAAGAGCGGTGACCACGTGTATATCCAGGGATCTACGTCGATCCCTGAGACCCTTGTAGCCGCTATGGCCCGCAGAGGCTGCGAATTACGCGGAGTGGTGCTCCACAGCGGCTTCTCTGTCTCGGATCGCGAAGCGCCCTACTGCCGCGAGGAGTATAAGGACTCGTTTTTGGTGGATACCTGCTTCGTGTCGGGCAATGTGAGGCGGTGGATTGCCGAGGGATACGGCACCACTACGCCGAGATTTCTCGGGGAGGTGCCCCAACTCTTCCGCAGCGGCATATGGCCGGTGGATGTGGTGCTCCTCAACTGTTCGATGCCGGATAAAGACGGCTATGTGAGCTATGGAGTCAGTGCCGATCTTGCCGTGTCGGCTACCGAGTGCGCCAAAATTGTGATAGCGCAGATTAATCCGCATATGCCCTTCAGCTACGGTGACCCTGTGATACATATGAGCCGTATCGACGCCGCCGTGGAGGTGGATGATCCCCTTGTGGAGGTGCCGACGCCCGAGCCGGGAGCGGCTGAAACCGCTATCGGCGAGGCTGTGGCGGCGCTGATCCCCGACGGTGGCACGCTGCAGATAGGTGTGGGTGGAATACCCAATGCGGTGATACGCGCGTTGCGCGGTCACAAACACTTAGGACTGCACACCGAGGCGATGACCGACGGTGTACTGCCGCTGATAGAGAGCGGGGTAATCGACAATTCGCTCAAAAAGGTGCATCCCGGCAAATCGGTGGCATGTCTGGCACTGGGATCGCGGCGGCTCTACGACCTTATGGACTACAATAAGGATATGATATTCAAGGATGTGGCGTATACCAACGATCCGTTTATCATAGCGCAGAATCCGCGTGTTTGCGCCATCAATTCGTGTCTGGAGATCGACCTCACGGGGCAGATTTGCGCCGACTCGATAGGTACGCGAATCTTCTCGGGTGTGGGAGGTCAGCACGACTTTGTCTATGGCGCTTCGCGCAGCGAGGGGGGGCTGTCGGTGATGGCCATGACCTCCACCACAAGCAAGGGATTGGGGAAAATCAAACCGGTGCTGACACCGGGAGCCGGAGTGGTGACCACCAGATTTCAGACCAACTATATCGTAACGGAGCACGGCGCCGTGAACCTTCTTGGCAAATCGCTTGCCGAGAGGGCCAGGCTGATGATCTCCATCGCCAATCCCGCCGACCGCGAGGAGCTGGAAAAGGCTGCGAGGGAGCGTTTCGGCTACTCCTTTACGAGGCTGGGATAGGACGGTACCAAGGCTTGGATAGATTAATTTTCGAGAAACGATAGCTCATCGAGGAGCTGACGGGCCACGGAGCGGGTGAGCGGTGTCTGCAACGACTGCTCACCCGCTTCGCGCACTTTCGCTATGCCCTCGTGAGGCAATGCCGAGAGGATCAGGAGGTTGAGCCAAAGGCGCAGGGCCGTGTAGCGGTGCTGATCGGTGGCATCGGGCGAATGGTAGAGCTCCTCGGCCAACTCTGCGGCGAAGGGGAGCCGGCGGATGAGCGAATGGCAGAGATGATCGGCGATTTCGGTGTTTTGCGCCTGCTGCAGCCATGTGAGAGCCAACTGTCGCGGCATTATGTCGGCCGGATAGATCATCGGGGCTATCAGGCGGCTCTCGCGTGTGGCCTCATTGTCCCAAAGCTGCTGTGCAAAATCCATCAGTTGGGCCGACGGCATCCCCTCGGCGAGGATATCGCCGGCTATCTCCTTGATTTGCGGCAGATTCAGACCGAAATTGATGCGGTAATCGAGACCGGCGGCGCGGATCTGAGCTGCCAGAGCACCATTGCGCATGGCAAAAAAGCGGCGTTTGAGCAGTTGCATCTGCGAAAACTCGGATAGGGGAGTGTCGGGGAGCGGATTATGATGGTGTGACATACGGTATTGGCAAAATGTTTCTGCAAAATTAATCTAAAATTTTAAAAGAGCCGTAGCTTATGCGGCTCTATTGGGGATAAATTGCTAACTTTGCTGCTTGAAAAAGCAACTTGCAAATAGAGATTATGACATCATACAACTCCGATACAGATATCAGGAAAGAACGCAACCGCAAAATCATCAGCTGGATGTGGCGGATTCTCGTAGTGGGATTTGTGGCCATCATACTGTTTTTCTTGCTGATTTACAACGGCTGGATAGGATATATGCCTCCTGTGGAGGAGCTGAAAAATCCTAACGACAAATTTGCCACGGTGCTCTACACCGCCGACGGTGTGGAGATGGGGCGCTACTACCGCAACTCAGGCAACCGCGTCTATGCCGACTACTCGGAGATATCGCAAAATGTGATCGACGCGCTGATCGCCACCGAGGACTCGCGCTTCGAGGATCACTCGGGCATAGATATGCGTGCCTTCATGCGTGTGCTCGTGAAGACTCTGATCATGCGGCAGAAAAATGCCGGCGGCGGTTCGACAATCACTCAGCAGCTCGCCAAGCAGCTTTACAGTCCTACCACCAACAATATCTTCAGCCGCGCCCTGCAGAAACCTATCGAATGGATGATTGCCGTGAAGCTCGAGCGCTACTACTCGAAGGATGAGATTATCAAGATGTATCTCAACCAGTTTGACTTCCTTTACAATGCCGTCGGCATCAAGTCGGCCGCATATGTCTACTTTGGGAAGACTCCCAAAGAGCTGTCGATAGAGGAGGCCGCCACGCTGGTGGGTATGGTGAAGAATCCGTCGTATTACAATCCCGTGCGACACAACGAGCGCACCCGTCAGCGCCGCAATGTGGTGTTCGAGCAGATGGAGAAAAACGGGATGCTCACCCGCGAGCAGGTCGACTCGCTGAAGCAGCTGCCGCTGGTACTGAAATTCAACCGTGTGGACCACAAAGAGGGGCTCGCCCCCTATTTCCGCGAGGAGTTGCGCCGTATTCTCACCGCAAAGAAACCGGTGAAATCGGACTATCGCGGTTGGGAGAAACAGAAATATGTCGACGACTCCATTGCCTGGGAGGAGAATCCGCTCTTCGGATGGATTGAGAAAAATCCGAAGCCCGACGGCTCTAAATACGACCTCTATACCGACGGTCTGAAGATTCACACCGCCATCGACTCGCGTATGCAGCGCTACGCTGAGGAGGCTGTGCAGCAGCATATGAGCCGCCTTCAGAATGCATTTTTCCGTGAAAAACGCGCGTCGAAAAATGCTCCTTACACCTCCAACGCCGAGGAGCTGGGCAAGGTGAAGGTGTCGAGCCTCATTGATCACGCCATCAAGCAGACCGACCGCTACCGCGTGATGCACTCTGCAGGCGCTTCCGACGAGGAGATTCGCAAGGCTTTCAACACTCCGAGGGAGATGAATGTGTTTTCCTATGCCGGAGTGGTGGACACGGTGATGACGCCCCGCGACTCGCTGCTGTATCAGAAGCATTTCCTCCGCACGGGATTCATGAGCATGGATCCTCGCACCGGTCATGTGAAAGCCTATGTGGGTGGACCCAATTTCACCTTCTTCCAGTATGACATGGCTGCCACAGGTCGCCGTCAGATAGGATCGACCATCAAACCGTTCCTCTACACCTACGCCATGGAGGAGGATTTCACTCCTTGCGATATGCTCTCAAACACTCAGCCGGTATTCCGCGACGAAGCCGGCAACGTGTGGGCGCCGCGCAACTCCGGCTCGGCCCGCGTGGGCGAGATGGTGGACCTTCGCTGGGCGCTGACCAACTCCAACAACTGGATTTCGGCTCGACTGATGGCTCAGCTGTCGCCTACGACACTCGTGCGCAATATGCACAACTTTGGTATCACCAATCATCTCGACCCCGTGATGAGTATCTGTCTGGGGTCGTGCGAGGTGTCGATTCGCGAGATGGTTGGAGCCTACACTGCCTACGCCAACAATGGCATGCGTGCCGATCCTGTGTATGTGACTTCGATATGCGATGCCAACGGCAATGTGATCTCTGAGTTCAACACCAAGCACACCGAGGTAATCTCTGAAAAGGCTTATGCCAAGATCCTCTCGATGCTGCTCAATGTGGTGGACAGCGGCACCGGTAACCGTGTGCGCCGTGCTCCTTACAACATCACAGCACAGATGGGCGGCAAGACCGGTACAACCAACTACAACGCCGACGGCTGGTTCATGGGCTTCACACCCGAACTTGTGTCGGGCGTATGGGTTGGCGGCGAAGAGCGCTACATCCACTTCAACAACATGGCCAATGGACAGGGCGCGGCAATGGCGCTCCCTATTTACGGTCTGTACATGAGCAAGGTTTACGCAGATCCCTCGTTGCCGTATTCGCAGAACACACAGTTTGAGGTCGATTTCTCGGGCGTCTGCGACAAAGAGTTTTACGACGCCGTGGAAGAAACCCCCGAGGTGGAGGAGTCGCTCGAAGGTGTCTTCGACTGATCCCGTCCTTCCCCCTTTGCCGGAAAGCGTCTTCGACTGATTCCATCCGTTTTTCTTTTTAGAAGTAAAATTTTTTAGTTATCAAAGCTTTAGCTTTGATCATACCGGCTTGTCGCGCGTCTGCTCCTTCCCGGCTTGTCATGCGTTTGCCCCTTCCCGGTCTGTCGTGCGTCTGCCTCTCCCCGGCTTTTCCCTCTTTTGCCGCGCAAAAAAATCTTGCCGAGGTTGCTGATATTTAAAAAATATTCTGTAAATTCGCATTGGGTTTGCAGAGTTTTTGTAAGCCGTTTTTAACAAATTGCTTGATAAAAGGCTGATTTGTGTTGGATTGAATAAGGATATTCCTTATATCGCAATCATAAGTGTAAGGGCAATATGGCTACGTGGAAAACTAATTCTAACAAGGCTAAATTTATTTGCCACATAGGGGCGCTCTTGGTCGTCGCTATGTGGGGAGCGTCGTTCGTCAGTACTAAGGTGTTGGTCAACCACTCGCTCGGCCCGGTGGAGATCTACATCTACCGTATTGCCATGGCCTACGTGCTCGTGCTCTTTGCTTGCCACAAAAAACTGTTTGCCAACAACTGGCGCGACGAGCTGCTCTTCGCCGTCTGCGGCCTCTGCGGCGGCTCTATCTACTTCATCGCCGAAAACAATGCCGTCAACTACACCCGCGTGTCGGATGTGTCGATGATCACCACCCTCTCACCGCTGCTCACCACGCTCCTTATCGGTGCCCTCTACAAGTCGGAGCGCCCCGGCAAGTGGACCTACATCAGTTCGGTCATCGCCTTTCTGGGCGTGGGGTGCATCGTATTCAAGGATGGTTTCTCGAGCCTCGCGGAGCCGTCGGGCTCCGAACTCAGCACCACCATCGGCGATATGCTGGCGCTCGGTGCCGCTTTCTCCTGGGCTATCTATTCAGTGGTGCTCCGCAAACTCAATGTCACCTACTCCGCGCAGTTTGTTACTCGCAAAACCTTCTTCTACGGCCTGCTGACTGCTATCCCGTTCTGGATACTCGCACCCGAACCGATCACGCCGCTCTCCACTCTTCTCAAGCCCGAAGTGCTCGGCAACCTGCTCTTCCTCGGCCTGGTGTGCTCCATGCTCGCTTACCTGCTGTGGGCAGCCGTGATGCGTGTGCTCGGCGCCATCGTCACCAACAATTATCTCTACGTGCAGCCTATCTGCACCATGATCATCGCCGCCATACTCTTCCCCGACGATCCTATCACCATCGTGGGATGCTTCGGCGCGGCCCTCATCATCGGCGGCCTTTGGTTTGGCGATTACATGACCAACCGCGCCACACGCCAAGCCTGATCCGCCCGCCACGCCTGATCCCCCCTCCACGCTATGTCCGCCCTTTCTCCATCATCATCCACCGCCACTGATCTGCGTGGACGCTTCGCCCCTTCACCCACCGACTTGCGTGAGCCTGTCGTTCCTCCTTCCGCTGAGTTGCGTGGGCGCTTCGCCCCTTCACCTACCGGGCTTCGTGAGCATGTCGTTCCTCCTTCCACTGAGTTGCGTGGACGCTTTGCCCCTTCACCCACCGGGCGTATGCACCTCGGCAACATTTTCACAGCGGTCCTCTCGTGGCTATCGGTAAAAAGTCGCGGCGGCCGCTGGGTGCTCCGCATCGAGGATCTCGACCCCCAGCGCTCCCGCCTCGAGTATGCCCGTCTCATCGAGGACGACCTCCGCTGGCTCGGGCTCGACTGGGATGAAGGCGGCCTCGACGACCTCGGTCCCTGCGGCCCCTACCGTCAGAGCCTCCGCTCCGACATCTACGCCCACTACATGCAGCGCCTCGCCGACACCGGCCTCGTCTACCCCTGCCGATGCCGCCGCTCCGACATCCTCGCCACACAGGCCCCCCACCAGTCCGACGGCCGTGTGGTCTACCGTGGCACCTGCCGCCCCGCCCACCTTGCCTCCCTCTCCACCCTCGGCACCTTCCCCACCCTCTCCACTTTCCTCTCCCACCTCCCCACCCCATCAACCCTCTCCGTCCCTCCATCTACCATCTCCGCTCCACCATCTACCATCTCCAATCTACAATCTACTATCTCCAACCTACAATCTAATAACTGCTCTGCTGCTTCCCGGCTCTATGTGCCCGACTGCCGGGTGACTTTCACCGACCGCGTCTACGGGCCGCAGGTGTCCAACCTCGCCACCGACTGTGGCGACTTCATCGTGCGCCGTGCCGACGGCGCCTGGGCCTATCAGCTCGCCGTGGTGGTCGACGATGCCCTGATGGGCATCACCGAGGTGATGCGCGGCAACGATCTCCTTGTGTCCGCGCACCAGCAGATCTACCTCATGCGACTGCTCGGCTTGCCGGTGCCTCAGTTCGCCCATCTCCCTTTGGTCTGCAATGCCGCCGGCCAACGCCTCTCCAAACGCGATGCCTCCATGAGCATGGAGCAGCTCCGTCGCCGGCTCTCACCCGAAGAGATCCTCGGCCGCATCGCCTGTCTCGCCGGCTGGCAACCCGACTTCTCCCCGGTCTCACTCGCCACCCTTCTCGCTCGCTACCGCGACCCCGCTCCGAGACCCTCGGTGCTCCTCCCGGAGACCATCTGACCCCCTCCCCGGAGCCCCTTCACCCCCTGCTCGGAGACCCTTTGACCCCCTCCCGGAGACCCTTTGACCCCCTCCCGGAGCGCCTCCGACTACCATCCCGAATGGCCCACTAAGCTCTATGCTCTGAGCTCTAAGAACTAACTCTCCCCGTCAATAGTGAAAAATCGTGAAAAAGGTTGCCGATTTTTAGTGCGAAACCACGAAAAAAATCTTACCTTTGTATCCCGTTATGAAATACGGTTTCGACAACGAGAAATATCTCAAGATTCAGTCCGAACACATCAAAGAGCGTATCGCTCAGTTCGGCAACAAGTTATACCTTGAACTGGGGGGCAAACTTTTCGATGATCATCATGCCAGCCGCGTGCTGCCGGGATTTCAGCCCGACAGTAAACTACGCATGCTCAGTCAGTTGGCCGATCACGCCGAAATTGTCATCGTAATTTCGGCCCGCGACATCGAAAAAAACAAAGTGCGCAACGATCTGGGAATCACCTACGATGAGGATGTGCTGCGCCTCCGCAGCGCCTTTCAGGAGCGCGGTTTTCTTGTCAGCTCAGTGGTCATCACCCACTACAACGGGCAGAGCAGCGCCGACCTCTTCCGCAAACGTCTGGAGCGCCTTGGTATCACCACTTACTATCATTACACCATTGACGGATATCCCCACAATGTGGCTCTGATCGACTCGGAAGAGGGATTCGGCCGCAACGATTATGTGGTGACTACCAGGCCGTTAGTGATCGTTACCGCTCCCGGCCCTGGCAGCGGCAAGATGGCGGTGTGCCTCTCACAGCTCTACAACGAGCACAAGCGCGGCATCCGCGCCGGCTATGCCAAATTCGAGACCTTCCCGGTGTGGAGCCTCCCGCTCAAACACCCCGTAAACATTGCCTATGAGGCTGCTACGGCCGATCTCAACGATGTGAACATGATCGACCCCTTCCACCTCGAGGCTTACGGCAAGACCGCTATCAACTACAACCGCGACATAGAGATCTTCCCCGTGTTAAACGCTCTGTTTGAGGGTATTTACGGCGAAAATCCCTACAAATCGCCCACCGATATGGGCGTCAACATGGTGGGTTTCTGCATCAAAGACGATGAGGTGTGCCGCCACGCTTCCTGCAACGAGATCATCCGCCGCTACTACACGGCCCTCAACCATCTCGCCGAGGGTGCGGGCAATGATCAGGAAGTCAGCAAGATAGCTCTGCTGCTAAATCAAGCGAAAATCGATCCGGCCAAGTATCGTCCCGTTATCGCTGCAGCAAAAGAGCGTGCCGCTAAGAGCGGCCACCACTGCTCGGCTATCGAGCTGGCCGACGGCACCATCATCACAGCCGAATCTTCCGACCTCCTTGGCCCGAGCGCGGCACTTATCCTCAATGCCACCAAGCACTTAGCCGGCATAGACCATAGCGTGAAACTGATCCCGCAGCACATGATAGAGCCGATACAGCACACCAAAACGGCCTATCTGCGCAGCCACAATCCCCGCCTCCACACCGACGAGGTGCTCGTGGCCCTCTCGCTGCTCAGTGCACACGACTCCGACTGCGCCCGTGCCCTTGAGAAACTACCCGAACTCGCAGGCTGTGAGGTACATTCCACCGTGATGCTCGGCGAAATCGACCGCAAAATCTTCAAAAAGCTCGGCGTAGGCCTCACCTGCGACCCCGCCAAGAAGAATTAATCCACCCCCTTCCCCCATAATACCGGATGACGCCACACAGTGGATGACGCGACCATACTCCGTGGCGGCATCATCCACGCATTTTCCAACCTGTATGGGACAATGGACCAATGTAAATACTCGGTTGAAATGTTAATACCGCCAACTGTATGGGCGCAATATTTGAGGCTGACGATTTTCTACCTTCCCATCTGGTGGTGGGGGCGGCTGGCACCACTCGTGGAGGCTGTTTCCCGGGCTATCCGATGTCAGGCAGGTGCTGATGAGGCTCTCTGCCGGGCTTGTCGCTTGGGAAGTGGCTCGCACAGGCCATCCTCTGTGCATCCGTTCTGGGTGAGGAGGGAAGGGACTGCAGTGAGGTGATTGCAGGTAGAGATGTGATGAAAAAAGTGACGGGTGTAGTGCATTTTGTCGCCTGAAAATTTGGTGATTACGGGTCAAGCTGAATTTTCGGTGCATTTGTTAAAACCGGGAGATTAAAGTGTTAAAAAATTAGGCATATAGTTTTACGAGGCGGAAGATGAAGAAGTCACGATCCCGGACACCACGCATCTGTGAACGGAATATCTTGACCTTGGAGTTGAAAGCTTCGGCAGAAGCGTTTGTGGAGCGCCGTCGGAAGTAATTGAGAATCGTCGGGGCGTGATTTTTGAATGTCTTGATTACAGAACGAAAGTTATTATTGCCCAGAGCCATCACCTTTTCATACCACTTGTTCATCTTCCCCATGGCTTTTGTCGGAGAGATTTGCATATTGAATATGCGGCGTAGTTCCATAGCAAGTCGATAGGCGTCTTTCAGTATCGGATAGTGCTTGAACAGTATGTTTGCCCGATGACGCTGTATGTCAGTCCATTTGTTTTGTGACATCATAAGCGTGTGCTTGCTGCGCGCAAGTATCTGGCGCATAGTCTCACCGTTTGAGTATGTCACCGGAGGCTCGGATTTGTCGCGGGCATTGTCCTCCGCTATGAGCTGACGGCGGATGTCGACACGGATTTCATCGACAGCCTCGTTGTAAACCTGCTGCACATGGAAACGATCGTTTACAACATGGGCGTTGTAGAAAACCTCCGCAGCTATTAGCATCATTGACGGCGACAAATCACAAGTCACCTCCTTTACCTTCCGTCTCATGGATTTGCCCATCGCTCCGATGAGTGTGGAGATGATCTCGTCGCTTTTCGTGCCCGGTATTGCAGCGGCAAGGGTGCCCCTGCCGCCGTGACCGTCCTTGTTGGTGAGGAATGTCCATACCTCGCCGTTGCTAAGACATGTCTCGTCCAAGCTCATGTACGGACCGATATTGGCGGCGTTGAAATAAAATCCACAACCGAGTTCACTCTCGCACCACTGGGCGTAGCCGCTCAGCTTATTGCGATATAAGTCAGCGAAATACTTACCGTTGACGCAGTACATCTGCGCGATATGTTTAATCGACAGAGCCGTTGTCTCCA
>CAJLLX010000005.1 GCA_905207535.1 uncultured Muribaculaceae bacterium | reverse complement strand
GCTGGGTTCAGAACGTCGTGAGACAGTTCGGTCTCTATCTGTTGTGGGCGTTGGAGATTTGCGAGGACCCGACACTAGTACGAGAGGACCGTGTTGGACGGAGCTCCTGTTTACCGGTTGTGGCGCCAGCCGCACCGCCGGGTAGCAGCCTCCGGCAAGGATAAGTGCTGAAAGCATCTAAGCACGAAGCCCCCCTCAAGATAAGATCTCCTAATAAGGGCCGTCAAAGACGATGACGTCGATAGGTCGCAGGTACACGGGCAGCAATGTCCTCAGCCGAGCGATACTAATCACCCAAACCCTTTCCGGGGACAACGTTCCCCCAAACATCAAAAACAGTCAAAGCCCCTCGGGGCTTGACGACGGACTTCCTCAAAGTCACATACACACAGACTCGTGACAACGATAGTGATATCCGAGCTACTGAAAAGCAATTTGCAAGTGATTTCAGATTTGCTTCCGGCTTTCCTTTTTACCTTATACGGCACAAGGATCCGGTTGAAGCAGCACCAAGCCGCTCCCCAAAAATCCTTGTTGACTGAAAGATACTAAGGTGGTTCATAGCACGGGGGTTCCACCTCTTCCCATTCCGAACAGAGAAGTTAAACCCCGCCGCGCCGATGGTACTGCGAAAGTGGGAGAGTAGGTAGCCGCCCCTTATAAACTCGAAGCGCCCTTGCACCGGTCATCCGGAGCAAGGGCGTTTCTCTTTTCTTGCCCCTTCCGCACCCTCAGATTCTGTCGGCAATTCGTTTGTTTCCGTCCTAAGGTGGTGATCGTCAACCTGTAGGGTCGCGCCCTGGCGCGACCGGCCCGGATGGTTACGATTTTTTTTTGCGCTGTCCTTTTCTTCGCTGTGCGAAGCGCCCAAAGGGCGATGACGCGGGCCGAAAAGTACCCAAAGGCCGAGGGCGCAGTGGGCGGCGACGGGCGAGGGCTGATCCGGCTCGGGAGGGAGCCGGCGTAACTCGCTTCGCTCAAACATTCGCCGGCTTTCCCCCTCCCTCCCCGGGCCCTCCTCCTGCCGCCCACAAGGGCGCCCGCCATCCGGATACGCCACTGCCTGCACTTTGCTCCATCATCGGGATACGCCACCGCCCCCCTCATTCTCCTCCATCCCACCTCCTGCTGGGGCTGCATCTTCCGGACTTCTCCTTCGCCCCTTCTGCGTAGCCTTTTTAGTTATCACATCTTTAGCTATGATGATGCGGCTTAATGCTTCTTCTCGCTCTTAATTCTCGTACTTATTTTGCGAAAAGATGCATAAAATGGGGGAAAAGTTGTATCTTTGGAATGAGAATGAGGGTGGGGAGGATAGGATAATAGGTAAAGGGAGTGAAAGGGAATGGTTTGGGATTTTACTATGAATGCGGGATGGGTTGGGATTTTTACTGTTTTGACCAAATTAGATTGTAAATGAAGGATGAGTAGGGTATTTGACAGTTCGGAGGAGATTTTCGAGGGGCTGAATGAGCAGCAGGAGAGGGCGGCGCGCTATCAGGGCCGCAATCTGCTGGTGCTGGCGGGCGCCGGTACGGGGAAGACGCGTACTATTATTGCGAGGGCGAAGTATCTGCTTGATAGCGGTGTGTCGCCGCAAAGGTTGCTGATCCTGTCGTTTACGCGCAAGTCGGCTAAGGAGATTGTGACGCGTCTGCAGGCGTCGTCGAAGCAGGATGCAAGGAAACTGAGGGGTCAGACGTTCCACTCGTGGTGTATGGAGATGATCGAGCAGAATCCGGCGGTGTTCAATTTCGGCAAGTTTACGGTGATCGACGAGGAGGACTGCGAAAGTGCGTTCCGCCTGGTATGCGGCCGCCATTTCAGCAAGAGCAATTTTATCAAACCGGCGCAACTGGCCGAGGTTTACTCGTATGCGGTCAATGCGCGGTGCAATCTGACCACGGCGCTGTCGCGGCGCCTTTACAACGGGCAAATGGACGAAGCTACCCGCGAGAAGATAATGAAGAAACTGCCTGTCTACCAGGATGTAATCCGTAAATATATGGCCTATAAGGCCGAGCGGCGCTATCTCGATTATGACGACATACTGCAGAAGGTGGCGGTGGGTTTGAAGAAAAATCCTGCGGCGGCGAAGTTTATCTCCGAGGCTTACGACCACATACTGATCGATGAGATGCAGGATACCAATCCGCTGCAATATCTGCTGCTGGAGTCGTTCTGGAATCGTTGCAATCTGTTTTGCGTGGGTGATGACGCTCAGTCGATCTACGGCTTTCGCGGGGCTGACTTCAAGTCTATCCACCATTTTTGCGAGGTGGTGCCGGAGGCCGAGGTGATGAAACTGACGGTCAACTACCGCTCCACTCAGGGGATACTGGATATCTCCAACTGGCTTCTGTCGCAGTCGCCGCTTGACTACGACAAACAGCTTGTAGCTTACCGCGGCGCGGGCGAGAAGCCGATATTGGCGCATTTCGGTGAAGAGTGGGACCAGGCTCGCGACATAGTGATGCGCATCAAGGATACTATCGGCGGCGACGGTGCGCGATATAAGGACAACATGGTGCTCTCTCGCTCCAACTGGGGTCTGAAGGCTGTGGAGGCATGTCTCGTGGAGGCTCAGATCCCCTATGTGATCTACGGCGGCACGTCGCTGATGGCATCGGCGCATGTGCGCGACCTGGTGTCGGCGCTGCGCGTGGTGGCCAATCCGCGCGACGAGCTGGCTTGGGAACGCTACCTTTGCCTCTTCCCGCGCATCGGCGAGATCACTGCTGCCAAGATCATTGACAAAATCATGGACGACACCACCATCGAGGAGTGCGCCGAGACCATCTCCACCTTCCCGGGAATCGACCCCGGTGTGGCCGCCACCCTCCTGGCCATCCGCGATATGCAGACCGAGGTCAACAAGGCCATCATGGCCGCTCTCAAGGGCCTGGAGCGGGTGCTCGAAGCGAAATATAAGACCGACTGGACGCGCCGGCGCAAGGATATGATGCTGCTGGAGAAGATAGGGGAGAGTTCGGAGAGCCTAACGGCCTTCATCTCCGATTACATCCTCGATCCGTCGCTCGGCACAGCCGTGAAAAACGAGGCCAACCCCGACGACTGCGTCATCCTTACCACCATCCACTCCGCCAAGGGGCTCGAGGCGCGGTTCTGCTATCTTGTCAATGTCAATTTCAACCAATATCCCTCGCCCAAGGCCGTTGCAGCCGGCGAGGATGCCATCGAGGAGGACCGCCGCTGCCTGTATGTGGTCATGACGCGCGCTGCCGACCGCCTCGTGATCTATCGCAGCAATAAAGCCACATATGTGGAGAACAATCCCAAGGACTGGTACAAGTTTGCCTCGAAATATTTCCTCAACGATCTGCCGATGTCGCTCTACGAGGCAGTAGAGCTCACCGACGGCGCTCGCCGTTGGGACAGCTACACCGGCGGCGGCATCTCGCTGACCGACTGCGACGAATTTGACTTCTCCTAAGGTGAGGGGATAGGGATAATAAGGCCAATAAGCCGTATAGGCCGAATAAGACCGGATAAAGGACACCCACAGCCCGCTAAAAGCACCGTCGGCGTGCTCTGCAGATGCAGGGCACGCCGACGGCGTATCTGTTGGAAGCCGGATTAGTGAAGGCGCAGCTTCTTGCCGGGCTTGAGTTTCGATTTTGTGGTGAGACCGTTGAGTTTGCAGAGCTGACGCACCGACACGCCGTTGCGCGAGGCTATGCGGCTGAGGGTGTCGCCCTTGCGGATGGTGTAGCTCGACCGGCGCGACTTGCTGCCGCTGTCGTGAGAGGTAGCTGCCGGGCGCGAAGCGTTGTATTGGCGCGCATACTCGCTGTTGGCGGCCGGATCGAAGTTGCGAGCCTTCTTGTAGTTTCTCTTGTCGAAGGTGTAGGTATCGGTGTGCACCGTCTGGTTGGCGAAGTCGAAGATCGCAGCCGGGTTGATAGGCACGCCCATGTAGCGGGTCTCGAAATGCAGGTGCGAGCCGAAGGAGCGGCCGGTGTTGCCGCCGAGCGCGATAGGCTGACCTACCTTCACATCCTGATCGTCCTTAACGAGGAATTTGGAGAGGTGGCCGTAGACGGTCTCGAGGCCGTTGGTGTGGCGGAGGATCACGTAGTATCCGTAGCCCTTACGCTCAAAGTTGGTGAGGCGCACGCGGCCGCTGAAAGCAGCGTAGACGGTGTCGCCGGTGCGGAGCTTCAGATCCACGCCCTTGTGCTCGCGGCGGAAACGCGGACGGTAGCCGTAAGGCGAGGTGACATATCCCGGGCAGGGCATGGCGAAGTCGCTCACGTCGATATCCTTGAAGTCGGGCACTGTCATGCCGGCGTAGGCGTTGACGCTGCGCGAGTTCCATCCCTCGGTGTAGATATCGAGCTCAGGTTCCTCCTCGTCTTTGAAGAGGTTGTCGAGAAAATCCTGAGTGTCCTTTACCGAGATCTGGTTGCCGATATTTTCCTGACGGGCAATGAGGTCGTTGTGTTCGGCCTTGTGGGCAGAGGGGAGTCGGTAGCTCTTCTGGGCCTGTACGCCGAGTGCGGCGCAAGCGGCCAATGCAAATATTGTGAGTGTTTTAAGCGTTTTCTGAAGCATCATTAGTTCGTGGATATGAGAGGTCTTTTTGGGAGGGACGATGAGAAGTCTGTCGGGGTTACGCTGCCCCGGGGACTTCATCGGAAAGAGATCGGGGAGATCGTTTATTATTTTTTGGAGATAGCAGAGAGAGAGGTCTTCGAGGCTGAGATTACATCATCAGCTCGTCGGGATTGTAGATGGCCGGAGCGGTGACTGGCATATAGTCAAACAGCTCTTCGGGCTTGAAGAAGCGGGCCACCTCGATGACGGCATTTTCGGGAAGGTCGGAGGCATGCACGATGTTCTCCTGGCCGCTCATGCCGAAGTCGCCGCGGATGGTGCCGGGTGCGGCGTTGCGGGCGTTGGTGACGCCGGTCATGGCGCGAACCACGCTTACAGCGTCCACGCCCTTGATAGCGAGAACCACCACGGGAGTAGCCATCATGGAGCGGAGGAGCGAGGGGAAGAACGGACGGTCCACCAGGTGTGCATAATGCTCGCGGAGCAGCTGCTCGGAGAGACGCATCATCTTCATGCCTGCGATGACGAGGCCTTTCTGTTCAAAACGGCTGATAATGCGGCCGGCAAGACCGCGCTGTATGCCCGAGGGCTTGATAATTACGAGAGTGGTTTCCATCTGTCGGGGGGTAGTAAATTCTAAATGCTCTGTGTAGAAAAAAGCCTCAGTGGCGCCGCGCTGCTTGCGGCGGCGTCGGTCAAGTGGTTTCAAGGAGTACGGCGATGCGTGCCTGCCGGCATGGTCATCACCAAAGGCGCTGATTGAAAACTTTTTCCACCTTTCAAAGTTACGAAAAAATATTTTTAGGGTGAAAAATCTCAGTCTTAAAATAATATAATAAAAGAAACGGGTGTTAATCAGCACCTTTATTGCTGTATAAGTCAGCGATTTATGCAAAATATGTTTTACAACACATTTTTTGTCGGACGAGGTGTGAGATATTGGCTACAAGTGAAAATTGCCTTCCGGTCCCCTTTGCTCAGGAGATGCGCGAGAGGTCGGTGTGTCTTGCAAAAAGCTTCTCAAGCTCGGGGGCGAGCATGGCGTGCTCGGGGAGCGCCAGCGAGGGGTCGCGGTCGAGGATGGCACGGGCGCAGTCGCGGGCTACCTGCACTATCTGGCCGTCGGTGGCCAGGTTGGCGATGCGGAGGTCGAGGGGGATGCCGCTCTGCATGGTGCCCTCGATGTCGCCCGGGCCGCGCATGCGCATGTCGGCTTCGGCGATCATAAATCCGTCGGTAGTGGCGGTCATGATCTCCAGGCGTTTGCGGGTGTCGGCAGCGATCTTGTTTTTCGACATCAGCACACAGTAGCTCTCGGCGGCTCCGCGGCCCACGCGTCCGCGCAGCTGGTGGAGCTGCGACAGGCCGAAGCGTTCGGCATTTTGAATAATCATCATGGTGGCGTTGGGCACGTTCACACCCACCTCTATCACCGTGGTAGCCACCATGATATGCGCCTTATGCTCCACGAAGAGCTTCATCTGGGCGTCCTTCTCGGCCGGCTTCATCTTTCCGTGGATCATCACCACGCGGTACGACGGGAACATCTCTCTCACAAAGTCGTACCCCTCCTCGAGGCTCTTGAGGTCGACCTTCTCATTTTCCTGAATCAGAGGGTACACGATGTAGACCTGCCGTCCCTTGGCCAGCTCCTGGCCGGCCATGCGGTAGACCTCGTGGCGCTGGTTGTCGTAGCGGAGCAGCGTCCTGACCGGTTTGCGGCCGGGTGGCAGCTCGTCGATCACCGACACATCGAGGTCGCCATAGACCGTCATGGCCAGTGTGCGCGGGATAGGTGTCGCCGTCATCACCAGCACATGAGGCACGCGGGCGCTTTTGCTCCAGAGGCGTGCGCGCTGCATCACGCCGAAGCGGTGTTGCTCGTCGATCACCACCATCCCCAGCGAGCGAAATTGCACATTGTCCTCGATCAGCGCATGAGTGCCAATGAGGATGTGCAGACTCCCGGCCATCAGTTCCTCATGGATCAGATCGCGCTCTTTCTTGCGGGTGGATCCGGTGAGGAGGCGCACATTGATGCCGAGCGGAGCCGCCATCTCGCGTATCGCTTCGAAATGCTGGGTGGCGAGGATCTCCGTCGGGGCCATCAGGCACGCCTGGAAGCCGTTGTCGAGCGCCATGAGCATCGTCATGAGCGCCACGATGGTCTTGCCCGAACCCACATCGCCCTGCAGGAGGCGGTTCATCTGCCTTCCCGAGCCCACATCGGCGCGAATCTCGCGGAGCACCCGCTTTTGCGCTCCGGTGAGCGGGAAGGGGAGCACCTCGGAGTAGAAACTGTTGAAAAACCGACCTATGCGCGGAAACGGGATCCCCTGCAGCGTGGCTGCACGCCGGTGGCTGTAGCGCTGGATGTTGAGCTGCAGGTAGAACAGCTCCTCAAACTTCAGCCGTTCGCGTGCGCGCTGCAGCGTGGTGTTGTCGGGCGGATTGTGCACCGCCAGGATGGCATCGTGGCCGCTCATGAGGCCGTAGCGCTCCACCAGATAGGCCGGAAGAGTCTCCGGCAGGCGTCTGGGGAGCGATGCGATGGCGTTTTGCACCCACATGTGCATATTGCGCACTGTGATGCCGCGGTTGCGCAGCTTTTCGGTGAGGGGATACACTCCGCGGAGCCCAACCGAGGCGCCGGCCGATTCCGGCGGATCGATTTCCGGGTGCACCATGCTCCAGCGGCCGTTGAACAGTTGTGGTTTGCCGAAAAGCACATAGTCGCGCCCCACGTTGTAATGTTCGCGCAGCGAGCGTATCTGCCTGAACCACACCACTTCCATCGTGGCGGTGCCGTCGGAGAAAAGTCCCACCAGCCTCATCTTGGCCCCTTCGCCCTGAGTGTTGAAGGTGATGAAACGCCCCTTGACCTGCACCGCCGGCATCTCGCCTGAAAAGCGGATTATGGGGTAGATCTGTGAGCGGTCGATATAGTGGGTGGGAAAATGGTGCAGCAGGTCGTAGAGCGTGGCTATACCAAGCTCATCCTCAAGGAGTTTGCCCCTCGACGGGCCGATCCCCTTGATAAATTTCACATCTATGTCGCGTGTGCTGCGGCTCACTGCTATGGGCTTGTAAGGTTCAGCTCCGGGTGATCAGCAGCTCGGCGATCGCCAGATCTATCGGGTTGGTAATCTTGATATTGCGGTACGACCCCGGCACCAGCACCAGGTTGGTGAACCCCGCGGCGGCCATCACCGAGGCATCGTCGGTGAAGCTCTCATCGTAGGGGAGCGAGTAGGCCTCGCGGAGGCGCCAGAGGGCGAACGCCTGCGGGGTCTGCACGGCGCGGTAGCGAGTGCGGTCCACCGGTTCGGAGGTCACCTCATCGTCGTCGAGCCGCCGCAGCGAGTCGGTCACGGCCACAGCGGGCAGCGCGCCGTCGGTATTGATGGCAAACGACGCCGTGCGGAGTATCAGTTCCTCCTCCACCAGCGGGCGGGCGCCGTCGTGCACCAGCACCGTCTCCCCTCCCGGGGCATCGCCAAGCGAAAGCACGGCATTTTTCACCGATTCCCAGCGGGTGGCGCCACCCTCTGCCACCTCAGGCGATTCAAACCCATATTCGCGGCAGAGATCGGCCCATACAGGGATCATATCCCCGGCAAGCACCAGCACAATCCTCCCGTCGGGCTTGGCCCGGCGAAACGCGTCGATGGTGTGCATCACCACCGGTCTCCCCGCAAGAGGGAGAAACTGTTTTGGGGTCGCTGACCCGAAGCGCGAGCCGCTCCCGGCGGCAACGATGATGGTAATCAATTGATAATGTCGGTTTTTAATCGTTTAAAACTCATTTGCGGCGGCGATGAAGCTCCCGTGCCGGTCGTCATCGACGCCCGATGCAGTGGTATTCAAAGCCCTGGCGCTTCATGTCGTCGGCATCGTAGATGTTGCGGCCGTCGATGATCACCGGAGTCTTCATAGACCGCGCAATCACGCCCCACGAAGGGAGACGAAACTGCTTCCACTCCGTGAGCATCAGCAAGGCATCGGCGTCGAGCACCGCGTCGTACATATCCTTGGCATACTCCACTACATCGCCCACGCGGCGGCGGCACTCGTCCATGGCCACCGGGTCGAATACCTTTACGCGGCAACCCGCATCGAGGAGGCGCTCGATGGTCACCAGCGACGTTGCCTCGCGCATGTCGTCGGTCTCCGGCTTGAAGGCCAGTCCCCATATGGCTATGGTGCGCCCCTCCAATTTGTCGGCGCCCCCGAAGTGGGCGGCGAGTTTTTCGAACACGATCGACTTCTGCCGCTCGTTGACCTCCTCCACGGCTTTGAGCACCCGCATGGAGTAGCCGCTTTTCTCCGCCGTCTTGATCAGCGCCTTCACATCCTTGGGGAAGCAGCTGCCGCCGTAGCCGCAGCCGGGGTAGAGAAATTTCGACCCTATGCGGGAGTCGGACCCTATCCCCTTGCGCACCATGTTGACGTCGGCGCCGACGATCTCGCAGAGGTTTGCGATATCGTTCATGAAGGATATGCGCGTGGCCAGCATGGAGTTGGCCGCATATTTTATCATCTCGGCCGAAGGGATATCGGTGAAGATCACTCGGAAATTGTTTAGCAGGAAGGGACGGTAGAGGCGACTCATGAGCCCTCGTGCCTCCTCGCTCTCCACGCCCACTACCACGCGGTCGGGGCTCATGAAGTCCTTTATGGCGGCGCCCTCCTTGAGAAACTCCGGATTGGACGCCACGTCGAAGGGGATATCCTCGCCGCGGAGCTTGAGCTCTTCGGCGATAGCTTCCTTGACCTTGCGGGCAGTGCCCACGGGGACGGTCGACTTTGTCACCAGCACGGTGTACTTCTTAATGCACCGGCCGAAGGTGCGGGCCACGGCGAGCACATACTGCAGGTCGGCGCTGCCGTCCTCGTCGGGGGGAGTGCCCACGGCGCTGAACACCACCTCCACGTCGTCGATCACATCCTCCAGGCGTGTGGTGAAGTGCAGCCGCCCCTCGCGGTGATTGCGGAGCACCATCTCGTCGAGACCGGGCTCGTAGATGGGCACCTCGCCGTGGCGCAGACGTTCGATTTTCTTCTCGTCGATGTCAACGCATGTGACATTGACACCCATTTCGGCAAAACATGTGCCCGATACCAGGCCCACATATCCTGTGCCGACTATAGCGATATTCATTGCGTATCTAAAAATGTTTTCGCACCGGAGGAGCGGATGCCGCCCCGGCGCAGGTTAGCTTTTTCTCAGCTACAAAATTAAGAAATTAATGCGAATCGTGCCATCGGCTTGCAATAAAATGTGTAAATTTGCATTACAGAAACCCCAAACGGGGGAGCGGGGCGACAGATTGCGACAAAGATGGAATACGTATATTTTTCTTTAGATAATGTGAAACTCATCGGCTGGGTGTGCCTGGCAGTGGCCTTCGTGTGTGTGGTGTGGCTGCTTTGGCCCTACCGTCGGAGAGTGCTGCTGCCGGTGAGGGTGGCCCGGGCTGAGGTCAAGGGCCGAAAAGCCGAGGCTGAGAAAAGTGAAGGCGACAGCGAAGCACTGCAGATGCCCGATGTGTCGGTGATAATCTACGGCACAGGCAACGTGGAGGGCCTCGAGAATCTGCTGGGGCAGATTGCCGCACAGCGCTACACCGGAAAAGTGGAGACCGTGGTGGTCAACGACGGCAATTGCGAAGATATGTCGGATGCCGTCACGCGCTTTAGTTTGCTTCACCCGGAAAGAGAGGTATATTACACCTTCGTGCCCGACGGCGCGCGCAATCTCAGTCGCAAGAAGCTCTGCCTGTCGCTCGGCGTGAAGGCCGCGCGCCACGAGATTGTGGTGCTCACCACCTGCGACTGCATCATCTGCTCCGACCGCTGGCTCGAGCGGATGACCGCTCCGATGATGCGCGGAAAGGAAGTGGTGCTCGGCGTGGCCTCGATGAAGGGGCTGAAAGGAGCCATGAACCGATTCGACGAAGTGGCTACCACCGCCACATGGCTCACATCGGCGCTCAGCGGGCATCCCTATCGCGGCACCGGCTACAACTTGGCTTACCGCCGTCGGCTATTCTTTGATAATAAGGGATTTGCAGGGTCGCTGACGTTGCATTTCGGCGACGACGATATCTTTGTCAACCGCATCGCCACGGCCGAAAACACCGCCGTGGCCCTTGGGCGCGACGCGCTGGTGAAAGTGACCAGCCCGATACCCGCTGCCACTTACCGCGAGCAGCGGCTGCGCCACTGCTACACCGGCCGCAAACTGCGCGGAGCCTTACGGTCGCGGCTGATGTTCGCCATCTCGGTAGCTGCCATGTGGCTATGGCTCGCTGCCACAGCAGGTTGCATCGTCATGACTCTCCCCAACGCCCTTCCCGGTTGCGTGGCCTTGGCGCTGCTCCCGATCCTGTGGATACCTCTTGTGGTGGCCTGGAAGCGGCTTGGCCGACTTATGGGAGTAAGTCTCCCGGCAGCCATTCTGCCCTTCGACATGCTGTTTCACTGGGTAAGACAGATGGTGTGGGGCATCCGGAGCAGCCTCCCCTCCCGCAAAAACCACACCTGGCGCAACTGACGCCGCAGCTCTCTCCGGTTTTCCCTAATTTTACGAATCCTTCAGCCGCCGAGGCTGCTTCTTGCAGACGGGCCAATGGCGGCGCAGTCAATCATAAGACATTGAATTTCAGAAAAATCATATCGATACTGCTGATCCTGGCGATAGGCGCGAGCATCCCCGCCGACGCCGCGAGAAAGCGCAGAAAAGGGCGCAAACGCGCCCGCACCACCCGCGTGGTGGCAAAGAAACCCACCTTCACCGGGCCGATGTCCGATGCTGAGCCGTTTGTCACCTTCGGCGAGGGAAACGTTGCCCCTAAAGGGCTCGACGGACGCATCATAGCCATGTGGCAGAGCCATGGCCTCTACTTCGATCAGGGGCAGGGACACTGGAAATGGCAGCGTCCGAAGCTTTTCGGCACTGTGGAAGACCTTTTCGCTCAGGGATTTGTGTTGCCCTACCTGGTGCCGATGCTCGAAAATGCCGGGGCATACGTGATGCTGCCGCGCGAGCGCGATCTGTCGGTCACCGAGATTATTTCCGACACCGATGGAGGCGAGCATAGCGACTTTTACCTCACCGAGGGGAAGCATAAATGGGAGGAAAGCCCTGTGGGAGAGGGGTTTGCGATGCCCCAAGGGGGCACGCTCCAGGGATGGGAAAATCCCTTCCGCATGGGCACATCCGAGTCGGTAGAGACTGTGGGTGAGAAAGATGCGAAGCATGAAAGCACAGCCTGCTGGACCGCCGACCTGCCCGAGCGGGGCCAATATGCTGTATATGTGTCATATAAGTCGTATCCCAACAGCGCTCCAGATGCCAAGTACACGGTCAATCATCTCGGAGGAAGCTCGGAAGTGACTGTAAATCAGCGCATGGGAGGTGGCACATGGGTGTATATCGGCACTTACCCCTTTGCGGCCGGAAAGCCCGCGAAGCCTATGGTGGTGCTCAGCAACCGCTCCGACGAGAAGCACACCGTGGTGTCGGCCGACGCAGTGAAGATAGGTGGCGGCATGGGCAATGTGGCCCGCATCTCCAAGGGGGAGACACGCTACGCCGGAAGCACCTCGGGAGCGCCCCGATTCAACGAGGGAGCGCGCTACTGGCTGCAGTGGGCCGGGATGCCCGACTCGGTCTACTCCGAATCGAAGGGGGACAACGACTACACCGACGACTATAAAAGCCGAGCACTTTGGGTCAACTATCTGGCCGGCGGCTCGGAGATGCTCCCCGGCAAAGCCGGGCTCGGGATACCGATCGATATGGCCTTTGCATTTCACACCGATGCCGGCACCACCGACGACGGCTCGATGGTGGGCACCCTCGGCATCTACTCCACCGACGACGGCAATCTGCTCGGCAACGGACGTTCGCGACTCGAAAACCGCGACCTCACCGACTATGTGGTGACCTCCGTGGTGAGCGACATGAGGGCGCTCCACCGCTCAGATTGGACCAACCGCTCCATCCGCGATAAGAAATATTACGAAATACGCGAGACCAAGGTGCCCGCCATGATCCTCGAGCTGCTGTCGCATCAGAATTTCGAGGATATGAAGTACGGACTCGACCCGCAGGTGCGTTTCGACGTGTCGCGGGCTGTCTACAAGGGGATACTCCGCTTCCTCTCGCACCGATACGACCGCGACTATGTGGTGCAGCCGCTACCGGTGTCGCGATTTGCCATCACGGCGCAGGGAGCAGGGAAATACACCCTCACCTGGGCTGCTACCGACGACCCGCTGGAGCGGAGCGCTGTCCCCTCGCAGTATATCGTGGAGGAGCGCATCGCCAACGGTGCTTTCGTGGCCGTGGCCACTGTCAGCGAACCCCGCTATCAGGCCACGGTGACCGACAACGCCATCCACTCCTACCGCATCATTGCAGCCAACGACGGCGGACGCGCCTTCCCCTCGGAGGTGCTGGCGCTGTACGACAACGGCACCGGAGTGCCCGATGTGACGATAGTCAACGGATTCACCCGCATTTCGGCGCCCGACTGCTTTGATACCGGCGGTTATCGCGGATTCAACAGCCTCTCCGACGGCGGAGTGGCTGATGTGTGCGATATCATCACCACCGGGCAGCAATACGACTACCGGGCATACTCGGAGTTTGTCAACAACGACCTCCCCGGGCTTGGAGCCTCGCGCGGCAACCTCGAGAAGGTGGTGACAGCGGGAAATACCCGCGATTTCGCCTACCTCCACGGCCGCGCGGTGAGAGCCGCCGGCAAGGGGTTCGTTTCGTCGAGCGTCGAGGCGTTTGCCGACGAGATTCCTACCCACAAGCCGGGCACGCCGCAAAATCCGCGCGTCGTTGACCTGATTTTAGGCAAACAGAAGGAGATCTCGGCCGGCGACAGCATCCGAGGCACCCGGTTCAAGAGCTTTACCACCGAGCTGCAGCAGCGCATCGAGATCCATTGCCTCTCGGGTGGCTCGCTCCTTGCCACCGGCGCCTATGTGGGGACGGATCTGATGGACAACAGCTTCAGCGACAGCGCTGTGAGGGAGGCCGACCGCACTTTTGCCAACGATGTGCTGGGCTACGACTGGTATATCGGCAAAGGGAGCATCGACGGGAAGGTGTCGGTGGTGCTCTCACCATTCGGGATGTACACCCCCATGTCGCTGACCTTCGAGACTATGCCGTCGGCCGACAGCTACGCTGTGGAATCGCCCGATGCCATAAGACCTTACGGCACAGAGTCGTTCCCGATCATGCGCTATGACGAAAACCGGCTCGTGGCCGCCACCGCCATGGAGAGGATGGGGGCTTACGGGCAGCCTTATCGCGTGGTGGTGGCCGGATTCCCATTCGAGACCATCAAAGGTGAGAAGGAGCGCAACGCATTAATGAACGAGATACTTAAATTTCTAACAGGAAAGAAACCATGAACAGAATCTACCTGTCGCAGACAATAGGGATAGCTCCGGTGATCTCCACCGGTGAATTGCGCGAGGTCGTAGCGAGTGCCTCGGCATCAGTCGATTACTTTGTGGTGAACCTCGGAGCGCGGGAGGTGGACTTCGATGCCAACTCCCTGCACCGCATGGCACAGGTGGCCCATGACTGCGATGCGCTGATGGTCTACTCCGACTACCGTACCGCCGATGGCGAGGGTAGGATCTCGCCGCATCCCGTGACCGACTGCACCGCAGGGGGAGTGCGCGACGACTTTGATTTCGGACCGATAGTGCTGCTGCGCCGCGATGCCGTGGCCGAGGTGCTCGCCACAATCGGCGATTACCGCTATGCCGCATGGTATGCCCTCCGCCTGGGGCTGATGAGCCGCCGGCTGCCGGTGCATATACCTGAACCGCTTTACACTGTGGAGATTACCGACACTCGTAAGAGCGGCGAGAAGCAGTTTGACTACGTCAATCCCCGCAACCGCGAGGTGCAGGTGGAGATGGAGCAGGCTTTCACGCACCATCTCCGGGAAATTGGGGCTTGGATACCGCGCAGCGCCGCGCTGATTGACCCTTCAGCCGATGGGCACACCTTCCCTGTGGAGGCATCGGTGGTGATCCCCGTGCGCAACCGCGCCCGCACCGTGGCCGATGCCGTGCGTTCGGCTCTGGCGCAGCAGACCCTCTTTGATTTCAATGTGATAGTGGTGGACAATCACAGCACCGACGGCACCTCGGAGATTCTCGGCCAACTGGCCCGGGAGGACAGCCGCGTGGTGCATATCGTGCCCGAGAGCCGCAGCCTCGGCATCGGCGGATGCTGGAATGTGGCCGTGCATGCGCCTCAGTGCGGACGCTATGCCGTGCAGCTCGACAGCGACGACCTCTACAGCGGCCCCGATACGCTGGTGAAAGTGGTAGAGAAATTCCGCAGCGAGCGGTGCGCTATGGTGATCGGCTCGTATGAACTGGTGGATTTTGAGGGGAAGCCTCTCCCGCCGGGACTGATCGACCACCGCGAGTGGACCGACGACAACGGCGCCAACAACGCCCTGCGCATCAACGGCCTCGGCGCTCCCCGTGCATTTTACACCCCGGTGATAAGGAGCATAGAATTTCCCGATGTGTCGTATGGCGAGGATTATGCCGTGGGGCTGCGCATCTCGCGCAGTTACCGCATAGGGCGCATCTACGAGTCGCTCTATCTCTGCCGCCGCTGGGAGGGGAACTCCGATGCGGCGCTGTCGGTGGAGCGTGTCAATGCCAACAATGTGTACAAAGACTGGCTGAGGGCTGTGGAGATTGCGGCCCGTCAGCAGATGATGGCGAAGAAGGATTGAGAGATGACACTTTCGGAGTTTTATCGTCGTCAGCTTGCCTCGTGGCCGCAGGCCGCGGCCGCTTATGAGGCGCTTGAAAAGATTGAAACGCGAAAAGTGGAGGCGGCCACGTCTCGCGGCGTCTGCGAATACACCTTGCAGCACAATCCCGCGCGGGTGCGCTCCACGGGAGCCAAAATCGATGCCGCCTCTATTGCCGCCCGTCCCTGCTTCCTTTGCCGGAAGAACCGGCCCAAGGAGCAGATGGTGCTGATGCCCGGCGGCCTTGATTCCGCGCTGAGCGGCATGCCGTATGAGATACTTGTGAATCCCTTCCCCATCTTCCCGATGCATTTCACCATCCCGGCCACGGAGCATACGCCGCAGATGATAGCCGCCGGGGGCGACATCCGGCGCTTCGCCGATATGCTGCGGCTGGCACATGCCATGGAGGGGATGGCGCTCTTTTACAACGGGGCTCACTGCGGAGCATCGGCACCGGATCATTTCCATTTTCAGGCCGTAGAGCGCGAGCTGCCGCTGCTGCAGCATCCCGAGTCGGCTCCTTTCCTGATTTACAGCCATCAGAGCGCCGACCGCAAGGATATGGAGCGCTGGTTCGGCAATTTGGCGCAGCAATTGCTCCTCAGGCAGCAGAGCGGATATGCCGAAGCCGCCGACGAGCCTGAAGCGCGGATGAATCTGCTCTGCACCTATGCCGATGGGAGCTGGTGTGCGGTGGTGATACCGCGCAGGGCTCACCGCCCCGACTTTTACGGCGACGGGGAAAAGCAGCATCTGCTTTCCCCCGCCTCGGTGGATCTTTCCGGAGTGGTGGTGGTGCCGTCGCCGCGCGACTATAGCGCCATCACTCATGATATTCTTGAAAAAATGTTTGCGCAGACCTGTTGGCTGCGAGAGATTTAGCTATCCTTATCCTTGGGATCGGGGTCATATTGCCATCCGAGGTCCTCGAGGGTGTTGCCGTCGTCGTCGCTCCAGTCGTCGCCGTCGTAATATTCGTCTTCATCTTCGTCTTCGATGCTCTCGTCGGGATCCACATTCTCGAAGATAAATTCGTCCTCCTCGCGCACGCGGTGGTTGCCGTCGAGCGGCCTGTGGGTGATGGGTGTGGTCTCTATGCGGTTGGCATCGTCGTTGATTGCCTTCCAGAGCGCGTCTTTCAGTTCGGTGATGCCGAGCCCGCTGACCGAGGAGATGAAGATCACGGGGAGATCCGTGGGGAGCGTCGGGCGGATTTCGGTCATCAGTTCGTCGTCGAGCATATCGCACTTGGAGATGGCGAGCACACGCTGCTTGTCCATGAGCTGGGGATTGAATTTGCGCAGTTCCTCAAGCAATATTTCATATTGACCGCGGATGTCGTCGGCGTCGGCCGGCACCATGAAGAGGAGCACGGCATTGCGCTCTATGTGGCGCAGGAAGCGGAGCCCGAGACCCTTACCCTCTGAGGCACCCTCGATGATGCCGGGGATATCGGCCATGACAAAGGAGCGGTTGCCGCGATACTCCACGATGCCGAGCTGAGGCTCCATGGTGGTGAAGGGATAATCGGCGATTTTGGGGCGTGCTGCCGAGACGGCGCTCAGCAGTGTGGACTTTCCGGCATTGGGGAAGCCTACCAGACCCACGTCGGCGAGCAACTTCAGTTCCATGATGATGGTTTTCTCGATGGCCGGCTGTCCGGGCTGGGCATAGCGGGGAGTGCGGTTGGTGGCCGACTTGAAGTGCCAGTTGCCCAGGCCTCCCTTGCCGCCGCGTAGCAGCTTCACCTCCTGCCCGTCGTCGGTGACTTCGCAGAGATATTCGCCGGTCTCGGCATCGAATACCACAGTGCCGCATGGCACCTCCACTATCTGGTCCTCGCCATCCTTGCCGAAGCTGCGTCCGGCCGAACCGGCCTGACCGTTGCCGGCGAAGATGTGGCGGCGGTAGCGGAGCGGAAGCAGCGTCCACATGTTTTTGTTGCCGCGCAGTATGATATGGCCGCCGCGGCCACCGTCGCCGCCGTCAGGCCCCCCCTTGGGGACATATTTGGCACGATGGAAGTGGCGCGATCCGGCGCCCCCTTTGCCCGAGCGGCAAAGCACTTTTACGTAATCTATGAAATTGGATTCTGCCATAATCAGATGCAGGTGAGATTTTTTTATTGATTTAACACGGGAGGGAGGGGAAATGTTTCCCGGGGGAACTTCTGACTGACGTCCTCAGCACAGTCTTTTTTCCGGGCTCTAAGCTCTGAAGAGCCGGGGAGCGGGGCGGCTCAGGCGCCGATGGTGCGGTGGTGCTTCATCAGCTCCTGGGCGTGGGCGAAGTCGGCCGGAGAGCCTATGTCGATCCAGGTGCCGCTGATGGGGTAGTAGGTGACCTTCATCCCCTGCTGCATGGCGGCCTCGATGAGGGTGGTGGCGTCGGTGCGCTCGTCGGGGTTGAGCGAATTGAGCACCACATTGCTGAAGATGTAGATGCCGGCATTGGCGAAATGCGAGTAGGTGGGCTTCTCCTGCAGCGCCGTCACCTGCTGCCCCTCGGTGGTGAGGATGGCATAGGGCACCGACACGGTGTAGGGGATGGCGGCGATGGTGATGTCGGCGCCGAGCGAGGTGTGGCGCAGAAACATCTCCTCGAGGTCGATGGTGGTGAGGAGGTCGGAGTTCATCACCAGGGTGCACCCCTCGTCGGGACGCTCCACAAGGGCTGCCGAACCGATGGTGCCGAGCGGTTTGGTCTCCTCTACACATTTCACTCGTATGCCGTGGCGCGGAGTGGCGAAGTAGTGCCGGATCTGGTCGGCGAGGTAGCGCACCGTGACGGTGACGTCGGTGATGCCGGCGCGGGCCAGCCGCTCGATGTTGTAGTCGATGATGGGGCGGCCGTCGATCTCCAGCAGCGGTTTGGGGGTGGTGAGGGTGAGCGGACGGAGCCGTTCGCCCATCCCTCCGGCCATGAGGATGGCGGAGAGAGGGAGCAGCGACGTCTGACGGGTGAGGTCGATGATGTCGGTGAGGCTCCCCTCGCTGTCGATGCGCGGGAGGAGTTTGATCCCCTTGGCGCGGGCCTCGCGCAGGGTGGCGAGGGTGGTCATGGGGTCGTCGTCGTCCCACACGGCGGTGAAGGCATAGTTCATCACCCGCTCCACCGGGTCGTCGAGGGTGGCGCCGTCGAGCAGTCCGCGGCGGATGTCGCCGTCGGTGAGGGTGCCCTTGACCTCGAGAGTGTCGGGCACCGCCACTACCAGGGTGCGCACTGCGCTGCCGGGCATGTCGTTGATGGTGCGGAGCGCCTCGGTGATGGTCGATGAGGTGTAGATGATATGTTGCTGCATAGGAAAGTATGTCATTTTGAGGTATTTGCAATTATGGCCTCGGCTATGGCCCAGTCGAGCGGTGTGTCGAGGTCGAGCGAGCGCTCCGCGGGCATCTCGCAGGGGATGCGGCGGGGGAATTTGCCCATCGGCATCTGCTTGAGCGACAGAGGATTGATGGCATAGACCGCGCCGTTGAACTCCCATGCCTTCGGAGCGTCCTGCCGGCGAGTGTAGAGGCCGTCCCCCTTGGAGATTTTCAGCGCACCGGTGGCGGTGTCGGTCTCGAAGCAGTTGTAGTAGGGATTGGCCGAGGCTTCCTTGACTGTGACGGCCATGTCGGGCAACTCCTTCTCATACAGCTCCATACAGCGCAGGGCATCGTCGGCGGTGCGGAAGGGGGAGGTGGGCTGCAGCAGCAGGATGTAGTCGAAATTGATGCCGTGCTCACGTGCCCAGGAGGCCGCATCGAGCATCATCTCGCGCGAACCCGCCGAGTCGGTGGCCAGTTCGGCCGGACGCATGTAGGGCACCTCTACGCCGCAACTGCGTGCCACCGAGGCGATCTTCTCGCTGTCGGTGCTCACCAGGATATGGTCGGCGGAGATGCCGCGGAGATTGCATATCTCCCGCGCCACATCGATGGAATAGGCGATAAGCGGCTTGCCGCCAAGGTGTTTGATATTCTTGCCGGGAATCCCTTTGCTGCCGCCACGGGCGGGGATGATGATCAGCGGTGTCATATGCAGGTAAAAAGTCAGAGTTATAAGTCTTTAAGTGTTTCGACCTGCAGGTCGAAAAATCTTTTTGGTGAGAGCGAGTCGAGAGGCACCTCGCTGAGCACCTGAGCGATGCGGGCGGCGGTGCCGGGGAGGGAGTAGGGGTTGGGAGCGG
Source organism: uncultured Muribaculaceae bacterium (assembly GCA_905207535.1). Classification (GTDB taxonomy): domain Bacteria; phylum Bacteroidota; class Bacteroidia; order Bacteroidales; family Muribaculaceae; genus UBA7173. The sequence continues at coordinate 21,987 of CAJLLX010000005.1, read as the reverse complement.
AGGCGGCAACGACCCTTCCTTCGGGGGAGAGGGCTCTTGCGATGGCCTCGGCAATCTCGTCGGCGCTGTCGCCGCAATGAATCACCGACCGCGAGGCTGTGCGCCCTTTCTGGCGGATGCCGATGTCTACGGTGGGGATACCTGCGGATGGCACCTCGACGATGCCGCTGGATGAGTTGCCTGCCACGGCGCCGATGTGGCGGAGCATGGAGAGGTAGCGGCGCCGTCCGAGCGACGGGATCACGGCGCAGCGCCCCGGCCGGGCATTGGCGTAGGCCGTGATGAGCGAGATGATATCTTCGCCTCCGGGATCGTTGTTGGGATAGGTGAAAACGACGGTGGAGGAGGGGAAGCGGTCAATGGCGTCGAGCAGGGCGCGGCAGCGGTCGGCGGGGGTGGCTTCGGTGTCGAGTGTGGCGGGGTGGAAGGTGACCAGCAGGGTGTCGCGGTCGATTTTCACGCCGGTAAATTGCTCCAGCTCGGCCACGGAAGCCTTATCGGGGAGGTCCATGAGATTCTGCACCCCGAGTGCGCCGCAGTAGAACACCCTCGAGGGGTGTTCGCCCATCTGGATGACGCGGCGGCGATAGTCGTCGGTGGCGGTGAAATGGAGCGAGGATAGTTTGGTGAGGGCATGGCGGATATTGTCGTCGAAAGCCCCCTCGGAGATCTCGCCGCCGGCGATGTGGGCCAGCGGGATGCGGAGGATGGTGGCGGCGGTGGCCACAGGGAGCATCTCGTAGCGGTCGCCGAGTATCAGCACTATGTCGGGGCGGAGGTCGGCGAAAGCGCGTGCCATCCCGTCGAGACACCGTGCTGCAGCCGAGGCGGTGGCGAGCGGCGAGGTGTCGCCTCCGGGGGTGTTCATCTCCACCCGGGCTGCAACCGGAAAACCGTCGGCCTCGATTTCATCGACGGTGTGTCCAAAAGCCGGATTGAGGTGCATATTGGTGGCCACAATCAGCGGCTCGGCGCCGGAGAGGCGCTGCAGCTCGCGCACCACGCCGTGGAGCAATCCCCAGTCGGCACGGCAACTGGTCACCACCGCTATGCGGCGCTGACTGGAGGTGGGGCTGATGTCGGTCGTATCCATTTTGTTGATTATCTGAGAGTGAGCGACGATGGGGAGGTGAGCAGCGAGGCGGCCTGCGCCAGCTGGTCGGCAGTGACCTCGTTGATCTCCTTTACCGTGGTTTCGGGGTCGGGAATCTTGCCGACGATGAGCTCCGAGCGGGCCAGCGAGAGGATGGTCTGCTCGAGCGATGCGGCAACCACTGCCAACTGTCCGAGATACTGCTTCTTGGCAGCCGCGAGCCGGCGCGGCGAGAGCGGATGCTCGGCGAGGTCGCGGAGTATGCCGCGGGCGATGTCGGAGCATCGCTCCGTGTCGTCGGCATTGCAGCCGAAATAGATGTTGAAAAGTCCGCAGTCGGCCATGAGCGACAGCGAAGCGTCGGCCGAGTAGACCAGTCCGCGGCGCTCGCGCAGCTCGGTGTTGAGGCGGGAGTTCATGCCCGGTCCGCCGATGATGTTGGTGAGGAGCGCTAAGGCGTGGCGCTCGGGGGCAAACTGACCTGGCACACGGGCTCCCATCACCGTGTGGGCCTGGTGCGAGTCGATGTCGCGCACCGTGGTGAACACCTCAGCGGCCTCAGGGAGCGCCGGCTCGGGTATGACGATGTCGGCACGGGATGCCGACGACTCAAACCGGCGCGAGACGATGGCCCTAACTCGCTCCGGAGCCTCGCTGCCGGCATAGAAGAGCACCATACGCGAGGGTGTGAAGAGACGGTCGACATATCGGCGGCATGCCTCAGTGTCGAACCCGCGCAGATTCTCCTCGGTGCCGAGGATGGCATGGCCCAGAGGGGTGCCGGAGAAAAGCAGGTTCTCAAATTCGTCGAAAACGAGTTCGGAAGGGGTGTCGAGATAGCTCTGGATCTCCTCGAGCACCACCTCACGCTCCTTGTCGAGCTCCTTTTGCGGGAAAGTGGCATTGAAAGCGAGGTCGGCGAGAAGCTCGGCAGCTCTGGCGAGGTTGCCACGGGGGAAGATGGAGTAGAAAGTGATCTCCTCCTTGGTGGTGTAGGCATTGAGTTCGCCCCCCACGGCCTCCATGCGGCTGTTGATGTGCCAGGAGCGCCGGCGGGAGGTGCCTTTGAAGATGGTATGTTCCACGAAATGAGCCAGTCCGTGCTCCTCGGGCGCCAACTCATGGCGCGACCCGGCATTGACGGTAAAACCGAAAATGCCGATGGGCCGGCGGGTGTGGAGACACACCAGCCGATGGCTCGTGGGGAGGGTGAATTCGCGGATATCGGGTTTAGTCATTCGGAAGAAGTCAGAGTGAAGGTTCGCGCCACACACCGTCGGCTTTGAGCAACTCTATGAGGCTTTCGACGGCCTGCTGCGAGGGTATGTTCTTGATTACCGGCGTTTTGCCGCGATAGAGGGTGATGTGGCCTTTGGCCGCTCCCACGTAGCCGTAGTCGGCATCGGCCATCTCGCCCGGACCGTTGACGATGCAACCCATCACGGCGATTTTGAGCCCTTTGAGGTGGGAGGTGGCCTCCTTGACGCGGCGCACAGTGTCGGGGAGGTCGAACATGGTGCGTCCGCATCCCGGGCAGGAGACAAACTCCGTGCGGGTGACGCGGCGGCGCACAGCCTGCAGTATGCCGAGCGCCAGGCGCTGACGGTCGGCCTCGGAGAGGGTCGCGGCGCGCAGGGAGATGCCGTCGATTAGTCCGCGCATGAAAAGTGTGCCGAAATCGGCCGCGGCGCGGATGGTGACCTTCTCCTGCGGCAGATCGCCGTAGTCGAGGCGGGCGATGACGGGATTTTCAGCTCCGGAACGCATCAGAGCATGCACGGCAGCCGAGATTTCGCCCACCGGATTGGCATGAGAGGATGAAATTACGAGAATCTTGCCCGGAGCGGGACGGAATGAGCCGGAGATGACCTCGGAAGCCGTCACTTCGGCGATGTCGGCAGGGGAAAGAGGGTCAAGACCCTCTACCACAGGCACATTCTCGCCGCCGCAGATCCCTACGGCCCGTGAAACGCGGCGCACAGTGGGGTCGGGGTTGGCGAATCCCGGCATCTCCTCAGCCTCGATAGAGGGCGCCGAGGCGCGGGAGGTGATATAGTCGGCCAATTCGCGTGCCACAGGCACCTCGCACTCAGGCGGTTCGCTTAGCGACACACGGATGGTGTCACCGATACCCTCGGCAAGGAGTGTGCCGATGCCGACAGCCGAGCGCACACGTCCGTCTTCGCCGTCGCCGGCCTCGGTGACGCCGAGATGGAGCGGGAAGTGCATATTCTCGGCATCCATGGCCCGGACGAGCAGGCGCACCGTGTGCACCATGATGACGGTGTTGCTGGCCTTGATGGAGATGACGATGTCGGAGAAGCCGCGGCGCACGGCCACGCGGAGAAACTCCATGGCGCTCTCCACCATGCCTGCGGGGGTGTCGCCGTAGCGGCTCATGATGCGGTCGCTGAGCGATCCGTGGTTCACACCGATGCGCACGGCGGTGCCGTGGGCCTTGCAGAGGTCGAGGAAGGGTCCGAAAGTATCCTCAATCTTCTGAAGCTCACGGGCATACTCCTCGTCGGTGAACTCCAGCTGGCGGAATGTGCGCCCCGGATCGACGAAATTGCCGGGATTGATGCGCACCTTCTCCACCTCGGTGGCGGCGGCGAAAGCCGCGCGGGGATTGAAGTGGATGTCGGCCACCAAGGGGATGGCGCAACCGCGCTCGCGTAGTTCGCGGCGAATCTCGCCCATGGCGTGAGCCTCGCGCTCTCCCTGAGCGGTGAGACGGTTGATGTCGGCCCCGGCCTCGGCGATGCGGATGCACTGCTCCACGGAGGCGGGGATGTCGGTGGTGGAAGTATTGTTCATGGACTGCAGCCTGACGGGGTTGTCGCCCCCGACGTTCACCGGTCCGATATGTGTGACGGTGGATGGCCGGCGCCGGTAGTCAAATGCGCTCATGAAGGGAATGGGAAATGCTGATTAGTTGGTTTTGAAATCGTAGTGGATCTCGCGGAGGTCGGCGTTGGCCTTGACAATCTTCTGTCCGAGGCCTTCGCGCCAGGCGTTGTAGCGCTCGGCCACTTCCGGGTCGCTGAGCGAGATGATGCGTGTGGCAAGTACGGCGGCATTCATGGCGCCGTCGATGCCGGTGGCTGCCACGGGGATGCCGGGGGGCATCTGAGCCACGGAGAGGAGTGCATCCTGCCCCATGAGGGTGGCGCCCAGAGGCACACCGATGACGGGGAGGGGAGTGATGGCGGCAATGACGCCGGGGAGTGCTGCCGACATGCCGGCTCCGGCGATGATGACCTTGACACCACGCGGTGCGGCGTTGCGGGCGAACTCGGCGACCTCTTCGGGGGTGCGATGTGCCGAAAGGGCGAGCATCTCGAAGGGGATCTGCATGGAGTTGAGGTAATCGGCTGCTTTTTTCATGACGGGAAGGTCGGAGGTGCTTCCCATGATGATGCTTACTAAGGGAGTCATATTAATGCTTAGTGATGAGATTGTAGATTGTAGATAGTAGTCGCAATTACTGGAAGTAGGGGATGGCGACGCCCTGGAGGAGGATAGCCGGGAGGAAGATGCAGATGAAGCCGTTGAAGAATCCGGCGGTTACCTGCAGCAGGTCGTGGCGTCCGAGGATGATGCGTGAGGTGCAGACACATCCCGAGAGGAAGATTGCGGCGATGAAATACCACTGGATGTCGACTACGGTGTTGGCACTGCACATGAGGAAGAAGATAATGCCGCAGAGAGCTCCCATGCCGGTGGCGTGGCCGCTGATCTTCCACCAGCGGTTGACTGTCACCAGGATGATGAGTGCCACAGTGGCTCCGAACATGAAGATAGAGAGCCACAGGGGCGCATGCACGAAGTAGTAGTAGATGCCGATGCCGAGATAGCAGAAGGCGCAGATGATGTAGGGCCAGGTGCGCTCGGTGCGCTCGTTGAGCTTGGGATCCTTGATGGCTCCGAAGCGGTTGAGCAGAAAGATGCCGATGACCGGGATGATGCAAGTGGCAATGAAGGTGGCGGCGATGACCGTGAGTTTGGCTTTCTCGGGGCTGAAGCAGAGATATGAGAGCCACAGCGCGATGATGATGCCGTAAGTGCCCATGAGGATGGGCGAGAAGATGATTGATAGCCAGTGGGCTATGTTGGTGATTATTTTCATCTTAAATATCAGTTGCTCAGGTTGCTATATATGAAGTGGTTGATATTTATGTCTGTCGGCGGAGGCGGGCGACGGGGATACCCATCGACTCGCGGTATTTGGCGACGGTGCGACGGGCAATGTCGAGCCCCTCGGCGGCGAGTCGCTCGGTGATGATGCGGTCGCTGACCGGATGGCGCTTGTCCTCGGCTTCGACGGCCGAACGGATGAGGGCCATGACACGGTTGGCGGTGACCACGGAGTCGTCGGCCTCGCGGATGCGCTCGTTGAAAAACTTTTTCAGCGGGTAGATGCCGCGGAGCGTGGCGATGTATTTGCCCTGAGTGGCGCGGGAGATGGTGGAGAGATCGTAGCCGGTGACGGCGGCGACATCCTTGAGCACCATGGGGCGGATATCCTCCTCATCCTCAGAGAGGAAGAAGGGACGCTGGAGGCGGACGATGGCCGAAACCACATTGAAGAGGGTGGTGGCGCGCATATCCACGACACGGATGAAATTGCGAGCATCGTCGCGCTTGGCTTTGAGGAAGGCCCGAGCCTCCTCGAGTCGCTGCGAAGAGCCCCGGAGCGCAGCGTCCGACTCCTCGGCGAAGGAAGCCTCCACCCTGAGGGCCGGGATGCGGCTGAGCGAGGTGACGGAGAGAGTGCCGTCGTAGTGAGCCTCGACGAGGAAGTCGGGTGAGATGCCGCGCATGGAGCGGGCGAGGCGGTCGTCGGGGAGTCCGCCTCCCGGTTTGGGGTCGAGATGCGATATGACGCGGACCGCACTCTGCACATCTTCGGGGGAGACCTCGAGGCGCGACGCTATGCGGCGGAAATGCTTTTTGGTGAACAGGTCGAAATGGTCGCGGATGATCTCTATGGCCGTGAGCGACTCCACCGAGCGCGGCAGCCGGCGCAGCTGCAGCAGGAAACAGTCGCGGAGGTCGGTGGCGGCGATTCCCGCCGGGTCGAAGCCGCGCACCATCTCCCAGATCTGCTTCATGCGGTCGGGGGCGATGTCTATCCCCTCGTTGATGGCGAGATCGTCGGCTATGGCGCCGATAGAGCGGGTCATGTAGCCGTTGGGGTCGATGCTCCCCACGATGTACTCGGCGGCGCGGCGCTCGTCGCCGGCGAGATCGAGTTCGGCCACCTGAGCCATGAGGCGGTCGGTTAGCCCCTCGCCTTCAGCCTCGACATGCTGCTCCGGGAAGGGGAGCGGGGAGTCGTAGTGGCGTCGGCGGATGCCGGAGCTGACGGCGTAGTCGCCGGCCTCGCTCTGCCAGGAGGTGGCGCGGAGATACTCAGGGATGTCGTCGTCGCTGGAGTAGTCGGCCCGGGCGAGCTGCTCGCCGGTCTCGGTGAAATCGGCACCATCCTCGGTGCGGGTGTCGGACACGGGGGCGTCGGGCTCCTCGTGGGGGTCGACGGCCTCGAGGGCCGGCATCTCGTCGAGAGCACGCTGCACCTCGTCCTCAGCCTCGGGCCCGGTCATCTCGAGCATACGCACAAACTGCACCTGCAGCGGTGTGAGCCGTTGCGTCTGGCGGAGGTCGGTGGTGAGATGCTGCTGCATTTTTTTTAGGGAAGAGGGATGATCAAGGCTTTAGGCTTTAGGGCTTTAGAGAGGAAGACAGGAGGGGTCAGAGCTCGTCGATTTCGGCGGTCTCGCGCTCCATGATAGCGGCGGCGAGGGAGTCGCCGGTCTGCACTATGGCCACAAGGGGGTAGAGCTTGCGGGCGGCGTCGTAGTTGCGGCAGTCCTCGAAGCTATTCTGGTTGACACCCCAGGCGCCCATGTGCCAGCGGATGGCGAGCATCTCGGCGTCGGAGAGCTCGATGCCGCTGCAGAGGGCGAGGATCACCGATTTTTCGCCGTGTCCCATGGGGAAATTGCGGTAGGTGACCTTGTAGCCTTCGGAGTCTTCCCACTGGCCGAGAGCGTTTTTGCGCTTCTTGACCGAGCGGCGGTAGATGTCGATCTTGCAGAGGTCGTGGAGCAGAGTGGCGATGATGATGCTCTCGCGGGTGACCTCGTTGGCGAGGGTGGGTTCGACGGTCTTCATCCCCTCCCACACGGCGAGAGCCGCCTTGCAGGAGTTGAGCGAGTGCTGAGCCAGGCCTCCCTCTACATTGAGATGATGGCCGGCAGAGGCGGGAGCTTCAAAAAAGCCCTGATTAGTAATATCTTCGATAAGCCCTTCCACGCCTTCGCGTCCGGTGGAGCGCAGGAGCGAGCAAAACTCCTCCTGACAAGCTTTAGAATCAATTTTCACTGCGTATATCGTTGAGTTATAGTGGTTAAACGTAAATGTGTCGGCTCCGGAGCCGTGGGCTCACCAGCGGAGCGTCACCGAGGTACCCTGCATCTGCAGGCCCAGCGGGGGCGTGAGCTTTGCAACTGTGACTGAGCCTGATACGGCCCGGGGCCAACGGTCGGCGAAGCGGCTGCGGATGGCGAGAGCCACCGACTCCAGGAGGTCGCGGGGGCGGCTCATCTCGTCGCGGATGATTTCGGCCATGTCGGCGTAGCTGATGGTGTCGGTAATCTCCATATCCTCGCAGCCCCCGGCCACGGGATAGGTGAGCGATGCCGACACTTCAAACATGTTGCCGACGGTGCGCTCCTGCGGGTAGAGCCCGTGGAAGGCACGCAGGCGCAGGCCGCGGATTTCTACAGTCATTGTCGTGGACATGGTGCTCCGGTTTTTTAACCTACAAAGGTAACAATAATCCGCGAGATACGAAAAAATAGCATTAAGGGCGGGGGTCTTCGGACTGCGTCCTCAGCACAGTGCTGTAGACGGGAAGAGAGAGGGAAAATCAGTGTCTCCAGAAGGAGGGGAGGAAGAGGACGAGGTAGGCGAAGAGCTCGAGGCGCCCGATGAGCATGGCCAGTGAAAGTATAAATTTGAGTGTGGCGGGAAGTGCACTGAAGCTGACGGCAGTGGCGCCGTAGCCGAGGCCGTTGCATGCAAGGCATGATGTGGCCATAAAAGCAGAGTCGGTAAGAGGGTAGCCATAGGCGGTGGCGATGGCGGTGAATGCTACCAGGAGGCCGATGTAGATGGTGGCAAAGGCTGTGATGCGCGATACGAGATCGCGGTCGAGAGCCACTCCTCCGAGACGCACCACGTAGGTGTGACGCGGGAAGATAGTCTTGCGCACCTGATTGACGAGATTGCGGTGAAGCACCAGTGCACGGTCGATCTTCATACCTCCGGCGGTGGATCCGGCGCACGCTCCGAAAAACATCAGCGCAAGAGTGACCAGCAGCGGCAACGGGCCCCAGTCGTTGGCTCCGGGTGTAGCGAACCCGGTGGACGTGATGGCTGAAACGACATGAAACAGGGGATATGTGAGAGCTTCCTCGACAGAGTTGACGCGTCCTGCGGCCAAAGCGCTGGCAAGCAGCAGCAGGTAGGCGGCGAGAACAGTTAACGCAAATGCACGGAAGACATCATTGCGGAGCAAGGAGGATACACCTTTCTTGACCACATTGTACAGGAGAATGAAATTGAGACCCGCGATGAACATCACGGCGGTAAGCACGGTGTAGATGTAGCCCGAGTGCCAGTGGGCGATGCCATCGTTGTGGGTGGTGAAGCCGCCGGTGGCAACAGCGGCAAACGATTGGCAAATGCTGTCGAAAAGATTCATGGGCCCGATCCACAGGAGCGCTACCGAGCCAACGGTGATGGCTGAGTATACACCCCAGATAGAGAGGGCAGTCTGGCGGATACGTGGATGTAGCTTGCTGTGTACGATGCCCGTGGCCTCGGCCTGAAACATTGAGATGCCCGTGCCCTTGTTGAGCTCGGGGAGCACCGCCAGCATGAAGAGGATGATGCCGAGGCCTCCGATCCATTGTAGAATGGCACGCCAAAACAGGATGCCGTGGCTTTGTGCGTCGACGTCGGTGATGACACTTGCTCCGGTGGTGGTGAGCCCTGAAATGACTTCAAAGAAAGCATCGCAGGGTGTGAGCGGGTGTGCTGCAAGCATAAATGGAATGATGCCGAAAAGGGCGAAAACCACCCAAATGAGAGCTGTGATGACAAACCCCTCGCGGCTATGCACAGGCTGGCGGCATGTGCGGGTGAAATGCTCGGCGGTGAGAGCCACGGCCAAAGCCGCGAGTGCAGCGACGGCGAATCCCTTCCAGTCGGGTTCGCTGTAGATGATACACACCGCCAGAGGGAGGAGCATCATGGCGCCTTCGACCATAATTAGGCGCCCGAGGGCGCGAACGATAGCAGAAAAAGATACAGAAGCCGACATAAGCATCACTTTAAAAATACCGGCCCACTTTGCTCAGCGCTCCCGGACTGTAAAACACCACCACGTGGTCGCCGGGGAGCAACTGCGTACGGCCTTCGGCAAAAAAGCCCCGGTCGCCCCGGATGACTCCTCCGACGGTGAAGTCGCGCGGCAACTTCAGGTCGGCGAGTGAAGCCGTAGTGATCAGCGCCCCCTCCCGTGCCACAATTTCGGCAATCTCTGCTTGTCCGAATGTGAGCCGGCGAGTGGAAGAAACGCTACCGTCGAAAAGCATAGCCATGATTTTGCCACCGTTGAGTATCTTTTTGTTGATGATTTTGTCGATGGATAGACTTTCGGCCTCGTCGACATACTGTAGCTCCTCAATACGTGCCGCCGTGCGTCGAACGCCATGCTCGCGTGCCACCATGCATGTGACGATGTTGGTCTCCGAGCTGCCGGTAAGCGCCAGCAAAGCATCGCACTTGGAGATCCCTTCGTCCTTGAGCGCGGTGATGTCGTTGGCTTTTGCGTTGACTACCACCACCTCCGGGAACCGTGCGGCGATGTAGTCGCATCGTTCGGCATCGGGATCGATGACAGTCACATGAAAGCGCCCTCCGAGCGTATTGAGCAGATTTTCAGTGACATGCCCGGCTCCAGTGATCATGATGCGACGCAGGGGAGCTTCGCTGCGTCCGCACAATGGGGGCAGAATGCCAAGATGCTCTTGTGCCAGAGCGAAATACACGGTGTCGCCCTGTTGGAGCACATCGGTGCCTCGCGGTATGATCATATTGTTGCCTCGCTTGATGGCCACCACATGGAAAAGACGCGGATTGCCCGACGCCTGCGACAGCTGCCGCCCGCAAAGCGACCCTTTGTCGGACATACGCACTCCCACAATGGTGAGTGCACCTCCGTGGATGTCGAAGCGCTCTGCTGCCCAGCTGTTCTCGATAAATCGTCGGAGGTCCTCTGCAGCTAATTTTTCAGGATGAATGGTGCTGTCGACTCCGTTGCGGCGCAACATAGCGGCGTTCGCTCCTGAATCGTACTCGAAATTGTCGACACGCGCCACGCAGCGTCCGGCCCCGCAGTCCTTGGCAATCTGACAAGCCATGATATTGGCGTTTTCGTCGGGTGTAACGGCCACAAAGAGGTCGGCTGTCGCCACGCCACATTCGAGTAAGTTGGTGCGTGACACCGGATTGCCCTCGAAAGTGATAAAGTTGTTGATAGCGTCTAATTCGGCCAGATGTGCCCGGTCAGTGCCCATAATGACAACATCCTGTCCCTCGACCGAGAGAACATTAGCAATGTGGGTGCCGGTCTCGCCGTCGCCGGCAATAATTATCTTCATATTCGATTCTTAATTAAAACAGCATGGCTATTAAGCGTTTATCCATGCGGGCGCCAAAAAGTCCGGGCAAATTTAATCATTTTATATACACTCTCCAAAAATATTCGCACCCGTGAAGGGTCTCTACAAGTTAGCGGATATTGACGAGCCGGAAGAGTGGGAATTGGGGGAGGATGGGGAGGGGGAGCCGAGGACGGCGCGAGTAATGTAGACGGTGAAAACGGGGATGAGCATCATCCCTTCGGCCGAGAGGATGAGTTCGAGGATGTTGCCCGTGGTGGTGGCGGCGATGAGCACCAGCCAGTGGAGCAAAGTGATGATGTATGGGCGTTTAGGCGATGGCATAGTGATGGAGCAAGTATATGACTTGAACAAGGGTGCGGCGGCGAATGTTCGGGAAACATAGGGGCGGGAATGTAGCCTTAGTGGGTGCAAAATTGGGCGATAGGGGTAATTTTCTACCGGTAGGGGAGGGCAATGCGGGAAATATTGCTACCTTTGTATCCGAAAAGAGGAAAAAGGAGAGGGAAGGGGTGGAGGATGGTGGAGGACGCACGAGCCGTGCGTCCCTACATTGTGAAGAAAAGGAGACGGGAGGGGAAAAGGAGCCGGGAGGGGAAGGGGATAGGAAAACGAAGGAAAAAGATATACGGAAATGAATGTAGTGACAAAATCGCTGGAGCAGCTCGGAAGGTATACCCTGTTTTTGGGGAGAGCATTCGCTCTGCCCGACAAATGGAGCATCTTCGGAAAGCGCACAGTGATGGAAATAATGAAACTGGGCGTGGATTCAATCCCGCTGGTGATAGTGATCTCGCTGTTTATCGGCGCCGTATGTACGATACAGATGCAGCTGAATGTGACATCGCCGCTGATGCCGGCCTACTCCGTGGGTCTGGCGACGCGCGATATAGTGCTGCTGGAATTTTCCAACTCGATATTGTGCCTGATTCTTGCCGGTAAGGTGGGGAGCAGCATAGTGTCGGAGATAGGCACCATGAGGGTGACCGAACAGATCGACGCACTGGAGATCATGGGTGTGAACTCCACCAACTTCCTTGTTACGCCCAAGATTCTGGGTTTTGTGATCTTCATGCCGGTGCTGGTGGTGTTCTGTATAGGGATGTCGCTGATCGGCGGCTGGTTTGTGGCAGCGTTCACTGATATGATAAGCATATCGCGCTACGTCTACGGCATCCAGGCGATGTTTCAGGAATGGTATGTGTGGTACGGCCTGATCAAATCGCTGTTTTTCGCCTTTATCATCGCTTCGGTGTCGAGCTTCTTCGGCTACAATGTGAAGGGTGGCGCCCTCGAGGTGGGTAAGGCCAGCACCAATGCCGTGGTATCGAGCAGTATACTGATATTGCTCTTCGATGTAATATTAACCAAACTCCTGCTGCAATGATAGAGGTAAAGCATCTGACAAAGAGTTTCGACGGCAAGGAAGTGCTGCATGATATCAGTGCGCGTTTCGACTCGGGCAAGACCAATCTGATTATAGGTCAGAGCGGTTCGGGCAAGACGGTGCTGATGAAGTGCATCGTGGGTCTTGTGCGTCCGGAGGAGGGTGAGATCCTGTATGACGGGCGCGACTTCCTGAAAATGAGCGGAAAGCAGGTGAAGAAGTTGCGCCAGGAGATAGGGATGCTCTTTCAGGGGTCGGCGCTCTTCGACTCGGAGACCGTGCTGGGCAATGTGATGTTCCCGCTGACGATGTTCTCGGACATGAGCCGTGAGGAGATGCTCGACAGAGCGCACTTCTGCCTGGAGCGTGTGAACCTTAAAGGCACCGAAGATAAATTTCCGTCGGAGATCTCGGGCGGCATGCAGAAACGTGTGGCCATAGCCCGTGCGATAGCGCTCAACCCGAAGTATCTCTTCTGCGACGAGCCCAACTCGGGCCTCGACCCGAAGACCTCGATACTGATTGACGAGCTGCTGCACGATATCACTCACGAATACAATATCACCACCATCATCAATACCCACGACATGAACTCGGTGCTCGGCATAGGCGAGAACATAGTGTTTATCAACAAGGGGTACAGAGAGTGGGTCGGTGACAAGAAGCGAATCTTCACCACTACCAGCGAGGCGCTCAACGACTTTGTGTTTGCTACGCGCCTTTTCCATGAGGTGAAAGACTACATCATAAGCAACGGCACACGCGAAGAGCCGAAAGAATAACACGCGCTACGCCCCGCAAGGGATGAAGCGCGGTGGTACAACAAAAGGTTTCCCAAGGGTTTACAATAAAACGAGACGCTAATGAGCGAAAAGGAAAAACATGCGGCACCCGAGCCGGAAAGTCCGGAAAAGCTCGAGGCCAACAAGCTGAAAGAGAGCGAGCGCGCAGCTCTGTCCAGGCGTTATCGCGACCTGCTGCGGTGGAGCCGCGAGATGGCCGACAGCAGCCGCGAGGACGTGAGGCGTCTGCGCGAGGTGATAGAGACTGCGGCCAAAGAGGGGCATTACCGCCGCGATAAATTCGGCAACTCCACGCTGATGCGCTCCCTGCAGACCGCCGGCGAGCTCTGCTCGCGTGTGAGCCCCGACCGCAACATGGTGGTGGCCATCCTGCTCTATCCGCTCTGCCTCACCGGGCGGCACACCGCCGAGGAGGTGGAGGAGAAATGGGGCGACGACATAGCCCGCATGGTGCGCGGTCTGCTGAAAGTGAGCACCCTCTATGAGCGCGGTGCGGCGGTGGAGTCGGAAAACTTCCGACGCCTGCTGATGACCTTCGCCGACGATATCCGTGTGATAATCATCATGATAGTGGACCGTCTGGTGCTGATGAAGATCATCAACCATCACCCCGACGACCGTCTGGTGCGCGATGTGGCCTATGAGGCCAACTACCTCTATGCATCTCTGGCCCACCGCCTCGGACTCTATGCCATAAAGGGGGAGCTGGAGGATATGTCGCTCAAATATACCGACCGCGAGACCTACACCTCGATTGCCCGGCAGCTCAACGAGCGCAAAAACGCCCGCGACGCCTACATTGCGGCCTTTATCAAGCCCGTGAAGGAGAAACTCGAGGGGCTGGGACTGAAATTTGACATCAAAGGACGCACCAAGAGCATCTTCTCGATATGGAACAAGATGCGCAAGCAGAAAAACGACATCGACCATATCTACGACCTCTTTGCGATCCGCATCATACTTGACACTCCCCCCGAAAAGGAGAAAAGCGACTGCTGGATGGTCTACTCGGTGATTACCGACATGTACCAGCCCAACCCCTCGCGCATGAAAGACTGGATAAGTATCCCGAAATCAAACGGATATGAAAGTCTTCACATCACTGTGGCCGGTCCGGGCGGCAAATGGGTGGAGGTGCAGATCCGCACCCGCCGCATGGACCTCGTGGCCGAGAAAGGTCTTGCCGCCCACTGGCGCTACAAGGGGATAAAGAGCGAGAGCAACCTCGACGCGTGGATGAACAATGTGCGCGACATCCTGGAGACCGCCCACTCGGGCCCTATGGAGCTGATGCGCAACTTCAAGATGGACATCTACGACAAAGAGGTGTTTGTCTTCACCCCCAAGGGGGATCTCTACCGCCTGCCCGCCGGGGCGTCGCTGCTCGATTTCGCCTTCAATATCCACTCGGGGCTGGGATGCAGCTGCGTGGGTGGCCGCGTGAACGGCAAGAACGAGAAGATCACCTACAAACTGCGGAGCGGCGACACTGTGGAGGTGCTGACCTCCACCCAGCAGCAGCCCAAGGCCGACTGGCTCAACTTTGTGGTGACCTCGAAGGCCCGCTCCAAGATACGCCAGACCATCAAGGACCGCGAGAACCGCGCCGCCGACCTGGGTCGCGAGATGCTCGAGCGCCGCTTCAAGAACCGCAAGATAGAGCTCGACGAGGCCACGCTGAGCCGACTGATAAAGAAGATGGGATTTAAAAACTCCACCGACTTTTTCAGCGACATAGCCAGCGAGAAGCTCGACGTGAACAGCGTGGTGGAGCGTTTTGTCACCTTCGAAAGCCCGAGCAAGGAGAGCGGCGAGCATGTGGCGCCCGTCTCGGCCAGCGAGTTTACCCTTCAGCCTCAGGCCGATACCCCCGAAGGGGCAGCGGCAGCCGGAGGGAGCGACGTGCTGGTGATCGGCAACGACATCAAGGGGATCAGCTACAAGTTTGCCAAATGCTGCAACCCGATCTACGGCGACGACGTGTTCGGCTTCATCTCGTCGGAGGGTGTGATAAAGATCCACCGCACCGACTGCCCCAACGCCCGCAACATCCGCGAGCGCTACCCCTACCGCATGATCACCACACGGTGGTCGGGGAAGATCGGCGAGCAGTTTGCCGTGACGCTTCGTGTGCTGGGTAGGGATGACATAGGTATCGTGACAAACATCTCATCTATAATAAATAAGGAGAAAAATGTGAGCCTGCGGAGCATCTCCATCGATTCGCACGACGGGCTGTTTCAGGGGCATCTGACCATCGGCATCTCCGACACCCGGCTGCTGGCGGCTCTGATACGCAAGATACAGACCGTGAAAGGGGTGAAAGAGGTGATCCGTGTGCAATAATGACGACAATTAAAGATACAACGATATGAAAACAAGGATATTGGCCATGACTATGGCGGCATCGCTGATGCTCGCGGGCTGCTCGGGCAGCAAAGAGAACCCTCAGGCCCGTGCACTGCTCACCGAGGCCTCGGAGGCCTACGACGTGAAGGACTTCAACCGCGCCACGGCTCTGCTCGACTCGCTGCAGCGCACTTATCCCGGCGAGATGGGGATACAGCGCGAAGGTATGATGCTGCGTCCCAAGGTGATAGAGCAGTTAGCCGCGATAGGGATAGCGTCGATCGACTCGGCCACTATCGCCGACAATGCGGCCATGGAGCGGATCAAACCGCTGCTGAAATGGGTGAAGACCCCGGGGATGATCGAAGGCTACTGGACAGATGCCAAGGCCTATAACCCCAACTTCATGAACGGCACCGGCATAGAGGCGCGAGTGTCGGAGATAGGGCAGTTTTATATCGTGTCGTCGGCCAATCCGCAGCTCAAGCACACCGCCATATCGGTGAGCGGTCCGGCCGCGAGCGCCACCACACAGGCTGTGCCCTACGACGGTGAGAGCAACTACCGCATAGACGGCGGCGAGGTGATCACCTTCTCGCCCGAGCAGAGCGACACCATAGGGGCTGCGGCCGACGCCAATATCAGCGCCAATCCCATGGCTCCGCTGACACTGAAATTTGTAGGCGGCAAAGCTAAGTCGCAGAAGCTCAGCGCCGCCCAGGCGCAGGGGATAGTCAACGCCTACCGCTACAGCAAAGCGCTGATTGAGGCCCGCGACAACACCGTGCAGCGCCAGAAGCTGGAGAAAACCATAGAGATAGCGCGCCGTCAGCTGGCAGCGCAGCAAGCACGCACCGAGGAATGACGATGAAAAAGCTAATGATATTGGCAGCAGTGAGCCTTGCAGCACTGCGCATGGGGGGTGTGGATACGAATCCGAAATTGGAGCACACATTCAGCGGGTATTATTTACCCTACAATATGGAGGTGTATAATCCCTATACGGATGACGACCGCTATTTCTATCCCTCAATACTGAATATAGACGGCGGAGATATATACGGAGTGATTTATAATGAGGATTACACCGTGAGAGATGAGGTAAACTGCACGATAAGCGTGCCAACGGGGTATGCTATCAGCGCTGTGTATATGGGCGGTAATATGATGCTTCCCGACGGCACCGGATTTTTTATAGTGGTGTTCACAAAAACGAATTATGAATACTATGGCGACACCAATTACGCGATAGGGCGTGCGTACAGCATGAAGAGAGGCAATCCTAAACTGTTCAGCATAGGGTCGTCAACGGCAAGCATAAGCTGTGCTTCGACGCTATATGTGATAAACGGGCAACTGTCGTTGCTGCTTTTTGAGATGGACTATGACTCAAGCGGTCGGAGCATCAAATACCGCACCAAGGTGTACTCGCTTGGTGAAGTGGCATCTAATCCCGAAACAGAGATAAACGGCAAAGCCGCCGATCGCTATGCTATCCGTGCGTATGACATGAACGGACGGCTGGTAGAGACGGAGAGCAAGGGGACGCCGATGGTGATACAATATTCCGACGGATCGGCAGAGAAAGTGATAAAATGATCAGATGCTCAGCTGATTAAGCGGGCAGGCGGGAGCGCTGAGCCCGGAGAAAAAGGTAGGACGGCTCGGTCATGGAGGGGGAAATGAGTAATTTTGAAGGTATGAATTGGTTTGAGAGCTTGTTTTGGGAGCATTCGGCGCTGCAGGCGGTGTGCGTGATCTCGGTCATTATAGCGATAGGACTGGGACTGGGCAAGATACGCGTGTGGGGTATCTCGCTGGGTGTGACTTTCGTGTTTTTCACGGGCATCCTGGCGGGACATCTCGGACTGTCGATCGACCCGGAGATACTGAAATATGCTGAGGATTTCGGTCTGATGCTGTTTGTGTATGAGCTTGGTCTGAAAGTGGGGCCGGGCTTCTTCAGTTCGTTCAGACAGGGTGGTATAAAGCTGAATATGCTTGGGTTAGGGCTGGTGTTGGCCGGCACGGCGGTGGCGATAGCGCTGTGCTTTGCCATGTCGATACCGATGACCGATATGGTGGGCATCCTGAGCGGTGCCACTACCAATACGCCGTCGCTGGGCGCCGCGCAACAGGCTATCAGTCAGCTCGGTCTGCCCTCCGAAGGGGCGGCGCTGAGTTGCGCCGTGACCTATCCCCTGGGTGTGGTGGGTGTGATATTGGCTTTCGTGGTGGTGAAGAAGTGTGTGGCCCGTAAAAAAGACTTCGAGGCGCGTCAGCACGACGACTCCGACCACACGTATGTGGCTGAATTTCACGTGACTAATCCCGGCATCTGCGGGCTGTCGCTGCGGGAGATCAACGCCCTCGGGGCGACACAGTTTGTGGTATCGCGCATATGGCACGGCGGTCAGGTGTCGATACCCGGTCCCGACGACCGGCTGGAGGAGGGGGATCGCGTGCTGGTGATAACCAACGAAGACGAAGTGGCGAAACTGACCGTGCTATTCGGCGAGAAGAGCCGCCGCGACTGGAACAAGCCAGGTATCAACTGGGACTCCCTTGACAAAAACCTGGTGTCGCGCACCATAGCCATCAGCAAACCCGCGCTCAACGGCAAGCGGCTCGGGTCGCTGAACCTCAGGAAGCTGTATGAGGTGAATATCTCGCGCGTGTCGCGCTCGGGGGTGAGGCTGCTTGCCCGCCCCGACCTGATACTGCAGCTCGGCGACCGCCTGACTATAGTGGGCACTCCCGAATCGATAAGCAAAGTGGGCGCGATCATGGGCAACTCCGACCCTGCGCTCAAGGACCCGAATCTGGCAGCGATATTCATCGGTATGGTGCTGTCGCTTATCGTGGGGTCGATACCTATCGCCATCCCGGGCATCTCGGTGCCGATAAAGCTCGGATTGGCCGGAGGCCCTATCGTGGTGGGGATACTGGTGGGACGATTCGGTCCGCAATTTCATATGGTCACCTACACCACCACAAGCGCCAATCTGATGCTCCGCGGCATAGGTCTGTCGCTCTTCCTGGCCTGCCTGGGGCTCGATGCCGGCGGGGGATTTGTGGATACGCTGATGAGAGGCGACGGCGTGACATGGATAGCGGCCGGATTTATCATCACCTTAGTGCCGTCGCTGGCTATGACCATAGCGGCGATGCGATGGTGGCAGCTCGACTTCGGCACCGCCGCCGGCATGGTGAGCGGCGCCATGGCCAACCCGATGTCGATGACCTACGCCAGCGAGATCACTCCCGGCGACGATGCCGCCGTGGCCTATGCCACCACCTATCCGCTCTCGATGTTTGCCCGTGTGGTGATAGCGCAGCTGTTGGTGATATGCTTCGTGTAGACGAAGCAGAAACAGGGCTAGCGGGAGAAAATCGGAGGCGAGCTTTCTTTTTTTGATAAAAAGATGAGTAGGAAGTGGAAAATAAAGAGTTCTTTTATATAGTGTGATTCCGAGAGATGTAATTTTGCTTGAATCAGGGGGCACACTGAAAGGAAAATGGAACCAAAATATTACATGGCGTTTTCGCAGTGGAAAGCGATGTGATTTCGGCATTCGACCAGATAGATGTGCTCAATAAGAGTGCCAACATCTATATGTGCGCCCGGTCGATGGGCTTTGTGCCCGACGGCATGAGCGAGGAGCAGATGCGGGAGATTTCCACCGTTTTCGGGCTTCCGAAATAATAGCGACGGGGAAAATGGGGAACGGGAATGATGAAATTGTGAGGCGACACAAGATGTCGCTTGAAAAGATGCTAAATACCAATGAAAGAGAATTTTAAGGAAGTGAATGAGAGCTACCGGCTGCCGGAAGCGATCATGGAGGCGCAGCGATGCCTGCACTGCAAGGTGCCCGGATGCAAGAAAGGGTGCCCGATCAGCAACGACATCCCCGACTGGATAGCCGAGCTGGCCAAAGGCAACTTTGGCAACGCTGTGGCCATAATCAACAACCGCTCGAACCTGCCCGCAGTGTGCGGCCGCGTCTGCGCCCACGAGCGTCAGTGCGAAGGCCACTGCGTGCTGGCCAAGAAAGGTCAGCCGGTGAATATCGGCAAACTGGAGCGGTTTGTGGCCGACTTCGACTCGGAAGCCGGGCTGACCCATGAGGCGATCCCCGAGAAGACCCGCGGCAAGGTGGCTGTGGTGGGTAGCGGTCCGGCCGGACTGACCATAGCCGGCGACCTGGCCCGCAGAGGGTTCGCCGTGGAGATTTTCGAGATGGAATCGGAGCCCGGAGGTGTGCTGATGCTCGGTATCCCCGAATACCGCCTCCCCAAAGAGGTGGTGCGCCGCGAGATAAAGAAGATCGAAAACCTCGGTGTGGTATTCCACCTCAACACCACCATCGGTGTGGAGCATACGATCGACGACCTGTTTGCGCAGGGATTCGACGCCATCTTCATCGGCACCGGCACCGGAGTGCCCCGCCGCCTCGATATCCCCGGCATAGAGCATCCCGGCGTGCGTCAGGCTATCCGCTTCCTCAGGCGTGTAAGCCTGTATGAGAACGGATACATACCTCTGCAGGATGTGATAGTGGGAGCGGGCGACCGCGTGTTTGTGGTAGGTTGCGGCAACACCGGCATCGACGCCGCGCGCACCGCCCTGCGCATGGGCGCCAAGGAGGTGACGGTGGTGTATCACCGCACTGTCAACGAGATGACGGCACTGCGGGCCGAATACGACGACGCTGTGGCCGAAGGGGTTAAATTCCTCTGGAATTCCAGCATCACCAAGATCGAGGGAGAGCCCGGCAAGAGCAAGCTCGACGGCATCGAGATCAAAAACGAGGCCGACGGCACCACCGCTCACTATGCAGCCGATCATGTGATAATGGCAGTGGGTAGCGTGCCCGCTGCCCGCATCGTGTCGACCACCGAAGGAATTGAGGTGGATGGCAAGGGGTATGTGCTCACCGAGGAGGTGCCCTACGGCATGACCACCCGCAAAGGCGTGTTTGCCGGCGGCGATGTCACCAACCGTCCGGCATCGGTGGTACATGCCATGCACGACGCCA
Organism: uncultured Muribaculaceae bacterium; assembly: GCA_905207535.1. Classification (GTDB taxonomy): domain Bacteria; phylum Bacteroidota; class Bacteroidia; order Bacteroidales; family Muribaculaceae; genus UBA7173. The sequence goes on along the minus strand of CAJLLX010000005.1, from coordinate 1,558 downwards.
AGCTGGTGGCCGAAGGGATCATGAAGTATGTCGACGCCATCAAGCTGATGGAGCACATCAACAGACGATAACGCTCAGCAAGGGCATAAAAAATCAATGGCGCGCCGCATGTCGGTGCGCCATTGATTTTTTATTGTCTAACGGGAGAGGCGGGAGAGAATCTAACCGGAGAGGCGGGAGAGGAGGCGGTGGGTGAACTCGTAGTTTTTGAGGCCCCAGCGGGGAGCCAAGAGAAGATCAGAGGGGGCGGAGGAGGTGAAGCGCTCTATGGCGATGCCGGGCGCGAGGGAGCGGATGATGCCGACTATGTCGACGCAAAGCGAGAGGTAGTCGTCGACGGTGAAAATGGTCGGGGCCTGAGAGGCGGGGAAGGAGCCTCCGGCGAACTGTCGGGCGAGCCGGGTGCCCCGGATGATCTGGAGCTGGTGGAATTTGAGGGTGGAGACGGGGAGGCGGGCGGCGCGTCGCACCGTTTCCAGCATCATGTCGCGACTTTCTCCGGGGAGGCCCATGATGAAATGGAGTCCGACGGGGATATTGTAAGAGGCCGTGAGGCGTACGGCTTCTACGGTCTGCTCCCAGGTGTGGCAGCGGTTGACGAGGTCGAGAGTGGAGTTGTGGGAGCTTTCGGCTCCATATTCCATGAAAACCGGAGCGCCGAGCGATGTGAAGGCGGAGAGGAGCTCGGGTGAGATGCAGTCGGGGCGTGTGCCGATGATGAGCCCGTCGACTTTGTCTACCGCCAGAGCTTCGCGATAGTCGGCGAGGAGGGTGGTGAGGTCGCCGTGGGTGCCGGTATAGCTTTGGAAATAAGCCAAATAGCGCATTGAGGGGTATTTGCGGGCGAAAAATCGCTTGCCGGCCTCGAGCTGGTCGGTGACCGACTGCCGTCGCATCCCCGCTAAGGGCGAGAAGGAGGCGTTGTTGCAGTAGGTGCACCCTCCGCGGCCCACGGTGCCATCGCGATTGGGGCACGTAAAGCCCGCATCGACAGTGAGTTTCTGCATCTTGCCGGGGAAAAAGCCGGCGAGGAAGTCGGCGTAGTCGCGATAAGGCTTAGCGGTGGGCATGGCAGGGATCAGCAAGTAGTTACCGCGCCGGGGATAGTCGGCGAGGATGCGAGGTTGGCATCGAGGAGGGTGATGGCCACCATGGCTTCGACCACCGGGAGGATGCGCGGCAGGATGCAGGGGTCGTGGCGGCCTCGGGTGGTGAGCGGAACCACTTCTCCGCTGTCGTTGAGCGCCTGCAGCGGCCTGGCAATGGAAGGGGTGGGTTTGACAGCGAGGCGGATGATGAGGGGAGCGCCGTTGGAGATGCCGCCTTGTATGCCGCCCGAATTGTTGGAGGTGAGTAGGGGGGTGCCTTTGTCGGAAATGGTGTAGCAGTCGGCTACCTCGCTTCCATAGCGTGAGCACCCGTCGAAACCCATGCCGAACTCTACCCCTTTGACAGCACCGATGGAGAGGCAGGCCGAGGCGAGGAGTGCATCGAGTTTGCCGAACACCGGGTTGCCGATCCCCGCCTTGAGGCCGAAGACGGTACACGTTACCGTGCC